>DASZXD010000072.1:0-11945 GCA_035546015.1 Occallatibacter sp.
CCGCATTGACCATTATCTCGGCAAAGAAACCGTGCAGAATCTGCTCGTCTTCCGCTTCGCCAACGGCATCTTTGAGCCGGTCTGGAACCGCAACTTCATTGACCATGTCCAGATCACCGTGGCCGAGACCCTCGGCGTAGAAGGTCGCGGGCCGTTCTACGAGAAGGCCGGAGCGCTCCGCGACGTGGTGCAGAACCACATGATGGAAGTGCTCTCGCTCGTCGCCGTCGAGCCGCCGTCCAGCTTTGACGCTGACAGCGTCCGCCGCGAAAAGCTCAAGGTCTGGCAGGCCATTCCTCCCATCCCCATTACCAACACCGTACGCGGCCAGTACGGTCCCGGCATCGTCAACGGCGAGCACGTCGTCGGCTACCGTGATGAGGAGCGCGTCAACCCCGAGTCCGGCACTGAGACCTTCGCCGCGCTGCGTCTGGAAATTGAAAACTGGCGCTGGGCCGGAGTTCCCTTCTATCTCCGCGCAGGCAAGCGCATGAAGAAGCGCGCCACCGAGATCAGCATCCAGTTCAAGCAGCCGCCGCTGCTCATCTTCAATCGTCTCCAGGCCGACGGCCCCTGCAAAGGCATCGAGCCCAACCTGCTCACCATCCGCATCCAGCCTGACGAAGGCATCGCCCTGCGCTTCGGCACAAAAGTCCCCACCACCTCGCAGATGTCCGTCTGCCCCGTCACCATGGACTTCGACTACGAGACGGCCTTTGGCAAATCCAGCGCTAACGGCTACGAGCGTCTGCTGCTCGACGCCATGCTCGG
This sequence comes from Occallatibacter sp., assembly GCA_035546015.1. Taxonomy (GTDB): domain Bacteria; phylum Acidobacteriota; class Terriglobia; order Terriglobales; family Acidobacteriaceae; genus Telmatobacter. The sequence goes on from DASZXD010000072.1 coordinate 772, forward strand.
CGACCAGACGCTGTTCTCTCACCGTGACGGGGTGGAGACCACCTGGGCGCTCTACACGCCCATCCTGCAGGCATGGGCGGCCAAGAAGCCTCAGGTCTTTCCCAACTACTTCGCCGGCACCTGGGGCCCCGAATGCGCCGACCACCTGCTCGAAGCCACCGGCCACACGTGGCGCAACGACCTCGGCCGCAAGGCATAAGTTGGCTGCACGCAAAAAGAGCCGGAGCTTTCATCAAGCTCCGGCTCTTTTGCTTTTCTTAATCCATCATCATTGGCACTGCACAAATCCAATGTTCTGGAACGAAATGCTGAATGGTCCCACGCCCGTCAGTGCGTTCAATGTTGATGTAATGTCTGACGGCGAGCAGTCCAGTGTACCGCCCGAGGAAGGCACCGTCGCAATCGCGTCCACCGCATAACTTGCCAGCGCCGAGCTTTGTGTCAGGGTCGTGCCGCTTGCACCCCATGCTCCTGCATACGCTCCGGAGGACGGAACCTGCATCGTATAGGCCGCGCAGTCTGTCCCTGTCGGGCAGGTCAGTGAAGCTGTCGAAGCAGCCGTCTCCACAACCAGCACGGCTGAGGATTGGCTCGATGTCGGCGGCAGCGGAATCGTGTACTGCACTGAGTTCACCGTCTCGAGCGCGCTCAGTTGCACATCCGCCACCGTTCCGGCCATTGCGCTGTTCTGTGATGTCACCAGCCCGGTCAGCGCGGCCGAACTTGTCGCCGTCACCGCCGGCAGGTACAGGTCGACAGCGCCTGCCGTACTTCCCGTGGCGACGCCGGTTACGATCACCGGCGCATACTCGACGCCATCCGTGCGCGTTCCCACGACAACCACGTCATAAGTCCCGGTAGGCAATGGGCAGAACACAAACGAGCCGTCCGTTCCCGCCATCGTCGACATCACCACACGGTCTATGCCTGTGACGTCCTTCTGCTCCAGGGCCACCATCACCGATCCGCTCACCGGATTCCCTGTAGCCTTGTCCACGATCTTTCCGTTAATCGAGGTCGACGTCGTACTCACCTCGCCCGCATGCAGAACCGGCTTCAGCCGATATTGCCCGTTGCCTTCCTGCACAATCGACTCGCATGTGTTGAAGTCGATATCCAGGTCCGCCGTCTGGCCTGACGCAACCGTTAGCCCGCCTGACGCGATCTGCCCTGAAGGAATCTTGATCCCCGTCTGTGCCTCGCTCGAAAGCTGCAGTGTATGCGGAGTGTTCGATGTGTCCGCTGTCAGCATCACGCAGTTGGCCGAGCTGCCGCACATGTTGCTCGCAACTGTCGTGCTGTTGCTGGCCAGAATCACCCGGATCTGCTGATATTTTCCGGCTTGGAGTTCCTGCGCGTCGCCCAGCGTAGCCAAAAAGCAATGATTGTTGGCCAGTCCCAGCAGGTCCACCTGCATGGGAGCCTTTGCGAGCCCTGGCGTCAGGTCCACCCAACCGCTGTCTGAGCTGCCCGCTGAGCCGTTCACATTTGCCTGAACGTCGGTAATGGTCACATATACGTGGGAAAAAGGTCCGTCGGGTGCCTGGCAGGTCGCCGGATCGCTGAGCATTACGCTCACCTTTCCCATTCCGGAGGTCGTTGCTGCGGTAGTAGAGCTGCTGCACGCTACAACAACAAGGGTGACAGCAAGCAGGCAACCGAGAACAAGAACCAGCTGCCAGATAACGCGGTGGGACGAAGTCTTACACTCGCTTTCAAACATAATGTTCCTCCGTGTGTCTTTCTCGCACACGCAAAGAACCAAGGCACTCACTACACTATGAACTATCCCCTAGATGCGAAGATTGGGCGTAACGTTGTACAGCCTCGATCCGGAGCCATCTCTATGGACTGCGTCCAGTAGAAAACTCTGTTGGGCCGATCAACTCATTCCCGCGTCACCTTCACAAACACCCCATCCGGTAACTCCCCATTCAGCAGGTGCACGACCCCATCCTTGACATACCCCTCCAGCACCTGGCGCGGACCGGACTGTTGAGGCTTGCCTGGCTGACCCGCTGACTGGCTGACCTGCGGACTCGCGGCCTTCCCCATCCCCCGATCCATCGCCTCATTCGCCAGCCGGTCGGCCTCCTGGTTGCCGCCGCGTAGCGTATGCCGCATCTCGAACCGGTCCAGCCGCGCCGCACGCCGCTTCGCCTCTTCCCACAGCGGCCGCAAACTTGGGCTGCCCACCTTGTAACGGCCCTTCATCTGGTTCACCATCAGCTCCGAGTCAGACACCACACGCAACTGGCGCACTCCATTCTTGAGCGCCCACTCCAGCACCGCCAGCAGTCCTGAATACTCCGCATAGTTATTCGTCTGCCTGCCAAGGTACTCGCTCAGCCGCGCCACCACCCGGCCCTCCGGGTCCTCGATCACCGCCCCATAGCCCGCCGGTCCGGGATTCCCCCTCGACCCGCCGTCGCAGTGCGCCGTAAACCATCCCAAACCCGCCGTAGACTCGGCCGGCCCCGCATCGCCAAATAGATTTCCGTTCATCGCTTCTCAGTCTACCGGAGGGAGCAGCGGCCTTCTGGCCCGGAGTCCCGAACGCCTCAACCAGGCCGGTAACCCGCTGCCCGATTACCATTCCAGCCGCCCAGCGTCTACTCCAATACGCATATATTCTCTCGGAGCGGAGAAATCGAATGGCAGCGGATGCGGTGAGTTTACCCATTTCCCCGGCTCGGATTTCCGGAACCATGGCCTGGCCTGCAGGCCGAAGGGTACAATCCTCAGCAGGGATGGCTGCGACCAGGGCAATGGGCGGCATGAATCGGGACGGTACGTCCCAGGGTCCGGAGCGTCTTCAGGCCCGCGAAGCCGAGATGGACCTCATCCGCGAAGCTCAGGCTGGCTCTCGCGCCGCCTTTGATGCGCTGGTGCGGCAATACGAGCATCAGGTCCTGCGTCTCGCGCTGCACCTCACCGGCTCCGAGCACGACGCAGAAGACATCTACCAGGAAGCCTTTCTCAAGGCCTACAGATACATCGGCAACTTCCGCTTCGAGTGCTCCTTTTACACCTGGATTTACCGCATCGTCACCAACCTCTGTCTCGATCAGCTCCGCCGCCGCAAAACCCGCCGCGAAGATCACGCAGTTGTAGTTGACCGCGCCGGCGACGAGATTGATCTGCTGGCCTCGGTCTCTGACGAGCGGTCGTTTTCCAATCCTGCGCGTGAACTCGACCGCAAGCTGCTGGCCGAAAAGATTCAGGGCGCGCTCGGCAAGCTCACACCGCGCGAGCGGATGGTTTTTGAACTCAAGCATTATCAGGGTCTCCGCCTGCGCACCATTGGAGAGATGTTGAATACCACGGAAGAAACCGCCAAAAACACGTTGTTCAGAGCGACCAAAAAACTGAGATCGCAATTGGCGGAATTGAAGTAACAAACTAGCCGCTGGCCCCTCGTTTAGGCGAGGAGCTCAGATTCAGCAAGCAAGAGCTGAAAGCTGGTAGCTGATAGCTGCATTTCTGAGGCTGAAGGACGTAACCATGAACTGCGAATTGGCACAGGAACGAATTGTCACAGCGGCCTACGGAGAGCTCGCGGACGATCAGGCGCATGAACTCGAGCGTCATATCGCGGGCTGCGAGGCATGCCAGAAAGAGCGCGAACAGGTCCTGCTCGTAAAAACGCTTGCCAGCCTGCACCCGGCGGTGGAACCGGCGCCGAATCTCGTGGCGCGGGCCCGTCTTCGGCTTGAGGAAGCGCTGGATGCGCTCCCACCCAAACGCTGGTACGAGCGCTGGGGCCAGCGGATCGTAAACAACTTCGCCAGCCTGCAAAGCGCTCCCGTGGCAGCCGTGTTGCTGCTTGTCGTCGGCGCCGGAGCCGGCATTCTCGGCCAGTACGAATACGCGCAGAGCCGCACCGCGCGCACAGTCGCGAACCACACAGCAACTGCCGCCGGCACCCCGCAAGCGCCTGCACAGCCTGACCTCTCCAGCGTGAGCGTCTCGTCCATCGTGCGCCATCCCAACAGCGAGCTCGTGGATGTCAGCTACAATCAGCTCGTTCCGCGTCACATCCAGGGCAAGCTCGACGATCCGCAGATTCGCCAGTTGCTCGTCGTCGCCTCTGAGGACCCGGCCTCGACTGACATTCGCGATGATTCTGTCGCCCTGCTCGCCGACGAGTGTCGCGCCGGCCACAGTTGCCAGCCTACCGGTATCCGCGAAGCGCTCATGCTTACCCTGCGCTACGACAAGAGCGCTGCGGTCCGCGAAAAAGCCCTTGAAGGCCTGCAGCCCTATGTCGCAGAGGATGTGCGCGTCCGCAACGCGCTGCTTGAAGCCCTGCTCAATGACAACGATCCGCGCATCCGATCCAACGCCATCAGTTTGCTTGAGCCTGTCGACGCCGACACCAGCGTGCGCCAGGTCTTGTATTCGGTTTCGAACTCGGACGATAATCCTCAAATCCGCAATGTATCCCGGCAGGTCCTGAGTCAGGTTCCGGAGATTCAATAGATATTGAGATGTGTCTTTTCGCCTCGTAAATGCGCCAATCTCAAAACCAGAGCGCACAGCAGGGTGAAAGCGAAACGGGAGAGGGAGAAATGAAGCACCTTTTGAGGCCGCACCGTATACTCCATGCAAATGCAGGCTGGGCTGCCGTCGCCGCAGTGGGTGCGCTGCTCGCTCCTGCTCTGATCTTTGCACCGCACGCGGCGCATGCGCAGGCTGCGTCCATCATCCAGATTTTCGACGGCTCACAGCCGCTGCTTGCTCACTCCAGCCCGCAGGGCTATCTCGGCGTATCTGTCATTGATGTCGATACTGAGAAGGCTCAGACACTCAAGCTCAAAGACCAGCACGGCGCCATTATCACGCTCATCGATCACGATGCCCCCGCCGGCCAGGCTGGACTCAAGATCAACGACGTCATCGTCGCCATCGATGGCCAGCCCGTCGATGGAGCCGAGCAGTTGCGCAAGATGCTTCGCGAGCTTCCTCCGGGCCACAAGATGAGCCTCGAAATCAGCCGCGACGGCAACATTCAGACCCTCGCCGTGCAACTCACCGAACGCAAGACTCTCGACCACGACGTGTGGGACAAGATCGACAGCGACAGCGACGGTATCGGACCCGCCCCCAGCATGGGTATCCTGCCCGGTGGCACAGGCACGGGCGGCGATACGCCCCCACCCAGCGGCTTCCATTTCCCGTTCTTCGGCAGCAGCCTCAACGTTGGCGCGTTGGTTGAGCCGCTCACTTCGCAGATGGCGGACTACCTTGGCGTCGCGGGCGGCCTCATGGTCAAGCAGGTCACGCGTAAGAGTGAGGCGTTCACCGCTGGCTTCCGTCCCTTCGACGTCATCCTTAAGGTCGGCGCGGACGCCATCAACACCTCCGCTGACTGGGAGCGCGCCCTGCGCTCCAATCAGGGCAAGCCCGTTTCGGTGACCATCCTGCGCGACAAAAAGCAGCAGACACTCACCCTCCAGGTCGACTCCAAGCACCACGGCCTGTTGGAGCGCAAGAAGCCGCTGCATACCAGTGACAGCGGCCAGCTCGCCGAAGCCGCCAGCCTGCCCGTAGCCGGTTGTCTCCTTTAATAAATTCTGCTCACAAGTCCCATCCCGGGCGCCGCCGGTCTCCGGTAGGCGCCTTTCTCGTTTCCTGCTCACTCGGCCAAACTCCTCTAAACCGACCATAGGGAGCAGGACCCTTCAGGTCCGGATATCTCAGGCATCGTTCTGCCTGCATAATCCCCCAACGTGAATCTCCGCCAACCGGCCCCGCCTTCCACAGGTTTTCTTCCCCCTCCCCCACGCCGTACACTGAAGCTTCGTTGTCATTTTTTTTAAGGAGCCGACCATCGTGGCCTACCCTGCTAACCTCCGCTATACCCGCGAACATGAGTGGATCGCGCTCGATGGCGCCATCGGCGTCATCGGCATCACAGATTACGCACAAAACTCACTCGGTGACATCGTCTACGTCGACGTGCCCAAAGTGGGCGACACGGTCACCGCCAACGCCACCTTCGGGTCGGTGGAAAGCGTGAAAGCTGTCAGCGATCTCTACTCGCCCGTCTCCGGAACCGTCACCGAGGTAAACGAAGCTCTGAAGACCGAGCCAGACAAAATCAACGCCGCCCCTCACGATACCTGGATCATCAAAGTAGAGCTGTCCAACCCCAGTGAATACGACAGCCTTCTCGACGCTGCGGCCTACGAAAAGTTCATCTCCGAAGAAACGGGAAGTTAGAAGCCAGCTTTCAGCTATCAGCTTCCAGCTCTTAGCTTGTTTATCGGAACGCGAGCCCATCAGCTCGATCCAGCTTTTCCCGGCTGTATGGCCAGACATCGATTCAACCTGTTTCTAGCTAGAGGCTGGAAGCTGGGAGTTAGAAGCCAAATATGCGCTACCTGCCTAAATCAGCAAGCGAACGCCAGAAGATGCTCGCCGACATCGGCGCGCAGTCCATCGACGATCTCTTCGCCATCATTCCCGCCGAATACCGCCTCGAGCGCGATCTGCTCGTCCCGCGCCAGCAGGCTGAAAGCGAGATCATCGACTACTTCCGCGCCGCGGCCGACAGAAACTCTACCGGCTACGCCAGCTTTCTCGGCGCGGGCGCTTATCGCCACTATCGCCCCGTCATCATTGACTCGCTCGTTCAGCGCGGCGAATTTCTCACCAGCTACACGCCCTATCAGGCTGAAATCACACAGGGCACGCTGCAGGCGATCTTCGAGTTCCAGACCATGATCGCCGAACTCACCGCTATGGACGTGGCCAACGCCAGCATGTACGACGGCTCAACCGGCGCAGCCGAAGCCGTCATGATGGCCGTCCGCGTCACCGGTCGCCACAAGGCTGTCGTCGCCGCCAGCGTCCATCCCGAGTACCGCGAAGTCCTCGCCACATACGCCAAACATCAGGGCCTGCCCTCAACGCTTGTCGGCTACGACCGCGAAACCGGCCGGATCGATCTCCCCGCACTCGAAGCCGCCGTGACAGAAGAGACCGCCGCCGTTCTAGTCCAGAGCCCCAACTTCTTCGGCGTCATCGAAGACATCCCCGCCATCGCCGCTATCGCACACGCCAAAGGCGCGCTGCTCATCGTGTCAATCACCGAGGCCGTCTCCCTCGGGATCGTCCGTCCGCCCGTCGAAGCCGACATCGTCTCCATGGAAGCGCAGTCCTTCGGCGTAGCGCTCAGTTACGGCGGCCCCTTCTGCGGCGTCATCGCAGCCAAGGAAAAATATCTGCGCCAGATGCCCGGCCGCCTCGCCGGCCAGACCGTCGACGGCGCCGGCAACCGCGGCTTCGTTCTCACCCTCGCCACACGCGAACAGCACATCCGCCGCGAAAAGGCCACCTCGAACATCTGCACCAACCAGGCCCTCGTCGCGCTCATGGCAACGATCTTCCTCACCGTCTACGGCAAGGAAGGCATTCGCGAACTGGCCGAGCACAACCTCGCCAAGGCCGACTACGCCGCAAAAACATTAAGTGCCCAACCCGGCGCACAACTGCTCTTCAACGGCGCACCGCGCTTCCACGAATTCGTCCTCGACACCACCGAAGCTCCTGAAGCGCTGAGCGCCCGCCTGCTCGAACAAAAGATCGTCGGCGGCATCGCACTCAAACGCTGGTATCCCGAACTCGGCAATGCAACCCTCTGGTGCGCAACCGAAGTAATCACCCGCGAACAAATCGACCGCGCCGCCAAAGTCCTCGCCGCCGGATTAGTCGAGGCATAGTAATTCGCAATTTTGAAAGGGCACGACTCAATAGCTCGGCAAAAACTGCGACCGAAAAAGTCTTGTAACAAGGGCACGGCTTCAGCCGGGCCGAAACGCGCAAAAAAGGACCAGGGCTTTAGCCCCTGAGGTACAGTCCGATGACGAAGCAAACCTATCCGCCGCGCATCATGTACATCGAGTACAAGGGCAGCGGTTTTAAATTGGATCAATTCGGAAATCAGCGGTTCTCTACCGGCACTCTCCACGGCTCTGCCCGAATCGGCAGAGTAACTTTCAGCCGCACGGAAGCCACGCTCCACTATGACGGCAGATTCTTTCAAAGCCTCAAAGGAAGTGGCTTCAAGGCAAATTATTTTGATATTGAAACAGGCGAGCAGTACTGGATCTCCGGCCCGCGCGGCGATGGCGTAGACCGGCTCTACAAAAGTGACTGGCCCGTGGAAATCGATGAAGACATTCGCGAAGAATACTGGACAGAAATTCGAAAGAAACCTGAATGGAAAGACCATTCACAAACGTCGCTTACAACAACGAAACGACCGAATGCGACAAAGTTGACGCGGCAATAGTCTGAGGCACCTTGTTACATGGCAAAAACGTGCAGAGGCTTGATCAACCGCACAAAAGTACCGACGATCCGCGAGGCATAGCAATGGCAGCAAATAACGAACACATCGGTCCCCGCACCACCGGCAAAGTCCGCCCGCACCAGACGCAGAACGAAGCCCTGGTCTTCGAGAAGTCCTCGCCCGGCAAGCGAGCCTACAAGTTGCCCCCGCTCGACGTTCCTCCCGTCGACGCCGCATCGCTCCTCGGTACCGCCGCCCGCAATGACGCCCCTCTGCTCCCTGAGCTAAGCGAGATCGAAATCATCCGCCACTTCACGCGCCTCTCCACCTGGAATTACGCCATCGATCTCGGCATGTACCCACTCGGCTCCTGCACCATGAAATACAATCCGCGCGTAAATGAGTTCGTCTCGCGCATCGAGGGCCTCGCCGACGCGCACCCCTACCGCCCCGACACGCTCGCGCAGGGCATCCTCGAAGTCATCGACCTCCTCCAGCGCTGCCTGCTCGACATCACCGGCATGGACGCCATCACGCTCCAGCCCGCCGCCGGCGCGCACGGCGAGTTCACCGGCATCCTGCTCACCCGTGCATGGCATGAGTCACAGGGCAATCCCCGCCGTACCATCCTCATCCCCGACTCGGCGCACGGAACCAACCCTGCCACAGCCGCCATCTGCGGGTACACAGTAGAAAACCTCAAGTCCAACGCCGACGGCGGCATCGATCTCGAAGCGCTCGCGCGCCAGGTCAACGAAGACACCGCCGCGCTCATGATCACCAACCCCTCAACGCTCGGCGTCTTCGAAAACCAGATTCACAAAATCGCTGATATTCTCCACGCCAAAGGTGCACTTCTCTACATGGACGGCGCCAACATGAACGCCCTGGTCGGCAAGGTCCGCCCCGGCGACTTCGGCGTGGACGTCATGCACCTCAACCTGCACAAGACCTTCTCTACCCCACACGGCGGCGGAGGCCCCGGTTCCGGCCCGGTCGCATGTAAGAAGTTTCTCGATCCGTTTTTGCCAACCCCAGTGCTGGTCCGAAACGAGAACGATGCAAAGCCCTGTCCGGATGCGGAGGGGTGGGAATCCGCCGACGCCGACGCTACTGCTGACGGCTGCCCGCCGCTCTTCCGCGCGCCGTTCTTCGATCCGGAAACCGGTGAGCGTATCGGCGATGACGATCCCATGCCGCTCCACTCACCGGGCAATGCCCCGCTTCACTGGGACTACAACCGTCCTCACTCAGTCGGTCGCGTGCGCGCCTTCTATGGCAACACCGGCATGTTCATCCGCGCGCTGGCCTACATCCTCGCCAACGGCCCCGACGGCCTGCGCCAGACCACAGAAGATGCCGTGCTCAACGCCAACTACATCCGCAAAAAGCTTGAAGATCTCTATGAGCTGCCCTACAACACGCCCTCCATGCACGAGGTCGTCTTCAGCGACAAGCGCCAGGCCGCCAAAGGCGTCAAAACCGGCGACATCGCTAAGCGCCTCATCGACTACGGCTTCCACCCCTACACGGTCAGCTTCCCGCTTATTGTCCCCGGCGCTCTCATGATCGAGCCCACTGAGAGCGAATCGGTAGAGGAGCTCGACCTCTTCATCGACGCCATGCGCTCCATCGCCCACGAGGTCGAAGAAAATCCTGAACTGGTCAAGACCGCGCCGCGCTCCACCCGCGTCTCGCGTCTCGACGAAGTACAGGCCGCGCGCAAACCCATCCTCCGCTGGAAGCCACCGACCGAATAGTCAGAAACCGGAAGGAGCAGCGGCCTTCAGGCGCGGACACTCTTTACTCTTCCCCGCCATACGGCAGCGTAAAGTAAAATGCTGCCCCCTCATCCACCTGCCCCTCGGCCCAGATCTTCCCGCCATGCCGCGCCACAATCCGCTGCGCCGTGGCCAGCCCGATCCCCGTGCCCGGAAACTCGCCCTGCGAGTGCAGCCGCTGGAACGGCCTGAATAGCCGGTCCGAATAACGCGGATTGAACCCCGCGCCGTTATCGCGCACAAAGTAAACAGTTCCGATGCCATTCTCTGAAAAACCGAACTCGATCTCCGCCGCTTCGGTCTTCGCCGTGTACTTCCACGCGTTGCTCAGCAGATTTTCGAGAACGATGTGCATCAGTCCCTCGTCGGCAATCGCGCGCGCGCCGCGCGCCACCGTACATCTTGCCTGCCGGCCCCTGTCACCGGCCTCTAACCGGTCCAGTATTGTCTTCGCCATACCGCTCAGGTCAATCGCCTGGCGCTGCAGTGGCGTGCTCTTGGCCCGCGACAAATTCAGCAGATCGTCAATCAGCGCCGCCATGCCCTCCGTGCCTGCCAAAAGCTTTTCAATCAGCGCGCGATCCTCGCCGCTCTGCGTCGCCACGTCTGAACTCTGCAGCATGAACGCGATGTTCGTAATGTTTTGCAGAGGCCCGCGCAGATCGTGTGCCACCGAATACGAGAATGCCTCAAGCTCCTTGTTCGCCTCCGTCAACTGGGCCGTGCGTTCGTTTACGCGCTGCTCAAGCTCATTGCGTGACTCCTCCAGTGCACGGTCACGCAGCTGAATCTGCTCCAGCATCTCGTTGAACGACTGCACCAGGGTCGCAATCTCATCGCGGCTCTTCGGCAACGGCGCACGAATCGAGTAGTCCCTCTCGCGGCTCACTACCTGCGCCGTCACCGCAAGCTTGCTCAGCGGATCTGTCACCAGGTGCCGGATTGTCGACGTGGCAAACACCGCGATTACGTAACAGAGCGCCAGAATCAACGCTGATAGCAGCCCAAATTGCCGTGCGCGCTGCGCCAGCTCGCTTGTCTCGGCCAGCAGATACACCGCACCCAGGTCTCTGCCCTGAAAAATAATTCTCCGG
>DASZXD010000073.1:0-4498 GCA_035546015.1 Occallatibacter sp.
AGACCATGGCGGGCGGTGTAGGGTATGATTTCGCGCGGGTGAGCGGCGACTTCTCCGGATTGGTAGAGAGCCGAGCCGCAGACGGCGATGAAGACAATGATGGACTCAAGGAAGAGCGTGCCGACGAACCAGCCGACGACGGAAAGGCGAGCGTCGCGCTCGGAGCGGGCGGAGAAGAATTTCTGGTACATGACCTGATTGCCGAGCATGAGGAGCATGGTGGGGACGAGGAACTCCATGGCGCGGACGAAGGTGAGGTTGCCGAGGACCTGGAAGTGGGAGGGCGGCAGCGCGGCGTGCAGGCCGGCCCATCCGCCCGCGTGCGCGAAGAGCAGCGGCGTGGCAATGATGCAGATGACGGTGACGAGCGAGCCGATGGCGACATCCATATAGGCGACCGAGGACATGCCTGCCAGCGCGGTGGAGACGATGACGAAGGCGGCGATGATGAAGGTGCCGAGCTCGGAGGAGACGGTGTCGGGGAAGATGAGATGGAGGACGTCTCCGCCGCCTTTGAACTGATAGCTGGTGATGCCGACGTAGGCAAAGAGGATGGCGATGGTGCCGAGGACACGCGCAGCCTGGTTGTAGCGGGCTTCGAGCAGGTCGGGCAGGGTGAAGCTGGCGAAGCGGCGGGCGCGGGGGGCGATGAAGTAGATGAGCAGGAGGCCGAGCCATCCGCCGGCCGGCTGCCAGAGCGCGGCAAAGCCGTTGCGGTAGGCGTTTTCCGCGCCGGCAAAGAGGGAGCCTGCGCCGATCCATGAGGTGAGCAGCGTGAGGACAAGGACCAGTGCGGGCAGCGAGCGGCCGGCGACCAGGTAGTCGGCTTTGGTTTTGACGCGCACGGCGCGGGAGACCGAAACGGCCAGCAGCACGGCAACAATTACGGCCAGAACGGCGACATATAAGGAGGGCATCCGCGGGCGTCCTTTAGCGCAAGGAGTTGCACTGAGTGTAGCGGATGGAAGCGGGTGCGCGGGCAGGGGTTACGGGCGGGGACGCGGTTTGCACAGGCGGGTTTGACCCTGTGTGGAGGTGTTGCTAAACTATGAATGCGGGGTGGAGCAGCCCGGTAGCTCGTTGGGCTCATAACCCAAAGGTCGCAGGTTCAAATCCTGCCCCCGCAACCAATCTTTCAATCACTTACAAGATTTGGCCGTTCCGGACAAGCTCCCAAGAAGAAAATCATTCTGTTAGGCGATCGCTGCCATCGGCTTGAGCACCATCTCCACGGCCTTCCCAATCGTTTCTCTCTTCGATGACGACATCGCCTGTCCATGGATGTTCATCGTCGTTTGGATCGAGACGAGACGCATCAGTTCCTGCCGTGCCTTCATCGACGCTCTGGTTTCATCCAGCCACGAACGGTAGGTGTGGTGGAATGTGTGCCAACCGAGAGTCGTGTATTTCCCCGCGGTGTTTACCGCGCCGTGGCCAACGTCTCGCGCAACGTAGTTCCCGCGTCGGCGTTTTTCCAGATTGCCGCCAGACGCCTGTACGCTTCCTGGCTGCGCGGGTGGTTCCCGGCCATCTCCTCGGCGCGTGCCAAACCCAGCAGAGCCATTGCTCCCACCGGATCGGTGAGCGTTAATTGAGGATGATCAAGAATCTTGCGGAACTCGGCCGCGGCCTGCGCACCGCGATTCCGCGCAAGGTACGCTTCTCCGCGAAAGTATGTTGTGTAGCAGGTCAAGAACGCAACCCGCTCCAGCGCATGCGATCCAAATTCAATGGGCGCGGAGTCATCCGGCTCCGCAAAGACGGCGTTCGACTTGCCTGCATGCGCTCCTCCATGCAGCGCAGCTGCGGCACGCAGCATGGGTACATACGCGCCGCGTACCAACGTGCTGGTTGGGAGGCGATTCTCCAAATCGGCGGCAAGGCGCAACGCTTCCGGCGCGTCCCCTGCCAGCGCCAGGGCGACTCCGGCCACAGCCTCGGCATCGCGGCTTGCGGAAAGTTGCAGCGCGTGCCGCGCATCGGTGCGCGCTGCCGTGCCGATGCCCAACCACGCCTCGTCCAGTGCCAGCTGCGCCAGATACAGCGCCGCGGTGTCGCGCTGGCCTTCATGCAGCGCCATCTGGACGGCTTGCCGCGAGAGCGTGCGAGACTCGTTCAGTTTGCCTTCGCGCGCTTTTGCCTGCGCCTGGTAGTTCAGCAAGATATCTTCGAACTGGTCGGCGCCCTTCAACTGGGCCGCTTCTTTCGTCATGGCCTGCTGGTCACCCTCTTCGTAGGCGACTAGATAGAGCGAGACGTGCAGCCAGGGACTGTCGAGCTGATGCGCAGCGGCAGCTGAGGCGGCAGACTTCGCCTCCTGTAAGCGTCCCAAAGCCAGATAGGAGCTGACCAGATTGCCATTCCAGATACGGCTGCCCGGGTTGCGGCGAATGGCCTCTTGCGTTGCGGCAAGTGCTTTGTCATATTGCCCCAGCAGAAAATATAGATTGCCGGCATTTCCGATGGGGATGTCGTCGTGCGGAAAAACCTCTGCGCGCAGCTCGTAGGTTTTGCGTGCTTCCTCCAGGTCGCCCGTTACAAACTCGTGATACAGAGAGACAATGAACAGCCGCTCGTGTTCACTCACGTGTTCGCGCAGGGCATAGGCTTTGCGCAGATTCTCTTCGGCCGGCCGCGCTTCGCCAAGATTGATGTTGCAGACAGCCAGCCGCGCGTAGGCCATGGCAAAATTCGGATCGATGGCGATGGCGCGCTGAAACAACTGCGCGGCCGCGCTCTCATCCAGCTGGACGACATGGACCTGGAAGCCAAGACTGTAAGCCTGTAACGCCTCCAGCGAGGGAGTTGTTACATTCTCCGGCGGTGCATCGTACTTCTGCACGGAGGCCAGCGATTCGCCGAGCTTGCGGCGCAGAGAAGAGGCGCCACGGGCCAACTGTTCGATCACGTGCTCCTTGCCGTTGGCCTGCATTTGTTCGTCGGCCAGAATGGCACCGGTATGGCAATCGATGGCGCTGAGTCCAAGTACATATTGGTTGCCAAGCAGAGCGATGGAGCCATCGATCACGACGGATTTTCCGGTGCGCTGGCAGACTTCGCGGGCGAGGTCGGCAGTGAGCCGGGCATTCTGCGGTTTACCCATCAGGGCCAGGGTCTGGGCTGCCTGGCTGTCCGGCAGGAGGCTCAGGTACGGTGACTGCTCCAATTGCGCCGACAACCCCTGGCGCAGCGCATCATCGAAAATCGGCTCTCCGGTGGTGTTGGTGAAGTCGGCAAGCACCAGTGTGCTCGCGTTGCCAAACGGCTGCGGCCGCCGCTGGTTGCGCAAATACGCGGTGCATGCCGCCGTTGCGAGAGCGAGAAGCGCAGCCAACGCAATCCAGTACCCGCGCCGCCATCGGCGAGGCCGCGGTATAGGGGTGCCATCCTTTGCAGCGGAGGCTGGAGCCATGGCGCGCGCTGTGAACGAGGGAACATAGCCGCCCTTTGGCAACCCGATGTGCAGCAGGTCTTCGCTTCCGTCTTGCGCGTAATACAGGTCGAGCGCGGCCCGCAGCCGTCGGGCCTCCACGCGAACCACCGGGTCTGTGCGCGGATCGTAGCCGTCTTTGCGCCCACATACTGCTACGCCGAGGTGATACTCCTTCAGGTCCGCGGAGTTCCCGTTGAGTGTCTGATGAACGGTGTAGGAAAGAAAGCGGCTCAAGCGTTCCGAGCGCAGGAAGGTATTGCTCGCCAGAACATGACACAACGCCGCTTCGATCTCGTCGCGGGAATATAGCGATGAAGGACCCGACTGCTTCGACGAATGGACCTCAGTATCGCTCACATCAATTTGGACCATGCGATGGTCTTCGCCGGTAGGATGAATCGTTTTACCGTAACCCAAACAGACCGTATGGCTGCCGAGAGCTGAAATTGTCGCCGCCTGCAAAGGCAATAGATGTTACGAGCGTCACACTCGCATGTGATTGCACGAAGTGCTGGCCAATTCAGCAATTGCCGAAGATTGCAGGCTCTGCGGATAGGCCCGGGTGCCTGATTCGTACTGGTTCGTTTTACCGTAAAACACTGCCCGCCTCACGATGCGCTCTCTAGAGTACCCCTCGGATAACGGGGAAGCCCTGCGGCGGGAGCCTGTCTTCAGGCCCTGCTTCAGAGCGACGTCATCCCCTGCAGAGCCATGAACGAAGATCGCGAGCACGCTCGAAATCGAAAGCATCGGATCTCACCTCAACCGCACAGGGCGCCGGCTTCTGGCGCCACGCACTGCTTCTTACATTCGATAAAGCCAATAGCCTTTGGCCCTGAGTGTTCGTCCTGTCAATTTATTGGCGGCGTTCTTTGTGCGGCGCATGCCTGCCACACACCCTTCCACGCTACGCGCGGGTACCACCGCGTGCGTCGGACTGCCTTCACCTCGGCTCAGCGCATGGGCGACCTATCTCGCGCTGAGCGACATTCCTTGTGCTCACCCGCGAGCGGACCTTGCGGTAACTGGAGGATTCAATGATTTGCAAGCGATTCTCACTGCTGA
>DASZXD010000074.1:0-6997 GCA_035546015.1 Occallatibacter sp.
GTGCGCAGGATGAACTATTTGCAAATTTTCAAAATCCACCGGATTCTGCGAAACCGCGCACCTGGTGGCACTGGACCAACGGTAACGTCACCGAAGAAGGCATCACCAAGGACCTCGAATGGATGAAGCGCGCCGGCATTGGCGGCTTCCAGCTTGTAGATGTGGCCGCCGGCAGTGGCCAGACTGTCGATAAAAAGATCAACTTCGGTACGCCAGAGTGGTATCACGCCGTGCGCCACGCGGCCGAAGAAGCGGCGCGGCTGGGTCTCGAGATGTCTATCTTCAGTTCGCCCGGATGGAGCGAAGCAGGCGGGCCATGGGTAAAACCGGAGCAGGGCATGAAGCGGCTGGTCTGGAGCGAAACGCATGTTCATGGACCGATGCTCGTTGCAGAGAAGTTGCCCAAGCCGCCGTCCAACGAGGGCCCTGTGCGCGACCTGCGTGCTGGCAATGCAAACGGCCCGGAGTTCTACCGGGACAGCGTTGTGGTGGCTTATCGCACGCCCGCCGATGAACAGCCAATGCAGGACCTGCATCCCAGAGCAACAACTGACAATGGCCCCATCGATGCGGGAGCATTGCTTGACGGCAGCCTGAATACTTCGGTCAATATCGCTGCCCCAAAAGATGGCGGCCCGGCATGGTTGCAATATGAATTCGACACGCCATACACCGCGCGCGCACTTACGCTTGGCTGCCACAATCGCATTCCGGTGGGCCGTGTGCTTGTGAGCGATGACGGTATGAAATGGAAGACCATTGTCGTTACTCCGGGCCCCGAGGGTTACCACGGCGCGCCGGTGCGTACTTTCGCATTTCCCGCAGAGACAGGCCGATTCTTCCGCATTGAATTCGATGGCGCAGGCCTTTTGCCCGCAGCCGTAATCCACGGCGGAAAACCGCTTCCGGCTACGCAGTACACGCTTACTGAAGCGATCCTCTATTCTGCATCTCGCGTCAACCGCTGGGAAGACAAAGGAGCATTCGGTAGCCTTATGGATCGTTATGAAAGTGTGCCGACACCCTCTGCCAGCAGCAGTGCTGAGATCGCCCAAGGCGGCGTCATCGACATTACTGCAAACCTCGACGCAGATGGCACACTGCACTGGAATGCGCCCGCTGGCGACTGGACGGTCCTGCGTTTTGGCTATGCGCTCACCGGTGCAAGAAATCGGCCTGCGACTGCGGCCGGCTCAGGCTATGAAGTGGACAAACTCAGCGCGGACGAGGTGCGCAGTTACTTCCGCGGATATATGGAACCCATCCGCGAGAAACTCGGGCCCGCCGCCGCAACGCTACAGTACATGACCATGGACAGTTGGGAAGCCGGCATGCAGAACTGGACCCCTGCGATGATCTCGGAGTTCAAGAAGCGCCGTGGCTATGATCCCACTCCATTCATGCCCGTGCTCGCCGGACGCGTTGTGGGCAGCGCGGAGACAAGCGACCGATTCCTGTGGGATTTTCGCCGCACACTTGCCGACCTGTTCGCCAGCGAGTACTACGGAACGATGGATCAGGAGTTGCACAAAGATGGCATGAAAGCCTACGCGGAAGCTTCCGGCGTTGCGCTTGAAATTCCGGAAGACACATTGCTGAATAAAAGCGAAGTCGATATTCCCATGGCGGAGTTCTGGGTCCACGCGCTCCACCCGGAATCAATGTATTACGTCGACGTGCGCGGCGCCGCGAGTGCTGCGCACGCATACGGCAAGCCGATCGTCGCCACAGAGTCCTTCACCGGCGGCGGCTACGAGTCTCCTTACACGCTCAAAAGGGTAGCCGATTACTGGTTTGCGCAGGGCGTGAACCGGTTGGTGTTCCACACCTCGGCGCAGCAGCCGCTCGATACTAAGCCGGGAAATACGATGGTGGGTACGCACATCAATCGGAACATCACGTGGGCTGAGCAGGCCAGACCCTTTATGAATTACATCGCGCGCATCAGCTATCTGCTTCAGCAGGGAGCGCCGGTTGCGGATGTTGCCTATCTGTTGCCCGAAGGCGCTCCCTCAACAATGCCGTTTTGGGGATCGGGACTGCGGCCCACGCCTCCTGAAGGTTTTGACTACGACTACATCAATACTGACCTCCTGCTGCACCATGCGCATGTGGCAAACGGCAACATCGTGCTCGACAGCGGTGCGCAATATCGAGTACTGGTGCTGCCTCCAACGTTGTTGATGACCCCCGAGGTCGCATATAAGCTCTATGAACTCGTCCAAGCCGGCGCGGCTGTAGCCGGATCAAGGCCGCAGCACTCGCCGAGCCTTGTTCATGCCACACAGGCAGATGAGGAGGTACAGGCGCTTGCCGACGATCTGTGGGGAGACGTCGACGGTGTGACAAAAAACGAACACCACTTTGGCAAGGGAGTTGTTTACGCAGGCCTCACGATGAGCGACGTGATGCAGCGGCTGCATGTGAGTCCGGACTTTGCCTCAAGCGGTTCCTTGGGTGCTGCGCCAGTCTGGGTGCATCGCAAGCTTGCTGATCGCGACCTCTACTACGTCTCAAATCAGGCGGACAGTCCCGTGAAACTTGACATACGCGTGCGTGCAAATGGTCGCAGCGCTGAGATCTGGCGGCCCATGACAGGCGAGCGATCGCTCGCAGACGCGGCTTTTGCTGACGGAACGGTAACACTCTCCATTGCTCTGGCAGAACGTGAGACGGTCTTTATCGTGATATCGAACACAGCATCTTCTCTCAAGCCAGCCGCGCCTCCAACAGAGAAGCAGCTCATCGTGTTTCACGGACCCTGGTCGGTGAGCTTCAATGGCCCCGGCGCTCCTGCGAGTACAACTCTGCTGGCTGCACACTCCTGGACGGAGAGCGGCAACCCTGCGCTGAAATACTTTTCGGGAACGGCAACCTATACCCGCAGTTTCAGTGTGTCTCCGTCCTGGCTGCACACCGGAATGCATCTCGTTCTGGACCTTGGCCGAGTGGGCGATATCGCGGAGGTGCGCTTAAACGGATCGCCTGCCGGAACGATCTGGGCGCCGCCCTATCGCGTAGATGTGACGGCCATGCTCAAGCCCGGTTTGAACCGGTTGGAAATTGCGGTCACCAACGAGTTCACCAATCGCATTCTGGGCGACAGGCTGCTGCCTGAAGACAAGCGCGTTTTAGGAACAGCCGCCGACGTCCGCATGATGTTCGGTGGCCCCCAGGCGCCTCTGCCATCGGGGCTGTTGGGTGACGTCACCCTGACAGCCTTTCAGCAGTAAGCTTGATCCATCCAGACAAGCCGGCAAGTTTTTGCTCAATCATGTATCTGAGCATGATTCCGGATTTGTAACCTGGATCAGATCGGCGAGAGCCGGGAATGACGATCTTCGCAATCGCCGCAACGTGTCATAAGGTCAGAAAGTGTTTTTGCCTCATAATGGAGCGGCCGTGTCAGCCTGATGTCGGGCCAATATGGTCATCGTCACGTTTTCGGGAAGAGTATTATCTTTGATTGTGCAATTGACTTAAATTGTCTTGAACACCAAGGCTGTTAATAGTAGACTTCGAAAAGTCTGAAGAGTGCACTTGCCAAGTCGCCGCACTCAGCGCATCGCTTGTAAATTTGCTTCCGCATCTGCGTGATCACACAAAAGCAAGCCGAACAAGAACGTTTGCGGGCCGACAAAAAAACAAAAACAAAATAATCTCGACTTTCAACTGCCAGAATTCTTGATCTTGGAACAAACCGGACAGGAAAGGTCTACCCATGCGCTTCTTCCCCCGAAGCGGGCAGCTCCTGCCCTTCGCAATACTCCCTGCGCTTCTTTGCGGCTGGTGTGTTCTGCCGGGACGTGGGCAAGATCGAGAATTGCCTCAATCCTCGCCAACTGTTTCAAAACGCATGTCTCCGGCTGACCAGACTGGCTCACCGTCAACTCTTCCATCACAGGTTTCGCCATCGCAGCCTTTCGGCAGTGTAGAGAGCACAATTGAAGTTCGTGCCGACGATCGTTCGAATCTGATTTCTCCGGCATTTGAAGGCGCTCGCGATGAAATTCAGTCATCCGCCGGGACCTTCGGTGACTTCAGCCGCTATTTGTTGCTCTTGCCGGGCGTCGTTGCCAAATCGGACTCGTTTAACGATCTTCTGGTCAGGGGAGGGAATCCTTCAGAGAACCTTTACGTAGTGGATGGGATCGAAGTACCCAATATCAACCACTTCGCTGTCGGAGGAACCACAAGCGGGTTCACCCCGATGATTAATACCAGCACAATCAGCAAAGTCGATCTGCAGCCGGGGGTGTACGACGCCGGTTATTCCAGCCGTCTCTCATCTCTGGTCGAAATTCGTACTCGCGATCTGAGTCAATCGGCACACGCGAGTGAATTGAATGTAGGAATCGCCGGTGTTGGAGCTTTCACACAGCAATCGCTTGGCGATCACTTCAATGCATTACTTGCAGTCGATCGCAGCCTCTTGAATCTTGCTACCAATGATGCGGGGCTTGATGGAGTTCCCGTCTACACAAATGGAATGGCTCGTTTCGAATGGTCGCCGGATAAACGAGATACGATCTCATTTCTGAGCCTGAGCGGTGGTGATTCGATTGTTGTGCGTCCTTGTGCAGGTGACTTGGAAGAAACTCTCGCTATCGATACCCAATACAGTGGATTGCAATCGACGAACGGTGTCATCTGGCAGCACACCTACGGACCGGGCACGGCATCCAGAGTCATGGTTAGTTCTTCTCTCCAGGACAGGGACATCGCGCAGCAGTCGCAACTCGTCGACGGCGTTTACTCTCCGGCAACTGCTTCCGGAGGCTGTACGCCTTCGGCCACGACTCCGGTCTACAGTGAATCGACTCTCGACCGCATAACCTCTTTTCGCTACAACCTGCTGCACGATCTTCACGGTTGGCAGTTCTCCCTGGGCTCAATGGGAAAGATGTTCCAACTGGATTACGCGATCAGCCAGCCTGCCGGAGCGCAGTCGCCATTCAATTCTGATCCCACCTGGACAGATGCCGTCAACTTCCGCCGGGGTCCAGCAACCTGGGAAACAGGTAGCTTTGTTGAGGCATATGGAAACATCGGAACTCGGCTGACTGCGAGAGCTGGGCTTCGCGTTGAGACATTTGAACTGAACTCGACGCATGCATGGGAGCCCGCGGCAGGACTGGGATTCAGGATCGGCAGCCACCATGAATTGCGCGCGGCCTACCGCATCTCGGCGCAACTGCCGCCCTATATCGATATGCTCAGCTATCCGCAGAATCGCAGTCTTCCTCCGATTCTCGCTGAGCAACTCTCCGCAGGCGCGGATCTGTGGCGCTCAGACACGCTCACAATGAGCCTCGACGGCTACGTAAAGAACTACTTCAAGGAGCCGATAAGCACGGAATACCCGAGTCTCATGCTGGCCAACATGATCTACACTCCCGGTGACCAGTTTGTCTGGCTGCCGCTGAAGACGGGCGGCAGAGGCAAGTCGCTCGGACTCGAGTTCTTTCTGCACGGACGCCTGACGAACCGCACTTCCGGGATTGTCTCTGTTACCTACTCCAAAACACGATATCGGGCAGCAGATGGCATCTTGCGGCCTGGAAACTACGACTTCCCATTTGTGGGCAACGCAATGCTCACCTTTCGGCTGCCTCGCACCTATACGCTCTCGGTGCGAGACAGTTACACGACAGGCCGGCCCTACACTCCCTACAACGTTCCTCTCTCACTGGCGCAGGATCGCGGAATCTACGACCTGAGCAAGGTGAATCAGCAACGTGGACCTGCCTACAACCGAGCCGATGTCTCGCTCGATCACAATTTCTATCCACGCCTCGGAGTCCTGAATCTGTACGTTGGCCTGCAAAACATCTTCGTTCGCAAGAACTTCATCGGTTATGTGTGGCTGCCTCGATGCGGACAAGACCCGTCTTGCATCGCCAGTTTCAATGGTTTGCCAATTCAGAGAATTGATCAGATGCCCGCGTTTCCGGTCGCCGGATTACGTTGGGATTTCAGTCCTCACAACTCAAGGTGACACCTCCCGATCCGCGCTGAACTCGTGGGTTTTCGCACCTGAATTTGCAACCATATTCGACCACTCAGGAGGCATTCATTGAAGATTCGTGTGCTGCTGATGAGCCTGCCCGCATTTTTCATTTCAGCCGGATATTATGCAGGCCGCGCACAGGCGCAGAACACGATTCAGCCTGACCCTCTGGTACAGTCTGTGACGCAAAGCGCGGGTTGTTCCAATTCATTGAATTCTTTGGGCGAGGAACTGCACCCCTCTCATTCTGGCTTGCTCGGAATCGGCCAGCCCGACGGCATTGTGTCGGGTAGTGATCCCGTCCGGCCCAGTTCGGCAATGATCGTTCTCAATCCACCGTCGATCTCACGCAAAATACCGCCGGCACGCGAAATTGCCATGGAAGGGTTCGTTTCGTACGGCAACTGGCAGATATTCGCCGCAGGCGAAAATGAAGCTCTCTACACCGCAGGAATCGAATACGACCGTAATTCCTGGGGACGCTTTGCCGGTGCGCAGATGGATTATGTAGCAGAGATTCTCCCCGTTGTCTTGTTGAAGCAGCCGCGCACTATCGACAAATGGGGCAACGCAAAGAGCAAAGACCACATACTTGTGCCTGGGTTTGGTTTTTCTCCTATTGGTCTCAGAATGCAATGGCGTTCCGGCAAGGCGCTGAAACCCTATTTTTCCGTAAAGGGTGGCGCTGTCGGTTTTGTCCAGAAAGCATTGTCTCCCGACGCTAGTTATTACGACTTCAGCCTGGCAGAGTCGGTCGGTTTCTATGTCAGGATGTCAGAGCGTTGGGACATGCGTGTCGGGCTATTTGGCGACTACCATTTTTCGAATGCCTACATCACCAGCTATAACCCCGGGCTGGACGTGATGAACTCGAGCATTGCGCTGAGCTACCACCTCAGAAGCGGCAATATTCACTAGCGGCTCTTAATCATCGCTCAAGCCTGAGCGGAGACTCTTCTTTGCAATCCCGGTAATTTGTGTCGGGAG
>DASZXD010000075.1:0-8397 GCA_035546015.1 Occallatibacter sp.
AGCTGCCGGATGTTTCCATCGTCTCCGGTTTGCGCAGTAATCACCCATCCAGCGAGAGGATAGATATGAAAACCGCCGCCGAACGCCTGACCGACACCAAGAATTACCTCATGAACGTGCTCATACCTGGCCAGTACAACGAAGTCTTTGCCAGGCTCCAGAATGCGCCCAACCAGAACGCCATCTCCGACGCGCTTTCCATCGGACACATGGACCCGTTCACCAAGACCCCGCGACGCGCCAAGCGCGCACTCATGCTGCTGGCTCTGCTCTACATCAACGATCAGGGCATGCGCAACGGCGAGGTCGCCCGCATCAAGAACCTCCCTGAAGGTGCGGAGCAGCCGCTCATCGACGAGATCAAGAGCTGGTTCGCCATTCCTGGCGTCACAGAAGCGGTGGTCGCCATACAGGCCAAGGCCAACGTCGATCGAATGCCTAAGTGGAACAACGTCAACTATGAGGCGCAGGACGCCATCCGCGGCGTTTATCGCATCGACAAGCCCTTCAACTGCTACAACGGCTGCGTCTTCTGGGCATTTCAGGCCGGCGCCATCAGCAAGCGCTACATCTGGAACAAGCTGCAGGGCAAGGACGGCAATGCCTTCTTTCCCGTTTACTCGCAGGTAGGCTGGGACACCATCATCGAATACGACAACCAGAAGCGGCTCATCCGTGACCAGAGCAACGGCGGCGAAGTCATCGTTCCCGCTGGCCGCACCGTGTATTTCGAAACGCCCGTCAAGGTCTTCGGCCACGTCGCCTGTTCGCTTGGCGACGGCACAGTTATCAGCCAGAACTCAGTCAACATCGGCGACCGCGCCATCGCCGCCATTAATCCGCCCAGCGTACGCGCCGAGTTCAATAAGATGGCTGAGGCAAAGACGCACATTGTCTCCATCCGCGAGATGCTCACCCAGTACTTCAACCCCGACCACGGCTACAAAGCGCTCAAGATCGGCAGTGCCGCTTTCTGGGAGCAGGTTCCTATCGCGGAACGGTAGCAGGCGCTTAGCTCACCACCACGCCCGTTCCATTCGCCAGTGCCGGATCGTCTGGCAGAAACAACTCGAAGACCGTTCCTGTCGACCGCTGCGGTTGGCCCGGCCGCGCGGCCCGAGTGCGCACATGCACCACGCCATGGTGTTTGGCGATGATCTCATAGCTCACCCACAATCCCAGTCCCGTGCCCGTCACCTCTTTGGTCGTAAAGAATGGCTCGAAGATGCGCGCCTTCACCTCTGGCTCCATCCCTGAGCCCGTATCGCCCACTACGAACCGCACTCCTGTCTGTCCCGGAATCTTCCAGTTACGCGACCGCCGCGCACGAATCAGAATCCGCGTTCCGCTGCTTGCCGCGTCAATCGAATTGCCCACCAGATTCGCAATCACCTGCCTCACCTCGCCCGCAAAGCAGAACAGGTCCATCGCCGGGTCGTAGTCCCTCTCCACCGAAATACCCAGCGTATGCAGCCTTCCCTGGTAAAGCGAAAGCACTGAGTCCAGCAGCTCGGCCATTGAGGCCCGTGCCGGCAGTGTCGACTGCCGGTAGAAGCGCAGCGTCTGCTGCGTAATCTCCGCCACGCGCCGCACCTCGAGCTCAGCCATGTCCACATATCGGATCGCCTGTTCATCGAGATTTGCAAAATTACGCAGCAGAAACAGCAGATTCGTCACCGCCTCCAGCGGATTGTTGATCTCATGCGCAATTGACGCAGCCAGTCTTCCGGTGACAGCCAGCTTCTCGCTCTTACGTAGCGCCTCTTCGCTGCGTTTACGGTCGCTCGCGTCCAATACGATTACGCCCACCCATCGCACCTGCTTCGGGTGCGTGCGCACCGGATACGCGCTTGCCAACCATGTCCACGGCCGCGGATTGCCGCCGTCGTTTACCACCGTCTCTCCACTCAGCTCCAGGTTGCGCGCCGGTTCCTCGCTGGCAAATACGCGCAGCACGGCATTTTCCAGGTCGTGCGCCACCGGCTGCGGCAGCAACTCCGGCAGCGTGCGCCCAAGGTGCCGGCTTAGTGGAACCCGCGTCAGATCGGCAAAAACCTGATTCACGCGCACAAACCGGCAGCCCCTGTCGAAGAACGCCAGCCCGATCGGCGCATTGGCCAGCATCGAATCCAGCAGAGAAAGCGTGTCGTTCAGTCCGGAGCGCTGCTCGGCCAGTGACGCGACCATCCTGTTGAACGTCTCAATCAGGTCCCCGATTTCGTTGTGCACAGCCACCGGCAGTGGAAAGTTGCCACTGTTTTCCAGCGAGTTGGTCAGTGCTGTCGCGCCACGGTGCAGAATCGCCAGAGGCTTGCCGATCGACCGTGCCATCAGCCATACCAGTAGCGCCGACGCTGTAATCCAGATGATCGCAAAGATCGCCGTGTCCCGCAGAATTGAATTCAACTGCTCGTGAGCCCAGCTCTTGTCGAACTGCACCCACGCAATTCCGCGTAACTCGTTGTCGCTGAAGATCCCGTGTGCGCACTCCCACTGGTCAGCCACAAGAGTCAGGCACCGCGAGTCGTTCTTGCCCATCCACGGAATCAGCGCCAGCTCAGGCGGCGTCAGAGTTGCATCGTCAGACTCGCCCTTGCTGATGAAGAGCACGTTCCCGGCTATATCCGTCACCTTGGCTACGGCTACCGTGGGCCCCTCGCCCATCATCCTCACTGAAAGCCCGACCCATCCCGGTTCATTCTCTTCCAGCGCCTGGCCAGCCTGTGCCGCCAGCGACCGTGCCTCGTAATCCAGGCGCAGGTGTGCGCGCTGATACATCTCATGCGTCTGCTGCCGAACCAGCAGCAGCACAAATAATCCGATGGAAAGCGTTTCAAGCAGCAGCAGCCCGGCCAGCATCTGCCAGCGAATCGACCGCGGCCACCAGCGCATCCGCAACGGCTTCACCCTCCCCCGAGCTACGCAATTCAGTCTATGGGACTTTGATGCGATTTACATCTTCGAGCCCACCTTGAGCGCCGTGGCGATTTGTCCCCCATGAAAACGCCCGTTTTCGATGAAGATCTCGTTTGTGCGCTCCCCAGCCACAATCACCCCAGCCAGGTAAATGCCCGGCACATTGCTTTCCAGCGTTTCCTTGTTGCACACCGGCAGCCGGTCCGGCCCGCTGAACTCAACACCCAGTTTTTCCAGAAACTCAAAATCCGGATGGTACCCCGTCAGCGCAAACACAAAATCATTGCGTAGCGCCTTCTGTCCATCCGGCGTCTCCACAATCACTGCATCCGGCGTAATCTCCACCACCCGAGACTGGAAATACGCCTTGATCTCTCCTGCTTTGATGCGGTTTTCAATATCGGGTTTGATCCAGTACTTCACGTGCCGGTGCATCTGCTCGCCACGATGGATCAATGTCACCCGCGCTCCATGCCGCCACAGTTCCAGGGCCGCAATCGCCGCCGAATTCTTCCCGCCGATCACCACCACGTCCAGCCCGTAATAGGGGTGCGGATCGTCGTAGTAATGGTGCACCTTGCTCAGTTCCTCCCCCGGAATCCCCATCAGGTTTGGCAGGTCATAGTAGCCAGTCGCAATCGCCAATTTCCGCGCCCGTAACTCACCAACCCGCCCGAACCGGTCCCGCGTATGCACCGTAAAGCTGCCATCCGCCCCCGTCACCCGCTCCACCATCAGATACTGCCGTACATCCAGCTTGTAAAAAGCCGCCACCTGCCGGTAATACTCCAGCGCCTCATTCCTGGTTGGCTTGGCATTCGTGGTAGGGAAGGGAATTCCGCCAATCTCCAGCAGCTCCGAGGTCGTAAAGAACGTCATGTGCGACGGATAGTGGAACAGCGAGTTGCACACGCAACCCTTATCGACGCACACGGCCCGGAACCCGGCTTTCTGCGCCTCAATCGCACAGGCCAGCCCCGTCGGCCCTGCCCCAATTACCAGCAAATCGAAAACCGCGCCTGCCGCCCCCAACTCCCGTTCGCTCATATTTCTAGCTTAGGCCATCGCGCCGCGCCCATATTTCAGCCCACCACCCTGCAGGACGTGCCTACTCTTCGTCCATTAACCTAGAGTGTTGGACTTGAGGAGCCTCATCATGACCGTCATCCGGCAGGAAGATTTCATCTCGAGCGTTGCAGGCGCGCTGCAATACATCAGCTACTACCACCCCGTCGACTACATCACCTCGCTCGCCAAAGCCTATGAGCGCGAGCAGTCGCCGGCCGCGCGCGACGCCATGGCTCAGATCCTCATCAACAGCCGCATGTGCGCCGAGGGTCACCG
Organism: Occallatibacter sp.; assembly: GCA_035546015.1. Classification (GTDB taxonomy): domain Bacteria; phylum Acidobacteriota; class Terriglobia; order Terriglobales; family Acidobacteriaceae; genus Telmatobacter. Next base: position 4,261 of record DASZXD010000075.1, read on the forward strand.
CCCCATCTGCCAGGACACGGGCATCGTCACCGCATTCCTCAAAGTCGGCATGGACGTCCGCTTCGAAGCCGAGCACGGCAGCCCTGCGATGGATATCCAGGAGATGGTCGATGCCGGAGTCCGCCGCGCCTATCTCGATCCCGACAACGTCCTCCGCGCCTCCATCCTTGCCGACCCCGCAGGCGCCCGCAAAAACACCCGGGACAACACCCCCGCCTGTGTCACCGTGGAGCTCGTCAAAGGCAATACCGTTGAAATTACTGTCGCCGCCAAAGGCGGAGGCTCCGAGGCGAAGTCGAAGTTCGTCATGCTCAACCCCTCTGACTCGGTCGTCGAATGGGTGCTCAAAACCGTGCCCACCATGGGCGCCGGATGGTGCCCCCCTGGCATGCTCGGTATTGGCATCGGCGGCACGGCAGAGAAGGCCATGCTCCTCGCCAAGCAGTCGCTCATGGACCCCATCGATATTCAGGACCTCATCGCGCGTGGCCCCAAGACTACGGCCGAAAAACTCCGCGTCGAGCTCTATGACAAAGTCAATCGCCTTGGCATCGGCGCGCAGGGTCTCGGCGGCCTCACCACTGTCCTCGACGTCAAAGTCCTTGACTACCCGACCCACGCCGCCAACCTGCCTGTAGCCATGATTCCCAACTGCGCTGCCACGCGCCACGCACACATCGTGCTTGATGGCTCAGGTCCCGTCTATCTCGATCCGCCCTCCCTCGAAGACTGGCCGAAACTTACCTACGATGTCTCCGGCGCGCGCCGCGTCAACCTCGACACTGTCACCCGCGAAGAAGCCGCCACGTGGAAGCCCGGTGAAGTTCTCCTGCTTACGGGCAAGCTCCTCACCGGTCGCGACGCCGCGCACAAGCGCATGACCGACATGCTCAATCGCGGCGAAAAACTCCCTGTCGACTTCAACGGCCGCTTCATCTATTACGTCGGCCCCGTCGACCCCGTCCGAGAAGAGGTCGTCGGCCCCGCCGGCCCCACCACTGCCACGCGCATGGACAAGTTCACCCGCCAGATGCTCGCCCAGACCGGCCTCCTCGGCATGGTAGGCAAGGCCGAGCGCGGCCAGGCTGCAATTGACGCCATCAAGGAGTTCGGCGCTGTTTATCTGATGGCTGTCGGCGGTGCGGCCTATCTCGTAGCCAAAGCCATCCGTGGCTCCCGCCTGCTGGCCTTTGAAGACCTTGGTATGGAAGCCATCTACGAGTTCGACGTCCAGGAGATGCCCGTAACCGTAGCCGTAGACAGCAAAGGCACCAGCGTCCATCAGACCGGCCCCGCCGAATGGCAACAGCGCATCGCGGGAATCCCCATCCTGCAATAGCGGCGATGGGAGCAGCAGCCTTTACGCCGCTAACGCTCTCTGTGCTTTGTCACCCTGAGCGCGTCGCCCGCGCTGCAGCCGGCCACATGTCGAAGGATCTGCAGTTGTTTGTAGAGAGCGAGGCAATCAGGAATAGTTCAAACATAAACTCAGCTCTGCGAGCACAGCAAAGCACGAAAATGGTTGCCGCAGGTTCCTCGCATTTGTGGACTTGGGAAAGCCCGCCCACACCCCCGCCACAATCCCGCTGATCCGCTAACTTGCCGCCCTTCTACTTCCGTCCCGCTGCTTCCACCGAGTAGGTCGGGTCCGCGCCCTCCCACTTCACATCCGCAGTCGGCCCATAGGTCGCAGGCACATTGCGGTCCAGCAGCCGCAACACCACGGTCAATTGAGTCCGATGGTGTGCCGTGTGCAGCACGCGCCGCCAGAAGATCCAGATGCGCTCTCTCTGTACATCGAAGAACGGCACCACCTCTATCCACCACGTCGCCTCGCGCTGCGCAAAAAATGCAAGCCGAGCCTGCGCCAGCTCTACAAAGCGACCGACCGAGTTCTCTACAGTCATCTGCGCCGGCAGCACCTCATTCGGAGCAGGCTCCGGCGTGCCCAGAAACTCGCCGAAGAACCGCCGTTCAGAAAGCAATTGGTGCCGAAAAATTTCGCCCACGCTGCTGAACCGCGGATGCGCCTTGAAGGCCAGATCGCCGTCCTGAAACTCCCGCCACACTGACGCGACCTTGTTCGTCTCGCTCACATACGTATCCAGCAGATGCTGAAACGCAGGATTGTCCGCGCGCGGAATCACGCTCTCCGGTATTGCAGTCCAGGGATAGTGCATGGCAGCTCCATCTGACACATGCAGAATAGCGCCGTGCGCCCTGCAAATTCTCCCGTGCCCGTAAACGAGTCCGGGCCTGGCTCCTCTAAGCTTGCCACGGCATATGCCGACTACCCCGCTTGCTGCTGAGTCAACTCGCCAACTTGCTGACCCAGTTGATGCATAATCGTAGCCACATCCATCCAAACGTTTTCGCGGGCAATCTTCCCGTCACGAAACTCCAGCAGATGCAGAATCCGAAAGCTTACGCGGCCTTCTCCACCCGGAGCACCCAATACATAGCCCGACGCCTGTCCGGTCCACAGCGTCTCATCCACCATGAAGTTGTCGCCATAAAAACGGCGCAGCGGCTGCACGCCCTCACCCTTCAAATGCGGAAACAGTCCTTCGTAATACGCACGTGCCGCCTCGCGTCCATGTACCGGACTGCCCGGTGCGCCTACAACATCGTGCTCCACATCTTCTGTTAGCGTGTTCACCACGCCATCCAGATCGTCCTGCGCCTCGCACATAAAGTGCCGGTTTACAATTTCGTCCATCTCCGTCCGTGTCAACATGCTCATCGCTTTCTGTCCTTTCGCTACCCAGCGGTATCTTAAAATAAGACTTGAGTCTCATAACAAGACTTGTGTATCATTGTAATTATTCCAATGTCAAGCACAAAAAAACCGAGACTCAATCAGCGCCAGCGCACCCGCACCGCACTCGTTCAGGCCGCGATGCAGGCTGTCGAGCGTGGCGAAACACCCACCGTCGAAGCAGCGGCAGAGGCGGCGCACGTCTCCCGCGCAACCGCCTATCGTTACTTCGCCAGCCAGCAGGCGCTGCTGCTCGAAACCTCAGTTGAGGCTATCGGCAACGCCGCCAGTGTGAACCTGATCGACGAAGGCCCGGTTGAATCGCGCGTCGACACGGCAATCTATTCGCTGGTCCGCATGTCTGTCGAAAACGAGCCATATCTGCGCACTTTTCTCATGTCATCCATGGAGCAGTGGCTCAACGCACGCAAAAGCGGAAGCGGCAACCTGCCTACGCGCCAGGGCCGCCGCACCACCTGGCTCGACAAAGCTCTTGCGCCGCTGCATGCGCTTTCGCCGCGTGAGAAGCGCCGTCTGAGAACGGTGCTGTCGATGCTCTGCGGCATTGAGGCGTTAGTTGTCGCGAAGGATGTTTGTGGATGCACTGCAAAGGAAGCGGAAGAAGCATCAAGATGGGCAGCCCGGGCCATCCTGCGCGCTGCGCTTGCCGATGCGCGCAAATAGAAATCCGGTAATCGGGGACCGCGAAGTACAACAAACTGTTAACGTGCCGGCTCGTTGATCGGCTGGCCCGCAGGCTGTTTCTTCCGCAACACCGCGGCCGAAATCAGCGTAATTGCCAGCCCAACCGGAAACGGCTCCATGAATGTCATTGCCGAGTTGTAGAACGGGTTGTCGTACATCTCTTTCATCTTCTCAATTTGCGCCAGTTTCGCCTGCAATGCAGCCTGGCCCAGCCCTGAAGCCTTTGCCTTCTCCGCCATTTGCGCGGAATATTTATCCATGAAGTCTGGCATGAAGTAGTGGTAGACAATCTCCCACGACACCACATAGAAAACACAAGTAATCAGTGTGATCAGAATGCCGACCGTGAACCCGCGCGCAAATGTAATGGTCCCGCCGGCCACATTCTCCCGATACGACCGTATCCCGAAAAACACCAGCAGAAACGACAGCACGATGATCGTGTAGCCGATCAGATACTGGCTACTGCCGTGTCCAGTGCGATTGGCCAGCGCCACGCTCGCCGTCATCATTGCAGAGCACAGCACGCCAGAAATCAGTCCAAAGGTCAGTACGATTTTTCTCATCCGTGTCTCCTTGAGTGCAGGTTGTGAGCACACGATGCCCGTAAAACCCTGAATCTGTCGTCATGCTTTCGTGTGATTTTTGCAGCTTACGGTCGGAATCATGCCCTC
>DASZXD010000076.1:0-7822 GCA_035546015.1 Occallatibacter sp.
TATCGTTTTTCATGCGCTCGACCTTACCTTAGAGTCGAGCGGGCTCCGGCCCATCCGGCGATGCTTGGTTCGCCTCGGGGCAGCCGTCCGGATTGCCACTCTTGCTGCAAGCGAACAACACCAGATTGCCCTCTTCATCGCCATGGAGGAGATGAATGTGAGCTCGGCGACAGCGGAACACTGACGTCCGTCGCGAGCGTGCTGGCCACCGCCCAAGCTCAGCGATCGCGCTTCACAATCCTTCAAACGGAGAGAAAGTTGGAAAGCCCGTTTTGCGGGGAGCCAAGCCCAAAAACCGTAACTTCCCACCGCCCCGTTTTGCTTGACGCCATCGCCGTTTGGAGCCGCCCGTTATCCCAAACATGCGCCGGTATTTGCGTTTCGGCCGCTTTCTCCAGTTGGAAATGCCTCCAACCGGGCCACGCTCTCAACCATCATGGTTGAGATCGTTGGCCTCTCTCAACCCCTCGAACTCTCCGTTTTCTCCGTTGACAGGTCCCCGTTTGTTGACAGGCCGGTTGAGAGAGGCGCCCCGGATTGGACAATTTCGAACCTCGGTGAGCATCTATTGACAGGAACCGCGAATCGCGGCTCCGAAACCACCAGACAGCGGGCAGGCCGCGAAGCGGAAACCGTTGTGGGTGTCGGACCAGTAGGGCCGGCAAACACGACGACGCACCTGCCCGCTGCACCCCGCCACCCACACGCCGCTCCTGGTCTCCCGCCCGGAGAGGACGAATGGAGATCCGAGACCGCCAGACGCGCGACGCCGTCGCGGAAGTCGCAAGCCTTCTGGCGACTGCATACCAGCGCTACCGGCGCACCCGGCGCATCGAAGCAGCCTCCAAAGATACGCCCGAATCCGTCAACAGAGACCTTGATAACCGGACCCCGGAGAGCCTTCATGTCAATGAGGTTGACGCATGAAGAAGACGTTCCGGGAGGGGATCGCAGCCCTCGCCGCGATGAACGTGCCGGCGTTGCGCGAAGAGCATCGCAAGGTTTTTGGCAAGGAGCCAGCGAGCTCGCACAGGCAGTTCCTGTTCCGCAAGATCGCCTGGCGATTGCAGGCGGACGAGGAAGGCTGGCAGGCTGACGAGATCCGCGAACTGGCTTGGGGCATTGCTCGCGACACGCCGTTGCGGAACCGTGTGACCACCAACGTCAACAAGCGCCGCGCTGGTCTCCCGCCCGAGCAGACTGCGGTGGCGACGATCCATCCCGGCCACGATCCACGGCTGCCCATGCCCGGCGGGCTGATCGTGAAGCAGTACAAGGGCCAGACCCACGTCGTGAAAGTGCTCGACGACTGGCGCTTCGAGTATGATGACCGGCGGTTCAAGTCCTTGAGCGCCATCGCGCAGGAGATCACGGGCACCAAGTGGAATGGCCTGCTGTTCTTTGGCCTGACGGAGAAGAAGAATGGCCGCTGCTAACGGAACCCTCGCGGCGCCGCGTCGATCGACGATTCGCTGCGCGATCTACACGCGGAAGTCCACCGAGGAAGGGCTGGAACAGGAGTTCAACACGCTCGATGCGCAGCGCGATGCGGCCGAAGCCTTCATCCGCAGCCAGCGTGCAGAAGGCTGGGTGGCGCTGCCGGAGCACTACGACGACGGCGGGTTCACGGGCGCTAAACATGGACCGGCCCGCGTTGCAAAAGCTGCTCCAGGATGTGCGCGACGGTCTAGTCGATTGCGTGATGGTCTATAAGGTAGACCGGCTGACGCGATCGCTGCTCGACTTCGCGCGAATTATGGAGGTGCTCGACAGGCACGGCGTCAACTTCGTCTCGGTCACCCAGCAGTTCAACACAACGAGTTCCCTGGGGCGGCTCACGCTCAACATCCTGCTGTCCTTCGCTCAGTTTGAGCGCGAGATGATCGCCGAACGCACCAAGGACAAGATGTCGGCGGCGCGCCGCAAAGGCCGGTGGGTGGGCGGAATTCCGATGCTCGGCTATGACCTCAGCGAGCGGGGCGGCGCGCTGGTGGTGAACGAAGAGGAAGCCGCGCGCGTGCGGGCGATTTTCGCTCTCTACCTGGAGCACGGATCGCTAATGCCGGTCGTTGAGGAGTTGAACCGCCGCGGCTGGCGGATGAAGGAATGGACGACGCGCAAAGGCCGCCTGGCCGGCGGAGGTCCCTTCGCCAAGAACCGCCTCTACAACCTGCTGACGAACATGGTTTACGTGGGCAAGATCGAATACGGTGGCCAAATCTACGAGGGCGAGCAGGACCATTTCTTCGACCAGGCATTCGCCCAGGTGTGGACACCGCTCCCCCCTCAGGCATTGGTGCCCGTCATTCCTGGCAACGTGGCGCGAGCCCCCGCGGGGAGGGCTGGTCTCGAGGCGATCGAGCCCGCACAGGCGATACCCGGAGTATCCCGATGAAGCCTGCAGGGTACAGCTTCTGCATTCTCGCGGGCGGCAGGCGTCCGCAGAAACTCGTCCGGCTGATCGAGAGTATTCATGCGCAGAACATGCCGCGGTACGAAGTAATCGTCGCCGGCTCAGCAAAGGTGGAGGGCATGGAATACGTTCATCTGCCGGCTTATGCGGCTGCGGGACTGACCTGCCACCTGCGCAATGCCGCCGCTCGGCGCAGCACACTGGACTGGATTGTCTTCGCCGACGACGACATCGTTCTGAGACCGGACTGGTGCGCGAAATTGTGCGAGCACCGCTCTCCAGGCGACATGATCGGGACCCGCCTGCTGAATCTTGACGGCACCCGTCATTGGGACTGGGCCAGCACGGGTGGCCCTCGCGGCCAGATTCTTCTCGAGTACGGGGAAGCCGACCCGTACCACTACCTTACGGGTGGTCTACTGGTGGTCAGGGCCGCAGTGTGGCACGCAGTCGGCTGGGACGAGAAGCTAAGATACCGGCAGGCGGAAGACGTCGTCTTCTCTCGCGAGGCTTACAAGCGCGGGTTCACAAGTTCTTTCTGCGGCGAATCCGTTGCAGTCCACAACGACGAGACTTACACGCAGATCGGTCGGCATGTTCTGCGCCGCAGCGCCGAAGGCACGCTAGTCTGGCTGCATGGCAACCTGCTTCACTCCCCCGTGGACGCGTTACTCGCCAGATCGGAGGAGGAGAAAGAGAGAAAGCGAATTCCGGAGGCAGCCGACTGTCTTCGCCATGCGATCCATAGGTCGCATAGCTGTACGGAGGCGCGTGAACGCCTAACTGCTCTGGAACTGGCGCACGGTGGACCGGTAGATTCCGGATCCTGGCAGCCCGTGGCCCATAATCTGAAACCGACCGCGGGCGTGCATGCGATGCCACTCCGGATCCACTATAAACTCTCTACTTACCGGAGTCACCGGCGTGTGGGCGCGATGTACATGGACTGCATTCGCGCCGACCATGAGCTTGTGGATTCTCCGGCCGATGCTGATGTCGTCATCTTGCACCTCGAGCCGAAGGACTACGCCGCCATTTACGAGGGACACCCCTCCCTCCGGGACAAGTATGTCATTGCCTACTGCGTCTGGGAGGCAAGCAGACTTCCCGGAGCATATATCAAATCCATCAGTCTGGTTCAGGAGATCTGGACCTGTTCGGCCTATTGCCAGCGCCTCTTCGCGGAGCACCACGGGAATGTCGTCCGCGTCCCTCACGTGGTGGAAAGGCCTTCGGGATACTCGCCCGCAGATCTTACTCACGTCCGCGAACTGATCTCTTACGAGCCGGGGAGAAGATACTTGCTGACGGTTACCAAGCTCTGGGACAAGCGCAAGAATACTTCCACCCTCATCCGCATCGTTGGCGAACTCTCGAGTACGTTGCCGGAGTCTCGGTTGGTGGTCAAGACCGACCCGGAAGACAGACTGCCTCCCAAGGGGCCAGAGAATGTGATTTTCGTACGGGAGTTGCTGACAGACGGTCAGATGAATGCTCTACTGAGTACGGCCAATGTCTATGTCAGTGCTCACCATTCCGAAGGCTGGGGGCTGCCGCTTTCCGATGCGATGTCGTTCAACCTGCCGGTGATTGCCACTGGATACTCTGGTAACCTCCAGTTCATGACCCCGGAGAACTCGTTTCTGGTGAACTATGATGAGTGTTGTATCCGTCCGAGCGACTGTTTCGGAAGCTTCGATGAGTCGATGCGTTGGGCGTATCCCCGGGAAAATCACTTGGCAGAACTCATCGTCGCGGTGTGCCGCCAATACGGCACGAGGATGGTGCAGGACCGGTGCGTACGGGCCGGGCAGGATGTGGCGCGTTACAGCCGCCAAATGGTGCAGCGCATTATTTTGGAACGGCTGCGAGAAATCGAGCGAAATTGGAGACGACGTCATTAAGGCGTCAGTCAGGTATTATACTCCCGTGTATTGGGGGAGTGGCCGTAATGTACCCATCCGTGAGGAGTCCCTCGGACGGGAGCCTGCTTTGCGGCACCGGTGAACTTTGATATGAGACAGGACCTGAAATACGCCATCCGCTCACTGTTGAGGAATCCGCTATTCGCGGCGGCCGCCGTGTTGACGCTCGCCCTCGGTCTGGGCGCACACACCGCCATTTTCAGCACGATCGACGCGGTCCTGTTCCGGCCTCTACCTGTGCCGGAACCAGATCAGCTAGTCGCCTTGCACTCGTACAACCGGAAGACTTCCCGATACGTTTCCGCGTCATGGCCGGAGTTGGACTACTTCAGCCGCCACAGCACCCGTCTCCGCTCGCTTTCGGCCTACGCGAGAGTGCCGCTGCGACTGGCCGTAGGCGGCCGCGTGGAACGAGTCGCGACGGAGGCCGTGACCAGCAACTATTTTTCGACTCTGCGGCTGGCTCCGCTGCTGGGCCGCGCCTTCTCCCGCGAGGACGATGCGGTTTCCACCGCCGTGCCGGTTGTGATGCTGGGCGAGCAACTCTGGCGTACCCGTTTTCGGGCCGATCCCGCACTGATCGGCCGTAACATCGTTCTGCAGGAACGGCCCTTCACGGTCGTAGGCATCGTGCCGGCCACCTTCCAGGGCGTGAGCCAGAACTGGGGAGAGCAGCCTCAGCTCTGGGTTCCGCTTACGGCTCTGCCTTCGGTCATTCCCGCTTTCGCGCAGGCCGATGCCCGCAATCAGCCTGCCGCCCGCTGGCTCGTGCTGATCGGGAGACTGCAGCCTGACGTCACGCTGGACGAGGCGCAGGCCGAACTCAAAACACTCGCCGCGCAACTGGAAACACAATGGCCGCTCAGCAATCAGGACGTCACCGTGCGTGTTTTCCCCGGAGGCAAAGCGCGCTTCTGGCCAGCCCACCGGGACGCCATCACCCGCTCGCTGGCCGCTTTCGCCGCCGCGGCGCTGCTCGTGCTGCTGCTGGCTTGCACCAATGTGTCCAGCCTGCTGTTTGGACGCGCTCTCTCGCGGCAGCGCGAGATGGCCGTGCGGCTCGCCGTTGGAGCGTCCGATCACGGCTCATCCGTCAATTACTGACCGAAAATCTTCTGCTTCTGATCCCAAGCATTGCTTTGGCCCTGGGAGTAGCCGTCGTTCTTCAGCGCTGGCTGACCGCCTTGCCCAACGCGTTCGGATTCGGCCTGAAGCTTGACCTGCGCCTCGACCTCCGGGTGTTTTTGATCTGCGTTGGCCTAGCCACGCTTTCCACTATCCTGTTCGGCCTCGCGCCGGCATGGCGCGCTTCGCGGACCGACATCATTGGAGCGTTACGCACCACCCTTGGCTCCGGCGGAGGAGTCGGCCAGCTCAGGCTTCAGAAAATGCTGGTGGCCGTCGAGGTCACCATATCCACCATTCTGCTGCTGCTGGGCGGCCTCTTCGCCAAAGGACTCCAGACCGCTTACGCGGCCGATCCGGGTTTCCAGAGCGATGCCCTGCTGATTGTCAGCTTCGACCTTCCGCCTGAGGAATATGGCGCCAGCGGCGGCCAGGCGCTGATCGAGGACATGCGCGCCCAGATGAACCAGTTGCCCGGCGCGGAGTCCGCCTCGCTTGCCGCCAACCTGCCTCTCAGCGCGGCGCACCATGCCGTGCAGCTCCTCGATTCCGCCGGCAACGAGCTTCCGGCGCGCTGCAATGTCGTGGGGCCCGATTTCTTCCGCACGATCGGAGTCCCACTACGGGCGGGACGCGAATTCGGTGTTCGCGACAGCAAGGCCTCGGCGCCCGTTGTCATTGTGAACGAAACGCTGGCCGCGCGGCTCTGGCCCCGCCAGGTGCCGCTGGGACAAACTCTAAAGGTCGAGCGCGGACCAGCCAAGGGCGAATTCCAGGTCGTGGGCATTGCCACTAACACAAGATACGAGACCGTGTGGGACGACTCCGAGCCGTATCTGTATTTTTCCGCCGCTCAGGTCCCTGTCCCTGTGGGCAACCTCATGATCAGAAGCAGAGTTCCCCCGGCCACGCTCATCGCGGCCACCCGCAGCGCGTGGCGTGTCTTCGAGAGTAAGGCGGCGATCGTGGAGATATTGACGGGCCGCGATTTGGTGAACATGGCCTTCGCGCCACAGCGCGTTGCCACAGGCATGCTGAGTGCGTTCGCAACTCTGGCCATTTGTCTGGCCGGCGTGGGATTGTATGGCGTCGTGTCCTATTCGGTCAGGCAGAGGACCCGTGAGATTGGCATTCGTTTGGCGATGGGCGCCACTCCGCGGATGATTGTCACCCAGGTCCTTAGGGAATCGCTGACGCTCGCCTCTGCGGGCGTGATCGCGGGTGGAGTGGCCGGGTTCATGGCCGCTCGCATTGCCGTCTCCTATTTTCGATGGGTCTCGTTATCGGAAGGACTGACCTACGTCGCCGTTGCGGCGTTCCTGGCCCTTGCCATCCTCGCTGCCTCGCTGGCGCCCGCTTTGAAGGCGGCGCGCATCGATCCCATGACGGCCCTGAGACTCGACTGATGCCACACTGCCTCGCTCGCTCGCTGTCCGGTATCATGGCCCTACTTCTCGCTGCGGTCGAACTACTGCCCGCCCAGAAGCAGGAACGGGTCGAGAGCATGGGGGCAACCATCTCCGGTCGCACGGCGCCGCGAGCACCTTGGCCGGATCTTCCTGCTAAAGAGCATCCGCCAATAGAGCCGCCGACAACGAGAAAGGGTGCAACCTCACAGCAACCGCCTCTCTGGACGGAGAATCCGTTCGAAAGTGGCCATATCGCCGAGCCAAACAGCCGTCATTGATTTCGTTGAAGTTACGCCACCTGGAAGGAGCACACCCGTCGTGGCGCACAACGGCCAGCAACGGCCTTGCCCGGCTGTACGCCTCCGTTGGGACCACCACACGCGTGACCAGCTGGAACTACTCGCACCCAGCCGCGTGGTTGCCATCGGCAGTGATGCGGGCCGCGCGTTCCAGCGCCACTTCACACGGGCTGTGGACTTCGATTTCATCCCGCGCGCCATCGGCAACAACGTGGGCCCAGATGGCCGGGCAGCGCTGGCCAGAATCGAGGGTGTTCATCGTGTTTGAGTTTCGGAAAACGCTGTGGACGACTGGCCCGCGCGCAGGACCGGGCCACTGTCCCTGATACTGCTGTTCCTGCCAATCGCTGCGCCCCAGTTGACGGCGGGATACCTTGGGGGCAGCATGCTGGTGTGGCTGGTCTGCTTCCTGTGCCTCACTATATGCGATCCTACCTCAGAGAGATCTTCCATTCCCGGAATAGATAGTGTTCCTAACAATAAGCGCTCCCATTTCCGGCGCGGACATGGGATACCTGCTGCTCAAGAATCCCGCGCGAGTGCATTCGTTCGACGTTCCGTTTGGGAAGGCGCACGTCTTCTATCCGGAACTATCCGACGCGAAATCGACCGCTTGCCTGCTGATCGATATCGATCCTGTTGGCCTCGTCA
>DASZXD010000077.1:0-11453 GCA_035546015.1 Occallatibacter sp.
CTGCGCACACGCCAGCGCCGCTGCGCATAGAAAAGCCGCTAAAACGCAGAGAGACCGTTTCATCAAGTGCTCCTGGAGAGGGGATGACTCTCCTGATTGAAGGCGCGATAAGCCTGTAGCCATATTGCATGCGCCCCTCCCAACATATCAATTCAGCCGAACTTTTGAGGAAATGCGGTATTACCTGCTTCAGCGATGGCGATTTTACGATCCGGCGGGTACTCGGCGGCGCGTCGACGCCGACACAACCTCAATGAATGACTCGGCGATTTACCTGCATCCCGATGAGTGAAATCGACAAGGCGAATCTCTTCCCTTCTATATCCAGCTTTAGATTTCTGCAAAAAATTTCCAGGAGATGTCGAGAACGGCCATGCTGCTCCGACTACGGTATGAAAACGCAAGCTGAGGCCTGAAACAGAACGGCGTTCACACAGGAGAATGATATGGGCAAAATCTACGGGATGTCTCGACGCTGTTTCGCCGCGTATGCAGCTTCTGCGGTCACCTTGGGAGCGCTGCGTGCTGCGGCAGGTCCTCTGATGGAAAATTCAAAAGAAAAACCGGGAGAAGATGCGATGACAGCTTTAACGCCTTATCTTTTGTTTGATGGAAATTGCAAACAAGCCATGCAGTTCTACCAAGTATGTTTTGGCGGAGAATTGACGACGATGCAGGTGAAGGACTCTCCGGCAAAAGATTACATGCCCACATCTTTCGGCGAGAAGATACTCAACGCCCGGCTCAAGAGCGGCAACATCGAGTTCTCGGCGTCAGACTGGCTGCGGCCTGACCGGATGCGAATCCAGGGCAACACGGTTTGTTTTTATCTAAGCAGCGCATCATTCGAGGAATTGAGCGCTCTTTTCGACCGCCTCTCCGACGGCGGAGAAGTGACCGACCCGCTGAAGGAGATGTTCTTTGGCACATACGGCGCGTTGAACGACAGATTCGGCGTCCGGTGGATGTTCCATGCAAATAAGAAGGCTTAACACAACTCGCAACCATTTGAGAAAACTACAACAGGAGAAATTACCATGAAATATATCCTGCTCATGTCCAGTGCGAAGGCGGGCGTCTCCGCGTATCAGACGTGGTCACAGAGCGACCGCAATTTGCACCTGCAGGCGTTGAGGAGCCTGGCGAAGGACCTTGCCGAGACAGGCGAATTCGTTGCCGCACAGGGCCTGGCCGAGCCGAAGGAAGCCAAAGTCGTTCGCGGAGAAAAAGACGGACTGCCGGTCACAGATGGCGTTTTCCCCGAGTCGAAGGAGTTCCTGCTGGGCTACTGGATTGTTGATGCAGCGACGCCTGAACGCGCCTATGCCATTGCCGGACGCATTTCAGCCGCGCCCGGACCGGGCGGAATTCCGACGAATATGCCGATTGAAGTGCGGCAGTTCGCAGATGCCTGACCGAATCCGCCAGCGGGAACAGAGGACTGAGCTGACAATCCCAACAAACGGAAGCGCAGAACGACTGCCGCTTACGGTTATGGCAATCAGAACAAGCGAGAGAAGAAGATGAAATACATTCTGATGATGAGCGCCAGGAAGTCCGATTTCGAGGCATATGCCAAATGGTCCAGGCAGGAACTCGAGGCCAATGTCGCGTTCATGCGCGCATTCAGCAGGGAGCTGAAGGAGTCGGGCGCTTTTGTTGCCTCAGAGGGTCTGGCATGGCCGAATGACGCCAAACTCGTGCGCGCCGGCAGCAACGGCGAGCCTATCACCGATGGCGTATTTCCTGAATCCAAGGAGTTCCTTGCGGGGTATTGGATTATTGATGTAGAGAGTGCGAAGCAGGCTTATGCATTCGCCGCACGACTTTCGCGGGGCCCGGGCGGTGGGGGCTCAACGGGAAGCATGCCCGTCGAGGTTCGGCAGGTGCTGAGCAGCCACGGCGATTTGGGGCTTTGAGATCCTGCATTGAGGAACACATGAACGGCCAGACTGCGGACACTCCACTCGAGCACCTGCTTCGCGAACTGGCTCCGCAGGTGCTCGGCGTGATCACCAGACGTTTTCGTGATTTTTCTGCGGCTGAAGATGCAGTGCAGGAGGCGCTGCTGGCCGCCTTCCGTCAGTGGCCACATGATGGGATGCCCGAAAGCCCGCGTGGCTGGCTGATCCACGTGGCATCGAGGCGGATGACCGACATGGTACGTAGCGAGTTGGCACGCCGCGAGCGGGAGAACACAGTTGCAGAAGCGGAGCCAGCGGTTGAGCCAGCAGTGATCGAGGCAGACATGGATCCAGACGACACGCTGATTCTGCTGTTCATGTGCTGCCACCCGGCGCTGAGTGCGTCTTCAGCTATCGCGCTGACGCTGCGGGCGGTCGGCGGCCTGACTACAGCGGAGATTGCAAATGCATTCATGGTGCCTGAATCGACTATGGCGCAACGCATCAGCCGCGCAAAACAGAGCATCAGGGCATCACGGGTTCCCTTCCTCGCGCCAACCGCACAAGAACGCAAAGAACGGCTACCGGCAGTTCTTCACATCCTTTACCTGATTTTCAGCGAGGGATACGCGAGCAGCATTGGCGAGCAGCTGCAACGGCTGGATCTGGCTCGAGAGGCAATACGGCTGACGCGCCATGCTCGGGCTCTGCTGCCAGAGGATGCGGAGGTAGCGGGACTGCTGGCTCTGATGCTGCTGACCGATGCGCGACAGGCAGCCCGCACCGGACCGGGCGGAGAACTGATCCCACTGGACAAGCAGGACCGGAATCTGTGGGATCGGGCCGAGATTGCTGAAGGCACGGAATTGCTGAGATTCGCGCTGTCAAAGGGTGTTGCGGGGCTGTATCAGTTGCAGGCAGCGATCGCAGCAGTTCATGACGAGGCTGCTCGTGCAGAAGATACGGATTGGCCGCAGATTCTGGCACTCTATGAACTGCTACGAACGATGGCGCCCAGTCCCCTAGTGACGCTTAACCACGCCATTGCCGTCGCGATGGTGGACGGACCAGCCAGCGGACTGGAGAAACTGAAAGCGCTGGACAACGACGCACGGCTGGCTGGACATTACAGGCTCGACGCTGTGCGCGCTCACTTGTTTGAGATGCTTGGCGATGTTGAGAAGGCGGTTGAGCATTATCGGGCCGCCGCAACCGGAACAACCAATCTTCCTGAACAAAACTATCTGCTGACCCAAGCCGCTCGTCTCGAAGAAGCTTGCAACAGACAGAGTGTGCAGTCTGCTTCTCAGAATCGCGAGCATAGCTGAATTTGAACAAAGGCATGGCCAAGACTTTCTCCGGGGCTCGACGACAGACGCGTCTGGATTATGGCTTGCAATACGTGCAACGTCGTCAGTATCCATGGCGATGGGATAAAGTTATCTATACACCGCAAGCATGAGCGGCGCGCTGTGGCGCTTGATGCTACGAAAACAGGCTCTGGGATTGCTCCGTTGCTCTGAATATCTCCGGCAATAACATCGGACATGGATCTGGAAAGATTTTAGGCTCCAGATTTCATAGAAGTCTAAATATTGCAAGTCAGGGCAGTGGGACATCGCTATCTCATATCCACGCACACAGTAATTATTCGGAGAACCACGTAGTAATGGCTTCCTCTCGCCCGTGCGTGCCCACACTTCCTCAACATATATAGCTATACAGCCAAACCCGGATATGCTGGATGGGATTGCGAGTAATGCAGCATTCAGATAAAGGGCCGACGCAGCTACTCCTGAACGAAAGCGTAGATCAAGACATGGGCGCAGGACGCCAGTGCAAAAGCAGCCGGCATCGACGCGGCGCCAAGCCACGATGCGATGCCGGCTGAGGGTTGTAAGCCTGTTAGAAGATGACGAGCAACTTCGCCCTGCGGGTTTCAATTACGCGGGTGGAAGCCCGAAAAGTCGTACACAGCGCCCACCGTGAATCCCTGAGGGTTCAGAACATGCCCTCCCGGACTCATCAAGGCAATATCAGGCCAGAACTGGTATTCGTAGTCGGCCCGCACAAAGATGTTTCGATAGGTCCGATACTCAAATCCGCCTCCCGGCGCCATTACGGTACGGGTCTCATGCTGCCATTGCGGATCGGGATTATTCCAATCAATCCCGCCAAAATCCACGAGATACTTGCCGTAAGGCTGGAAGTCTCTCAACCTCCGCAGGTGCAGCGTGTACTTCACGCCTCCGCCTGCAGTATCGAGCCGGAAATTGGAAGGCTGAGTTGCAGAGCGATTGATGCTGATGTCCCGGGCTTCCGCTTCAATTCCCAGGCCGTACAGAATTGCAGGAATATGGTTGGGGGTGTAATCGATCCACACTGTTCCACCTAACATCCGGCCGTGTCCCCAGTCTACGTCGTAGTCTGAGAGACCCAGTCCGATTTTCAGTGGTATGCCGCCTGTCGCTGCTGCGGGTGCAACCTGGGCCACGAGTGGGGGCATCGCCGCAACAAACAATGCAGCTGCGATGGAAATCGTGATCAGTTTGTAACGCATCGAATCGTCTCCAAGATTGGCAAAACCAGTTGTCGAGTCAGACTCTCCTAGTTTTCTAAAGTGTACTATGGGCCCTAATTTTTATCTGGGCCAGCGCCGTAACCCATCAGAGTTAGCTCACGTTACAAAAATAACGTGTCAGACCTTCTGTGTGGACACTCTTGAGCGCATTCAGGAGTAATCGGACAAATTGTGAACCAAGGGGGTAACGAGGTGTTACATGGCAATTGGGTCGTATCTCGTGTCGGTGGCCGTCTTACTCTGAGTACGACTCCGGAACGTGGCCTTTTGCAAGCAGTGAAAACAGCTATTACTTTGATTCACGAATCAGGCTCCGGGTTGCCCGGATATTATGGCCAATTCGCTCTTCTAATCATTTTCCAATGTCTGCACAGTCAATAGACGCTTATACCGTCTTACTCGATAGCATTGGGCCTTAGAGAAACTTAACCGTGCTGAAAATCTGGTTAACTGGCTCATGGGCAGGGGCTCATAGCCACATTGGTGAGAATGAAGTCAGTTACTTCAGCCTGATGCGGGTTGGCATCCGTAAAGACCAATTGCAAGTGGGAATCGTCAGCGGTTTTTACACGAATATGCGGCTGATACTGATCGTTTCCCGTCACAGTGAAGACGAACTCGGTCCTGAGCAATTTCTTATTGTCCGGATCGACGACTTCCACATCAATACCGCCCTTGTGAAGGGTTATCGAGGGTGTAAAAACATAGCAACTGTTTGGCGAAACATTCAGGATTGGCGAAGTCACCTGGCCCGCATACTGGCTTGGCTCACTGGTCAGGTGAATACCACTAGCTGTATTCTCCACGTGCGCGCTTGGAGAATGTGACCAGGCAGAAGGCGCGGGCAGAGATCTCGCGGCGGGAACCTGCAATGCTGCCGCCGTAACCACGGGGCTTCCTGTTCCGATGACATAGATTGGGCTGTCACTTAACACGGGACTTTCAGAAGCTGGAAGAGGGTTTCCATACATATCCTGAATCGTCATGTGACCAAGCCCCGTCATATGAACCGTTATGGGCTTAAAAGCATCAGTCCACAACGCGACGACCGTGCCTGCCGAGGTAGAAGCTGTGACTCCGTAGATGTGTGGCGGCAACGACAACAGGCGAGCGTTCTGCGCATTGGACAGGAGAGCAGTCATCTCTGCGTAGGAAGACAGAGAATCGACCAAAACATTTCTGTGATAAGGAAAGAAAAACGGTGAGTGACTGAAATAGGGAACGTGCAAACCGAGTGACAGCAGATTGGCTCGCACAAGGTATTGCGACTGCTCATGCTCGGTCACGCCCGGTGCACTGACTCCTGCCGTTCCAGCCGGGCCCATTACCCAATTTGCTTCCGAGGTCCATACGGGTTTCTGCATACCATAAGAAGCAGCGAGCTTTCCCAGACGGTCAACCATCTCCGGGTAGGAGAGGCCGTCGTCACTATCCTCCGGCGGTCCCGCCTGATATGGATGCATCGACACGTCATTCACCATACCGATGATTCCCGCGTCAAACAAGCGCTTTGAATAGGGAAGAAAGTCGGTGCCACCGGGTGAACAACACACTGTTATCAGTCCCGGATCAAACTGATGTATTTCCTGCAATTCTTCGCGCAGAAGGTCGATATCACCACGGGGCTGCGTTGCGGGATCGAATCCGCGATGAGCGTAATATTTTGAGTTGATCTCGTTATATGTATCCCAAACATGGATCTTGCCCTGGAAGTGTTCGAGCGCAGCCTTCACGAAACGCGCGTAGGCCGGAGCCATCTGTGTCCGTGGATCCGTAATCCACTTCGGCTGCAATTCTCCCATTACGCCGAGCAGTTGCAGGTGCTGCGCTGAGTAGGTCGCAACAACGTTGTCGATCCAGTGCCAATCGTATTGACCCTCTTTCGATTCAATCACGTCCCAGGCAAGAAAGAAGCGAGCCCACTTCGCTCCCCACAGGTCGGCAAAATCATCCTGTAAAAATAGACTTCCGCTGGTGCTCAGGTGGATTCCAAAGTTGCTCTGCGTCACATTGGCCAGATTATTGGTCTTTGCAAAGGCAACTTCAGTGGTGCTTGTGAATACTTGGCGCCCCTGCACATTCACCGTAAGGACAATGTTTGCCGGCCCAAAGAACTCCGGGACCTGCCATTGTCCGCTTCCGACCGAACCATCGGCATCGGGCTGCAACGCCACCGGTACCGAGAGCGTTCTTGCTCCGGTTCCAGCCAGCGGCGCAATATTCAACCGGACCTCAGCATTTGCTGCCTTCCCCGCGAATTCCACCTGCAATGGAACGGATTCGCCAGGATGGAAGTCAAAAAATGCGCGCTGACGTGGGCCGGAACCCAGGTTGGCAAAGCCACTCCCCGGGCTCAGAACATGGCGCACCGACACGGCTGAAACAGCCTGATGCGAGAAGGCTGGATCACCGAGATAAACCGCCTCTGCACCATATTCCTGCTCCATCTTGATGGTCAGTATTCGAGCGTGGTTGGTAGGAATCTCCCACTTCTCTGCAGGATCAGCCGCCCCAAGAACTGTATCGGCGACAGGAACATTATCCAGGCTTATCCGGACTCGCAGAAAATCAAGCTTGTCGGAAAGTAGCTGTGCGGTTGCAAGTGCATTGGCGACATCTGCTCTCCAGAGAATAACGTGAAAAGACGAGGCACCTTCTGGTATCGCCCAGCTGACTTCTCCACTGCAGGTCAGCGATATACCCTGAACGCTTGTCCCGGTGACCAACCGGAATCCGCCACTCCGCATCGCGAAACAGGGATTCAAGGCGATCTGATTTGACGGGGTCAGTTTTTGCAACGGCGTGTCACCCGTGTCAGCGCACACAGCCTGCTTTGCGCAGACTGTCACTACACCCAAAATCGCCAACAAACACGCCTGCCGGAGCTTGATTCCGAAGGCACGCCAGATGTTGTTGCGGCGAACTTCAGAAGAGAGCAATACAGAACTGAACGCATCAACCTGCCTTGGGGAGGCAACAATCACGCCAACCACCTTTCCGGTCCCATGTTGTCTGTCGGAGGCCGCATCGCCAATTCACGACTGATCAAAAACAATCGTTGTTCCAACTAAAGACCCGAATCGCAGCCATCCGATACGTGCTTTCAATTCCTCCACTTCTACGCAGATAATTTAGATAGGCAAATTAACCATAACACACAGTTATGGGGAGCTTGAGCGGTCGTAGCCAGTTCAAGCCTGCGTATACAATCGAGAGCCGCGCTGAATCAGCGCCGACTCAAAACAAGCTCTAACACAATGACACACCACACGTCTTCCCTGTTAAACCGGGTCTTCGAAAAATGTTGTGATGAAAAAGTCTATTCCTGCCATCCTTGTCTTGACACCAGCTACGCCTATAATCGGAGTAGATGCATGCTGCTCTTCACTCTCCCTCAGGAACTTCTAAATGTGTGGAATTAATGGGGTTCTCGCATTCTCAAGCAGCAACTTCAGCGTAAGCGAGGACTATGTTGTCCGCATGCGCGACACGATGTCACACCGCGGTCCTGATGGCGCCGGCCTTTGGATCTCTCCCGACCGGCGTGTCGGCCTAGGCCATCGCAGGCTCTCCATCATAGATCTTTCGACCTCGGCAGCACAGCCCATGAGCAGCATCGATGGGTCGCTCCAGTTGGTCTTCAATGGCGAGATTTACAATCACGCGGAAATTCGCCGTGAGCTCGAGCAGCTAGGGCATCGACAGTGGAAGACCGACCACTCCGACACGGAAGTCATCCTTCATGCATTTCAGCAATGGGGAATTACTTGCATCGAACGGTTCCGCGGCATGTTCGCCATCGGCTTGTGGGACATAACCGCGCGGCGCCTGTGGTTGATTCGCGATCGCATCGGCATCAAACCGCTCTACTACAGTATCCATCACGGCCGGCTCACTTTTGCCTCTGAGATAAAGGCGCTGCTTCAGGATCCCGAACAGATCAGGGAAGTCAACGAAGAAGCCTTCTTCCATTACCTGACATTTGCAACAACACCCTCTCCTGACACGCTTTTTGCCGGTATTCGCAAAGTGCCGCCCGGTACCTGGCTAACCTTTGATGCAGACGGCAGGGTACAGGAGGAGCGGTACTGGGACGTTCTAGACAGAACTACTCCATTGATCGGCGCATCCGAGCAGGAGATCTGCGAACTGCTGCTTGCAGAACTGCGCACCAGCGTTGCGCTCCGCACCGTCAGCGACGTACCTGTTGGCATCTTTCTTTCCGGCGGCCTTGATTCGAGCACCAACGCCCAGCTCTTTACCGAGCGTGCCTCTGGCCGCGTGAGGACATTCTCGGTTGGATACGACAAAGACTATCGTGGATGCCAAAGCGAGTTGCCGTATGCGCATGCGTTCGCGGGGCGCATCGGGGCTGATCACTTTGAACGCGTCCTCACCCAGGATGATTTTCTCGACTTTCTGCCGCGCATGATCCATCTGCAGGACGAGCCGATCGCCGACCCCGTCTGCATGCCTGTTTATTACGTTTCAAAGCTTGCACGCGACAACGGAGTCATTGTTGCTCAGGTAGGCGAAGGCTCCGACGAGCTGTTTTGGGGATACAAAAAGTGGCGTCGCTTTTACGATCTTATTCAGTGGAATTCTTATCCAGTCCCCAACTTCGCGCGGAAATTGGCCCTATTTGCACTCAGCCCATTCAGGCAATCGGTCAATGTTGGCTATGAGTTGCTGAGCCGCGCAGCTTCGGGATTGCCCATCTTCTGGAGCGGGTTTGAGGCTCTCGGCCAGCACGAAAAGCTCGATGTGCTTTCACCACGCCTACGCGAGCGCTTTCGCAATACCTTGTCATGGGAAGTCATTCGACCAACGTATGAGAGATTTCAAGAAAAATCGTGGGAGAGGACACCAGTCAAATGGATGACTTATGCCGACCTCAGTCTGCGCCTTCCCGAGTTGCTATTGATGCGCGTGGACAAAATGGGCATGGGAGTAAGCCTCGAGGCGCGTGTTCCCTTCCTCGACCACAAATTCGTAGAGTTGGCCATGAGCATTCCGGAAAAGGTGATCACGGGCAATCACGAATCGAAACACATTCTTAAAAGGGCAGTACGCGGACTGATCCCTGACGACATTATCGACCGGCCCAAACAAGGCTTTGGCGTTCCTATCTACGAGTGGTTCTTTGAGCGATTTGGCGAGTTCGCAAAGCGGGAATTGTCTGACTTCTGCAACAAAACCGACTTCCTGGATCGTAATGCAGTTGCAAAGATCCTTCAGCAGGGCCGTGGCTGGCACATCTGGTTCCTTCTCAACTTCGCGCTTTGGTGGAAAGAATTTATAGAGGAGCGAGACGCTGCAAGAACTGATTCAAGCGCGCGGCTGAGCGCTTTTCAACATCTTAGTCAGCCGTGATCGCAGTGAAGGTCTGCCTGTCGCAGTCAATCCACTTCCGGCGTCATCCTGAGGTAAGGGCTAGCCTATCGCTGTTGCGAGCGGCTACTGCCTTAACTTTGCGCCGACCAGAGCTTCCAGTTCGCCGACGTTCTTGAGTCCCGCAACTTCACTGGTCTTGAATCGCACGCGGAATTCCTTCTCGACTGCCACAATCAGATTGATGTGGGTTAGTGAATCCCAGCTTTCGACATCGTTGGCGGTCAGGTCATCACGAAGGACTAAAGAGTCATCGTCGAAGACCGTACGGAAGACCTCTGTGAGGCGTGTGTGTACGTCATTCATCTGTGTTATCCCGACATCAACGAACTAAGGTAGGCGAAGCATTTTCTGATGGCTTGATGAAAACCCGCGAAGGCCGGTACGACAGCGACTCCATCGCCCATTGCGTTTCGCCATTCGCTTCAGAAACTTTGACAAAACCAAATTGCGCAAAGAAATCACGCACCATCCCGTTTTTGGCTGTCGGTATATAACGCCCTGTCACTGCAGCCAAGCCCCTTTCGCGAGCAATCGTGAATACTTCATTCATAACATATTGCTCCACACCACGCGCCAGGACGCGGCAGCTCATCAACCAATCCGTTATCCGCAGTTCTTCACCATCCGGCTGAAGTATCACTACGGAGATAAGGCCGTGGTCTCCCAAACGGTCAGAGAGTTCAATGTAAAGAGGAATCATGGATGTATCGTGCATCAGCCGTTCGCATTCTGCCTGGCTTCGGCGCTCAGTTGTGAGATTGAACTGATTGCTCCTCTGGATCAACTGTGCAATGCGCGGCAAATGGTATGAGTCAAAACGCGAAACCACAATACGCATATCGAGGGACTGAAGAAACTCCTCCACCGATGCGTAACTCGTAGCAGCCTCGCGCCGATCGGCTTCCACCTTATACATCTCCGCGCGACGAAGATCTTCTTCTGAGAACGCGGCGGTCTCAAACAGGTTCAGCTCCGTCAGAAAGCGGACATATTCCGATGGGTCTTCAGGCAAGTCTGGGACAATGACCCCCGGAACAAGGCTACGGACCAGATTTCGTTCGAAAGGATTGTCGTCCAGAAACACCATGGAGTCGAAGCCAATATTCAGAATCTCCCGTATTTCACGTATGTTCTCTGCCTTATCTTGCCAATTTGCCTTGAACACCGTGATGTCTTCGCGCCGCAAGACCATCTCCGGATGAGATTCAAATGGCAGCAGTGCATTGCGCTCATCGTTTTTGCTGCACACTGCCAGCAGGATTCCGCGGCGGTGCAACTCACGGAGAAAAAGCTGCAGACGGTACCAAGCCTCGCCGTCTCCGTGTGCATTCAAACTGATGCCATCGAGTCCGTCATCGCCGATGACACCGCCCCACAGAGTGTTATCCAGATCCAGAACGACACACTTGACGCCGCGGCCGCGCGTCGCCAGCAGTACATCAACAAGATTCTGAGCAATCGCAGGAAGAACATCCAACGAGCAGAACGTCTTCCACATATCCCAGAATCGATCGTCGAAAAATCGGCTGCGGCCAGCAAGCGAAGCAACCCCCTCCACATCGTGAAGCAAGACG
>DASZXD010000078.1:0-17242 GCA_035546015.1 Occallatibacter sp.
GAGCAGCGCCATGAGCGCTCTGGAATAGGCTCGCTGATCCGTCCTGAAGATATTTATCTGCGCCCCGAATTGCTGCAGGCCTCGCTGGGCGCGCACATGGGCCTCGATCTCGATCAGCTCGGCGCAGTCGATGTGCTTGAAGACGACGCGACGCTGGGCGAGATCGAATTCAATACGCGCCCTACGCTTCGCTTCCACGGATCGATTCCTGCACTCATCGAGCAGTTGAAAAACCTCATGCTATCGGAGTCGCGCATCGTTCTGGCCGCCACCAATCAGGGTGATGTAGAACGGATGGCGACTGTGCTGCGCGAGTATCAGATTCCTTATCGACTGGGCAGCCGGCTCGTGCACGGAGGCGAGACCATCCTCGAAGAAGCGAGCTACATGGCCGGCGATCTGCGCGTGCCGGTCATCGTGCGCACGCCACTCGCAGCCGGCGTCAGCTTCGTTGACGCAAATCTGATCCTCTTTGGCGCCAACGATCTCTCGGATGACGCTGACGTGGCCGCAAGGCCTGAGCCAAAGAAGTCGAAGACTGCCGCATTCGTCTCAGACTTCCGTGACCTCGCCATCGGCGACTATGTGGTGCACGTTGAGCACGGCATCGCGCAATATCAGGGTCTGAAAGAGATCGTGCAGGACGGCCTCTCGGTCGAGTTCATGATTCTCGAATTCGCTGAGTCGGCCAAGCTCTACGTGCCTCTGACACGCCTCGACCTGATCCAGAAATACCGCTCGACAGACTCAGGCCCCGCGCCAGTACTGAATAAACTTGGCTCGCAGCAATGGGCCAAGACCAAGGCACGCGTGCGCAAGGCCATGCAGGACATGACCGCCGAGTTGCTCAAGCTCTACGCAGAACGGCACACCGCGCAGGGCACAGCGTTCTCAAAAGACAACGAGTTCCAGCGTGAGTTTGAAGACGCATTCGACTACACCGAGACTGACGACCAGTTAGCCGCCATCCGCGCCATCAAGTACGACATGGAATCGACCACACCCATGGACCGGCTGCTCTGCGGCGATGTGGGCTATGGCAAAACCGAAGTGGCCATGCGCGCGGCGTTTAAAGCTGTACAGGACGGCAAGCAGGTGGCAGTGCTTACGCCGACCACTGTTCTCAGCTTTCAGCACTTCGAGACCTTCAAGAAGCGCTTCTCGCAGTTCCCTATCCACATTGAAATGATCTCGCGCTTCCGCACCGCGAAGGAGCAGAAGGATATCGTCGAGCGCGTTGAAACCGGCAAGGTCGACGTGCTCATCGGTACACACCGGCTGCTCTCAAAGGACATCAAGTTCCAGGATCTCGGCCTGCTTGTGGTCGACGAGGAACAGCGCTTCGGCGTGCGCCACAAAGAACGGCTCAAGCAGTTGCGCAAAGAGATCGATGTGCTCGCCATGAGTGCCACGCCCATTCCACGCACGCTGCACATGTCGCTTGTAGGGCTGCGCGACATGAGCGTGATCGAAACGCCGCCCAAGGATCGCATGGCGATTCAGACAGTCGTTGCGAAATACGATGAGAAGATTATCCGTTCTGCGATTGAAGTAGAACTCGAACGCGGCGGCCAGGTTTACTTTGTGCATAATCGCGTTGAGTCGATCTACGAAGTCGCCTCGCGCATCCAGGAATTGGTCCCCGCAGCGCGCGTCACCGTTGGCCACGGACAGATGAGCGAGGGCGAACTTGAAAAGGTAATGCTTGCCTTTATGCATCATGAGTTCGACGTGCTGGTCGCCACCACCATCATCGAAAACGGCCTCGACATTCCACTCGCCAACACGATCCTCATCAACCGTGCCGATCGCCATGGCCTGAGCGAGTTGTATCAGCTTCGCGGCCGCGTGGGCCGTTCGAATCGCCGTGCCTATGCGTATCTGCTCATTCCGCAGGAAGGCGAGCTGAACGAAATCGCGCGTCGGCGTCTTGCCGCGCTCAAAGAGTTCAGTGACCTTGGCGCCGGCTTCAAGATCGCCGCTCTCGATCTCGAACTGCGCGGCGCGGGCAACATGCTCGGAGGCGAGCAGAGCGGCCACATTGAAGCGGTCGGCTTCGAACTCTATACCTCGATGCTTGAAACCGCCGTGAAGGAGATGAAGGGTGAGCAGACTGAGGAGCACATCACTACGCAGCTCAATCTCGGCATCGCGCTGCGCATCGACGAGAGCTACGTGCCTGAAGAAAACCAGCGCCTGCGCCTCTACAAGAAGATCGCCGGCGCTATAAGCCCCACCGCAGTCAACGAAATTCGCGCCGAAATGGAGGACCGTTATGGCTCGCTGCCAGACGCAGCCGTATACCTCCTCGAAGCCGCATTGTTAAGACTCGAGTGCGAGCGTATGGGCGTGGCACAAATTGACCGCAAGCGCGGCGAGTTACAAATACGTTTCACTGAGAATGCCGGAGTCGATCCGCAGCAGCTCATGCGCCTTGTAGCACGCAACGCCAAGCGCGGCGCACAGTTTACGCCGCAAGGCATACTTAAATATCCGCTCATTGCCTCGCGCCCCGACGAGGTTCTGCTTGAAATTCACGAGGTGCTTGCCAGCCTTGCGCCCGCTGCGGTAAACGCATGAGGAAACAACGGATGAAAACAGCTCTTGCCCTCTTCGCCATTGGAGTCTCTATGTCAACGGCCATTGCCGCACAGCAAACCTGGAAGCAGCAGCTTGAGAAAGTTTCAGACGAGTACTTCGATCAGGTCTACTTCCGCTACGCGCCGTCGACGGCCACAATGATCGGGTTCCATCAGTACGACTCTCAACTCGAAGACTTCTCGCGGCCTGCCATCGATGCCGAGATCGCCGCGCTCAAAAGCTTCGAAAAACTCCTGGAAGCCATCCAGCCTGATAACTCGCCTGCGGATTTTGTGCCGCGCACCGACCGGGAGATGCTGCTGGCCAACATCCATTCGCAATTGCTGACGCTTGAAACCATCCGTCCCTGGGCAAAGAACGCCGACAATTACTCGAGCGCCTGCGCCAATGCAGCCTTTGTGCTGATGGAGCGTAAGTTTGCGCCGCCAGACGAGCGGCTGCGCTCTCTCATTGCACGCGAAAAGCAGATGCCCACACTGTTGGCCGCAGCACGCACGAATCTGCAGAATCCGCCGCACATCTTCACCGAGATTGCCATCGAGCAGCTTCCGGACATCATCAGCTTCTTTGAACGCGACGTGCCGCAGGCTTTTGCGGATGCGCAAGACCCCGCAGTCAAAGCAGAGTTTGCAAAAACCAACGCAGCCGTCATCGCCGCGCTCAACAATTACCTCGCCTGGCTCAAAAGCGATCTGCTGCCGCACTCGAATGGCGACTTCCGCATCGGCGCGGAGACATTCCACAAAAAGCTCGAATATGACGAGATGGTCGATCTGCCGCTGGACAAATTGCTAGAGATTGGCTGGGCCGACCTGCGCAGGAACCAGGAGCACTTCAAGCAGGTAGCGCACGAACTCGAGCCGGATAAAGACCCACACGCTGTCCTCGAAGAGCTCGGCGCAGACCATCCGGCGCCGAATCAACTGCTCAACTCGTTCCGCGCCACGTTTAACAGCCTGGCCGACTTCATTCGAGCACATCACATCGTTACCATTCCATCCGATGTGCGGCCCATCGTGGAAGAGACACCGCCATTCATGCGCGCCACAACCTTCGCGAGCATGGATACGCCGGGCCCATTTGAAAAACACGCTACAGAAGCCTACTTCAACGTGACATTGCCTGACCCGAAGATGACGTCGGCAGAGGTCGAAGGCTACATGCATTCATTTAACATCGGCACCGTGATTTCGACCGCGGTACATGAAGCATATCCGGGCCACTACGTGCAGTTCCTTTGGGTGCCGCAGGCGCCGAGCAAGGTACGCAAGATTCTGGGCGCCAACACCAACGCCGAGGGCTGGGCACACTACTGCGAGCAGATGATGCTCGACGAGGGCTATGGCCAGCCCGGCGCAGGCGCAAAGGATGAACGTGAAGCTAAGTTACTTCGCCTCGGACAACTGCAGGATGCGCTGCTGCGCAATGCAAGATTTATCGTCGGCATCGAGATGCACACGGGCAAAATGAGCATCGAACAGGCAGAGGAGTTCTTCCAGAGCGAAGGCTATCAGTCAAAAGAGACGGCCGTAGTAGAAACCAAGCGCGGCGCGGGCGACCCGACATATCTCTATTACACGCTGGGCAAGCTGCAGATCATGAAGCTGCGCGAGGACCTGAAGAAAAAAGAAGGTGCAGCCTTCTCGCTGGAAAAATTTCACGACGATTTTCTGAAGCAGGGCTTCCCGCCCATTAAGATTGTGCGCGAGGCTTTGCTGGGTGACGATTCGCCGACGCTATAGACATCGATCAAGGAGACGCGATGAGTAAACGGGTTCGCAAAGCAGTTTTTCCCGCAGGTGGACTGGGCACACGTTTTTTGCCTGCTACGAAGGTCGTCCCCAAAGAGATGCTGGCGCTGGTCGACAAGCCCATCCTGCAATACGGCGTGGAAGAAGCCATCGCATCGGGCATTGAGCACATCGTTGTCGTCACAGGTCGCGGCAAAGGCGCGATGGAGGACCACTTCGACATCAGCTACGAGCTCGATGCCACGCTTGAGCGCAAAGGCAAAAAGGAATTGCTCGAGCTCTCGCGCCGCGTCTCTTCTATGGCGCGCATCAGCTATGTGCGGCAGAAGGAGCCGCTAGGCCTGGGCCACGCCGTGCTCTGCGCAAAAGAGCTTGTCGGCGACGAGCCGTTCGCCGTCATCCTGCCAGACGATGTGATCGATGCCGACCCGCCTTGCCTGAAGCAGATGATCGATGTCTTCAACGAAAAAGGCGGCTCAGTGCTTGCCACCATGACCATTGATGGCCCAGGCATCAGCGCCTATGGTGTGCTGGCTGGATCTGCCGATGCGGCAAGCCCGCACATCTACAACTGCACCGGCATGGTCGAGAAGCCGAAGTTTGAAGAAGCGCCGTCAACACAGGCCATCATTGGCCGTTACGTGCTCACGCCGCGCGTCTTCGAGTTGCTCGAAACCACACAGCCTGGCGCAGGTGGCGAGATTCAGCTTACAGATGGCATTAAAGCGCTGCTCAAAGAAGAGAAGGTCTACGGCCTGAACTTCACCGGCAAGCGCTTTGATGCAGGCGACAAGTTCGGCATGCTGCAGGCGACGGTGGAGTTCGCGCTGAAGCGTCCGGAGTTCGGTGAGAAGTTCCGCGCGTATCTGAAGGGACTGGGAGTTTAGCAAGTCAGCAGGCCAGCGAGCCGGCAAGTCAGCATACTATGCTGTTTGGGCTGACTTGCTGCTTCACGCCTTCCACTTGATATTGCACCCAATCGATGGCCGCTGATCCGGAGATACCGGCTTTCCGGCAAGAACCGTATCGATTGCCGCGCGCAGATCTTCTCCGGTGACAGCAATGCCATTGCCGGGACGGCTCCCATCATATTCGCCGCGATAAACGAGGCGAAAATCCTTGTCGAAGAGAAAGAAATCCGGCGTACATGCGGCCATGTAGGCGTGTGCCACGGCCTGCGACTCGTCGTAGAGATACGAGAACGCAAATCCATTTGCCTGCGCCTGCGCTTTCAGACCCTCGGGGTTATCTGCAGGATACGTCGCTGCGTCGTTCGAGCTGATGGCAACGATGGCCAGCGGCTTGGATGCGTAATCGGTACCCAGCGAGCCAAGCGTCTTTTCAATGTGTTTCACGTAAGGACAGTGGGCGCAGATGAACATCACCAGCAGCGCGTCTTTGCCCTTGAAGTCGTCGCGGCGTACGGTTTTGCCAGTCACAACATCGGTGAGCGAGAAGTCCGGCGCGATGGTGCCGAGCTCAAGCATAGTGGATTCAGTAAGTGCCATATCGATGTCTCCTGGAAAGCGCGATGATTGCAGTTCTTGGTCTTAACCTTGACGTAAAGAGCGCGCCAAGGGTGGATCACCCATTGTGGTGTTAAAACAATCCTGCCTGACGGCCGGGCGTGGCGATGCCGAAGTGCTCGTAGGCCAGACGCGTGGCTACGCGACCGCGCGGCGTGCGATCCAAAAATCCAATCTGGATGAGAAACGGCTCGTAGACCTCTTCAAGCGCATCTTCTTCCTCGGCCAGTGTTGCCGCCAGTGTACCCAGCCCCACCGGCCCGCCGTCGTACTTCTGAATAATCGTGAGCAGCAGCCGGCGATCGATCTCATCGAAGCCATGCGCATCCACTTCGAGCATAGTCAGGGCCGCATTCGCCGTTGGCCGGTCAATGGTGCCTGAGCCGCGTACCTGCGCATAGTCCCGCACGCGACGAAGCAGCCGGTTGGCAATGCGCGGTGTTCCTCGCGAACGCAGTGCAATCTCCGCTGCGCCGTCGGGATCGATGGGAATCTGCAGCACTTCGGCCGAGCGCTCCACGATCACGCGCAGTTCGTCATCGGTATAAAACTCAAGCCGCAGCAGAATCCCAAAACGGGAGCGCAGCGGCGAGCTCAACAGACCCGGCCGCGTTGTTGCGCCTATGAACGTGAACGGACGAATGTCCATCACATGTGTGCGCGCCGCCGGCCCCTGGCCAATGATGATGTCGAGCTTGTAGTCCTCAAGCGCGGTGTAGAGCTTCTCTTCCAGAACCGGCTGCATGCGATGAATCTCATCGAGAAACAGCACCTGCTTCTCGCGCAAATTGGTCAGGATCGCCGTCAGGTCACCCTGAATCTGGAGCGCCGGCCCGGAGGTCTGCTGAAAACCCACATCGAGTTCGTTGGCAATAATCGTGGCCAGCGTAGTCTTTCCCAATCCGGGAGGGCCGAAGAGCAACACGTGATCCAGAGCCTCGCCGCGGGATTTCGCGGCCTCAAGGGCGATGGCAAGCTGTTCCTTGGCCTTGGACTGGCCGATAAACTCACGCAGCCAGCGCGGGCGCAGCTTAAGCTCGAAATTCTGCTCCTCGTCGGCGCGCGCGGCGCTGACCAGCCTTTCCGGAGAGTTGTCGCGCGCAATGGCCATGGCTCACCAGAAGTGTAGCGGTTCCCACGCGGGCGGGCCAAGAAACGGTGGAAAAGCAGAGCAGGAGAGAGGTAAATGCATCAATCGCAGATTTCTATGATCATCCAGGTACCTTGGTATTTACTGACCCTAAATGGTCATTGACTCATTAGTAAGCCTTCGGTAGCATGGCGCTAACTTACTGCATCTTCTGGTCATAGCAGTATGGCGGAGCGCGAAGCGAAAGCCAGCGTACCGGAGCTTCAGCACGCAGCCCTGAAGATGTCGCTTAAAGAAATCTTGACCAACCGGGCGGATTCGCCAGGAGACCTCTATGCGTTATCGTCCGTTGTTGGGCATCTTGTTGATCAGCGCCCTGATGGTGCCGCTCACAAGCTGCACTAACGACCCCTCCCTCACTCAGATTGTGATCAGTCCTTCCGCGTTCACCACCACGCTTGTGCTCTTGCCCAACGGTGATGCGGCTCCATCCAGCGAGCAGACGTGGACGCAGTACAAAGCCCTTGGCTATTACACGCATCCCAATCACCAGCCGATCATCAAAGACATCACTAACCAGGTAACGTGGTTGTCTTACACACCATTGCTGGTCACCATGAATAACTCGGGAATCGCCACCGTAACGGGTTGGGGAACCGGATACACCTCAATCCAGGCCACGATGAATGGGTTCCATGGCCTCGTGACAAGCAACCAATCCACTTTCACCGTACAGCCGCCGTCTTCGGCCAGCACTACTGACATCGTGGCGCTTACCATTGCTCCAACGAATCCAACGGTGACGGGAACAGGCAAGACACAGTCGTTCATTGCTACCGGCACAGCCGGCACCGGCGCCACCGAAGATCTAACAACCCTGGTCACCTGGACTTCGAGCAACACAGCGGTTGCCACCATTGGCGCCAAGACAGGCCTGGCGACTACCGTTGGCACTGGCACAACCTTCATCATCGCCACATACACTAACGCTGACGGGCTGCCAGTAACCGCCAATACACAGTTGACCGTTCAGTAATACGGCATGCGCAAGATAACACGAGCCGTCCTTCGGGGCGGCTCGTTTGCGTTTGGACGGGTGAGAACGCCGCATTCTGCATCGCAGCCTGCGCAACCGCCGGGCCTTTCAGCGCGCGGCCAGCATTTAGACTGATAAGGTCCGCCTGAGCGTAATGACCCACCGGTTTGGAATCCTTCGCCGCTTTCGCTTCAATCTGCCGCAGCGCATTGCTGCCGGCTTACTCGCTCTCTTTCTTATTCAGGGGGTATGGGTAGCAGCGCACCAGACGCTCACTGACCGCGACTATCAGTACGCGCGCTGCGGCCGCGAAACCTGGGAACGGCCCTCAGCACTGGCTGGCTATTACACCACCTGTGGCAATATCCGCGACGGCATTGCCGCCTATCGGCTCGCCGGCCTGCCGCTCACGCTCAATCTCCTCGCCGAGCGCGCGTTCGATGTCTTCCGCAGCCCTGAAGATAAGGTGGTGCAAAGCGGCGGCGAAGTGAGCACATGGGAACTGCGCCACCAGATCACTCACATTCTGCTTCTGCTGCGCCTGCCGTTTCTGCTGGCCGGCTGCGCGCTGGGCGGATGCATCTGGTGGGTCACTCGGCGGCTCTACGGTAATCTGGGCGGCTACACGGCGCTTGCGATCTATTGCTTTTCGCCGCCTGTGCTCAAGGCGTGCCTTTCTCCCAACACTGAGGTGCTGACCGCGCTCGGAGTTTATGGCGGCGTCTACACGTGCATCGGAGTGGCCCATGCCATGCAGGGCCCACGGCGCAAGTGGCGTCCGCGTATTGTGCTGCTCACGCTGATCTTCGGCGTGGCTGCCACATCGCACATCGCGGCTCTGCCTGTGACCGCACTGCTGGGCCTCGTGCTCATGTTGTGGATTGCTGAAGGCCACAGGAGCCAGGCGCTCCCGGTGGTGTTGGCCGCCTCAGCGGGCGCACTCGTACTGCTCTTTGCCTGCTATGGCTTTTCGCCTGACGCGTTCAGTTACGTCTTCCGCTCGGCAGCCGGATTCCTCTGGTTCTCGCTCGACCCCGCGCGGCGCTTCTTCTCAACCTTCTCGAATGCAGGCCTCACCATTGGAACCGGCGCCGCACTGCTGTTTTATCTGGGGCAGCGCAAATCCCGCTACTTCGGCAACACGACTCCGCTATTTTGCGCGCTGGTCTGCATCACGCTCGTGATGACCGGCGTTCCGGGCAGCCCATGGTTGTGGTCGCTTCCCTTTCTTGTCACCTTCGCCGGCGGCGTCTTTGCCGACATGTATGAGAGCCCGCGCCGGCGTCTGGCGCTGGCTTCGGCGGGCGCCATCGTGCTGCTGCAGGCAGTGCTTTGCGTGCTCAGTCTTGCGGGAATGGAATAGCCGCTTCATAACCCGATCAGGCCCGGTCTCCGCACCGCTTCCGCGCTATGGGAAGGGTAGATTTCCACGCCCTGTTCTCCCCGCCGCATGTTCGCCATAAATTTATGCAAAATAAAGACTTATTTACTTCCCTTCACCTTGCTAAACTGCATCTGCGAAGGATAAAATAGAGGTGTATACCCGCGGACTCCGGCCCTGCATTTTCCGGACTTTTTGCCGCCTTCCTGCGGGCTCACGAAAACCTCTATGGCAGACGATCAGAATCCTCAGCTTCCCCTTGATGGCGGTGTACCGCCCGGCGGCTCGAATCTCATCCCGATCAACATCGAAGAGGAGATGCGCCGCTCCTATCTCGACTACTCGATGAGCGTCATCATCGGGCGTGCGCTGCCCGATGCGCGCGATGGTCTCAAGCCCGTGCATCGGCGCGTGCTCTACACCATGAGCGAGATGGGCCTTGAGCACAACAAGAAGTACACCAAATGCGCCAAGGTAGTGGGGCAGGCGATGGGCGTCTACCACCCGCACGGCGATTCGGCCATCTACGACACGCTCGTGCGCATGGCGCAGCCATTTTCTCTGCGCTATCCGCTCGTTGACGGGCAGGGCAACTTCGGTTCTGTCGACGGCGACCCGCCCGCAGCCATGCGTTACACCGAGTGCCGCATGGAGCGCATCGCCGGCGAGTTGCTGGCAGACATTGAGATGGAAACCGTGGACTTCGTGCCAAACTACGACGAGTCCACGCAGGAACCATCGGTTCTGCCCACGCGCATTCCAAATCTCATTGTCAACGGATCGAGCGGCATCGCCGTGGGTATGGCGACGAACATTCCGCCGCACAATCTGACCGAAGTGCTCAACGCTGCTATCGATCTGGTCAAGAACCCCAAGGCCGGCTTGCTTGAAGTGCTCAAGCATGTGCAGGGCCCCGACTTTCCCACTGGCGGATTTCTTTACGGCAGAGCCGGCGTTGCGCAGGCCTACCAGACCGGCCGCGGCCGCTTCATGATGCGTGCCCGCGTGGCGATGGAGAACCTGACCAAGGAAAAGCAGGCCATCGTCGTCACCGAGATCCCCTATCAGGTGAACAAATCCAAACTCATCGAGCGTATCGCCGATCTAGTGAATGAAAAGATCGTCGACGACATTGGCGACGTGCGCGACGAAAGCGACCGCGACGGCATGCGCATCGTCATCGAGCTCAAGCGCGGCGCGCAGCCTGAGATTGTGCTCAACCAGCTCTACAAGCACACGCAGATGCAGGAGAGCTTCTCGATGATCTTTCTGGCCGTGGTCAACGGCCAGCCGCGCGAGCTGGGCCTGGACGGCGCCATCCGCGTCTTCATCGATCACCGCATCGACGTGGTGCAGCGCCGCACCGTCTACCTGCTGCGCAAGGCCCGCGAGCGCGAGCACATCTTGGAAGGCTACAAGATCGCGCTCGATAACCTCGATACAGTCATTCGCATCATTCGCGGATCGGGTTCACGAGCTGAGGCGCGAGAGAACTTGTACGCATGGGGCAAGGGCACGGAGATCGTCATCAATCTCGACCGCGAGCGACAAGCCAACGAAGAGCGCGGTCTCTCGCTGCGCCAGGTAGACGCGATTCTTGAATTGCAACTCTACCGCCTCACCCAATTGTCCGTGGATGAGATCCTGAACGAACTCAGGGAAATCCGTCTCAAGATCGCCGATCTCGAAGAGATTCTCGCCAGCGACAAGAGGCTGCGTGGCGTCATCATCAAGGAGCTCGAAGACGTCCGCGACAAGTACGGAGACAAGCGCCGCACCGAGATCATCGACGAAAGCGCCGAACTGCAGCTTGAAGACCTCATTGCCGACGAGCAGGTAGCAGTAACCGTCAGCCACCAGGGCTACCTTAAGCGCACGCCCATTACCACCTATCGCCAGCAGCGCCGCGGCGGCACGGGCCGCACCGGCATGAAGACACGCGAGGAAGACTTCGTCTCGCAGCTCATTGTGGACTCGACCCATGCCTATCTGCTGTGCTTTACCAACACCGGCCGCGTTTACTGGCTCAAGGTCTACGAGATTCCCGACGTGGGCGCTGCGGGCAAAGGCAAGTCAATCCAGAGCCTGCTCAGCCTGCAGCCAGGCGAGAATGTGCGCGCCATCCTGCCCGTCCGCGATCTCGAAGAAGAGGGCAAATACATCTTCTTTGCCACGCGCAACGGCATCGTCAAGAAGACTCCGCTCAAGGACTTCTCGAATGTGATGTCCCGCGGCATCATCGCCATCGCCATCGACAAGGACGATGACCTGGTTACCGCCGACCTCACCAATGGCAAGCAGTACATCTTTCTCGCCACGCGCGAAGGCATGGCCATCCGCTTCCAGGAGGAGTACGATCCGGAGCGCAGCGGCATTGGCCTGCGTCCCATGGGCCGCAACGCAGCCGGCAACAAAGGCATCTCGCTCAAGAAGGGCGACTACGTCATCGGCGCCGCCATCACTGACTCCGATGAGACGCGCGATGCCGAGCGCGACGAGTGCGCCAAGACGCGCGGCCTGGCCGACAAGCTCAACGCGCTGCGCAAGGCTTACGCGTCCGCCAAAGACGCGTTGCAGAAGGCCCGCGAAGACCGCCGCAACGGCGCGCCTGACGACGAGAAGCTCAAAACGAAGGAAAAGAATGCAGAGAAGGCCGTAGAAGATGCCGAGAAGGCTCTCAAGGACCTCGATGAAAAGCTCTGCGTCACGCAGTCGCTCATTCTCACCGTTACTGAGAACGGCTTTGGCAAGCGCACCGACGTGGACGAGTATCGTTTGACCGCGCGCGGCGCGCAGGGCGTCAACAACCTGAAGGCCACAGCCAAGGTGGGTAAGACCTCATCGATTCTGCTGGTCAACGAGACGTCTGAGTTGATGGTCATCAGCCAGTTCGGCAAGATCATCCGCATTGACACCAAGCAGGTGCGCGCAGCCGGCCGCGCCACCCAGGGTGTCCGCCTGCTCAACCTGGAGCCCGAAGACAAGGTCGCCGCCGCAGTCATCATTCCACCGGAAGAAGCAAGCAAGGACGACGAGCCGACGCTGCTGCAGTAATTGGTGAAAAAAGACGCTGGGGAAGAATCAAACGATATGGACAAAACGATTCGCCGCATAACCAGCACGGAAAACCAGGAAATTGAGAACTACCGTTATTGGCAAAGCCGGTCCGTTGGAGACCGGCTCATTGCCGTATGCGAACTGAGTGAAGCGTCCTATGCGTTTGCCGCTGCTTTTAAAGGAGTGCCGGCTCATGATGACAGAGGATTTCAAGGATCTTCTCCGCGCGTTCAACGCAAACGCGGTTAAGCATCTGATCGTTGGCGGCCATGCCTTCGGCGTGCATGCACAACCGCGTACGACAAAAGATCTTGATTTGTTTATCCGCAGCGATGCAGAAAATGCCAAAGCCGTTTTCCGCGCACTTGCCCAGTTCGGGGATCCCATAGGAGGGATGACTGCCGCGGACTTTGCTGACGGAACGACCTTCCAGCTCGGCCAGCCTCCAGACCGAATCGACATATTACAAAAAATCGATGGCGTTGCCTTTGATGAAGCCTGGGAAAATCGCGTTGAGGGAACTATCGATGGCGAGGTTCCTGCTGCCGTTATCTCGCGAGATGATCTGATCCGCAATAAGCTGGCAAGCGGACACGAGCAGGACCTTCTGGATGTAAAGCAGCTTCTCCGAGCAGCAGAAGCTGCCAAGCAGAAATAAAACCCGAGAAAGATATTCCACCATGCCCGCAACCGGCGCCAAACCGATCGACACGGCCGACGAAACCAGCGCTGCGCTGGCCGTGCGGCAGATGTTCGACTCCATTGCGCCGCGCTATGACCTGCTGAACCACGTGCTCTCAGCCAACGTGGACCGCCTGTGGTGGCGGCGCGCTGCACGCCGATTCCGCAATGTGCTGGCGCGGCCTGACGCCGCCGTCCTCGACATCTGCTGCGGCACAGGCGACATGACCATGGCCCTGCTCAAGCATCGCCCGCATGGAGCACGTCCAGTAATCGCCGCCGACTTCTCGCGTGGCATGCTTGCGCGCGGCGAGCACAAATTCGCACGCAGCAACGTCACTGTTCTCGAAGCCGACGCGCTCCATCTGCCGCTGCGTGACAATTCTCTCGATCTCATCGTGACGGCATTTGGTTTTCGCAACCTGGCCAACTACGAAGCCGGCCTGCGCGAGTTTCACCGTGTACTCAAGCCCGGTGGACAGCTCGGCATTTTGGAGTTCAGCGAGCCCGGCGGCCTCATCGGCAGAGCCTATGCCGTTTACTTCCGCTGCATTCTGCCCGCAATCGGCCGTGTGATCTGCGGCAAAAATGGCCCCTACAACTACCTGCCCACGTCGGTTGGCAACTTTCCGCTGCCTGCCGAGATGGTCCGCATGATGCGCACCTGCGGCTATGCAGAGTCGGGCTGGCGGCCCTATACCTTCGGCATCGCGGGGTTGTACACGGCTACGCGAGCGACGGTAAGCTAAAGGCAATGACTTCAGCCGTTCCCAGCGCGCCGACATCCAGCAGGCCACCCGGCCAGCGCAGCATGGATGCGCGGGCGCCCGGCGCGGCTGACATCTCCGCAGAAAAGCGCCGCGTCGCGCGCGGCTCCATGCTGGCCGCGACGGTCATGACCCTGCTCAAGCTGGCCGCCGGCCTGCTCTCCGGCTCGCTGGGTGTGCTGTCAGACGCTGCGCACTCCGGCCTCGACCTCATCGCCTCTGCGCTCACTTATTTTTCCGTCCGCCTTAGCGACAAGCCTGCCGATGAGGACCACCCCTACGGCCATGGCAAGATCGAGAATCTGTCTGCCTTCACTGAAGCCGGCCTGATGGCCATCTCCTGCGCGTGGATTGTCTGGGAAGCCATTGACCGCATCTTCTTTCGTCCTGTAGCGCTGCGTCACTCCATGTGGCCCGTGCTGGTGCTCGTCACTTCCATCGCCGTCGACTACTGGCGATCACGCAAGCTGCAGGCCGTCGCCACACAATCCGGGTCTCCCGCGCTTGCCACGGACGCATTCCATTTCTCTTCCGATATCTGGTCCACAGTCGCGGTGCTCGCCGGTTTGGGCGCAACCTGGCTGGGCGTGAAGTTCAGCATCGGCTGGTTGCACTATGCCGACCCGCTCGCAGCCATCGTGGTATCGGCGATGATTCTGCGTATGACCGTGCGTCTTGGCCATGAAGCTGTAGGCGCACTCATGGATGAAATCCCGGCCGAGACGCGCCGAAGACTGGTGCGCGAAGTGAGACTGGTTGAAGGCGTGATCGCTGTTGAACAGGCACGTGTGCGCCGCGCCGGCGCTGATTACTTCGCAGACCTCACTCTCGCTCTGCCGCGCCGCTCCACCTTCGAGCACACTGAGGAATTGGTGCAGGCGGCCACTGCTGCTGCTCACCGCGTGTTGCCTACCGCAGACGTCGTCATCCACACCGTACCCCGCGAAACGCGCGCTGAAAGCATCTTCGACCGCGTGCGCGCCGTGGCTGCGCGCAACAATGTCTCCGTGCACGAGCTCAGCATCCAGTCGCACCATGGCCGCCTGCGTGTCGAACTCCACGTCGAGATCGAAGAAAATATGCGCCTGCGCGAAGCCCACGGTTTTGTCAGCACGCTTGAAGCCGAGATCCTGCGCGAAGTTCCCGAGATTGACGCCGTGCTCACGCACATCGAAAGCGAGCCGGCCACCATTGAACAGCCCGCCGCAGCAGTTACTCTTGAAGATCGCAAAGCAGAAGCGGCTCTGCGCACTGCGGCCGCCGAGTTTCCCGACATCGTGGATGTGCATGCCATCTCAGTGAACCGTACTGATAATCACCTTCTTGTTACCTGTCACTGCACGCTGCCTGACGAGCTGCCCATGCGCCGCGTTCACGAAATCATCACCGCGCTCGAAGACCGCTTCAAGCTGGAGTGCCCGGAAGTGTACCGGGTCACCATCCATCCCGAGCCGGTGACGGATAATAAGCGATAGAGCACGAGGGGCTTTCACTTCGAGGAATCCGCGGTTATGAAAAGCCGTCCCATCGTCAAGTTCTTCCAGGTCGCCTCGCTGCTCATGGTGCTGGTTGCCGTTGCTCTGCTCGCAGCCATCATCACCATGCACTTCGCCATTCACGGCGCTGAGGTAAAGGTGCCTGCGCTCAAGGGTATGACTGTTGCCGATGCACGGCGCGAAACGGCTGGCCTGGGACTCAATCTTGACGTAGACAATCGCTACTACTCTGCCGAAGTGGCCGCCGGTCACATCCTCACGCAGTCGCCGGCGGCAGGCACTGTGGTGCGCCGCGAGTGGCGCGTGCGCGTCTCAGAGAGCCTTGGCCCGCAGCAGGTCGATGTGCCGAATACGATAGGCATTGAAGATCGCATGGCTGCGCTGGAGCTGCGACGCGCCGGCCTCGATGTTGGATCCACCATCCATCTGCCCGCTTCGTACGCTGCGGAAAACATGATACTGGCGCAGGACCCGCCGGCGCATGCAAAGGACATTGAAGGGCCCGGCGTGAGTCTTCTGGTTGCCGCTCCCGACAACGAACCTCCTGATGGCTACGTGATGCCAGACTTCATTGGGCTTCCCATCGTGACGGCGCAGATGCAATTGGAGAAGGTTGGCATCAAGACCGCAACTCCAAACTACGCGGAGGGCCTGATCCAGGTTGCGGGAGGCCCAGCCGTTGAGCCCGGCTCGGTCGTGGCGCAATCGCCCATTGCCGGCGCACGCGTAGATCAGACCACAATCGTTAAGTTTACTGTTGCAAAATAATCCACAAGGAAGGCAAAAACCTTATGGGGTTGGCCGAAGATATCGAACGCGTTGCGCTGCAGGAGAGCGAGTTGCGCCTGCCGCGCCTGGATGCGCAAATTGCATGGGAGCTTGGCACGCGACTAAGAGCAATGGCCATCGAACGCAGCTTCGCAATCGTGATCGATGTGCGCCGCTTCGGACAGCAGCTCTTTTATGCCGCGCTCGAGGGCACAACGCCCGACAATCCCGAATGGGTGCGCCGCAAGACAAACGTAGTGGCGCGCTACCATCGGAGTTCGTACGGCATGGGTCTGCAATTGAAGCTGAAGGAGCAGACGCTCGAAGAACGCGGCCACACGATTGCCGACTTCGCTGCCCACGGCGGTTCATTTCCTCTGCACGTCGAGAACGCGGGCATCGTGGGCTGTGTCACCGTATCAGGACTGGCACAGCGCGCCGATCATGAACTTGTAGTTGAGGCTCTCTGCGCAATGCTCGGCCGCGATTATGACGCGTTGAGGCTTGGTCCTGAGTCGAATTGACTCCAGATATAAGTTCCGTTTGCTTAAGCGAATCTCTCGATCATTGCAATGAAAAAGCCGTCCGTGTGTAAGCGGCCTGGCAGCAAGCGCAAAGCGCCCTTCGCAGTGAGGCACTCCCTGAGTAACTCCACACCAGCATGTGTAAGCATTCCACCCACATGCAGGGTGTCTATCCGATCAGCCAACGAAAGCTGGCGCACATCGCCCATTTCAGAAAGCGCTGCCGCAACCACTTGCTCATTTTCTTCAGGCTCAAGCGAACACGTGGAATAAACCATGCGCCCGCCGGGGCGAACCGCGCGCAATACCGTGCGCAGAATTGCGCGCTGACGCTCTGCATGGCGTTCAATATCTTCTGCGCACAGCCGATGACGAATCTCCGGATTGCGCCCTAACGTTCCAGTGCCACTGCACGGCACATCAGCAAGCACCAGATCGTAGGCCGACTCCTCTTTGAGTGCAGCTGCATCTGTAAGCCGGAACTCAATGCGTTCCGTATGTGCTGCAAGCCGTTCGCGCAACTGCTTGAGGCGTGGCGCGCTGGCTTCACACGCTACAATCCTT
>DASZXD010000079.1:0-4742 GCA_035546015.1 Occallatibacter sp.
CGGAGAAAACGGTCATCTCCGGCTGGGACGCTTTGAGTTTTTTGACGGCCAGGAGCTGCAGCCCAAGAATCCGACTCTGGCGTGGCTGCAGAGCAATCGCGTTGTTCAGCGCCTGATTGGAAACTTCGGCTTCTCCAATGCTCAACGCAGCTTCGATGGCCTCGACGCACATTTTGGCTCAGGAGCGTGGAATCTCACGGCGATGGCTGCGCGTTCCGACCAGGGCGTCTTCAACATGAACGGCAATCCGGAGCTGAATGTCGATCTCCAATATCTTGCATTCACGCGGCCGGAGTTCAAAGGACATGTGCTGTGGCGCGCGTTTGGAGCCGGATATCACGACGGCCGGACCTACATTACCAAGACGGACAATCGCGCGCTGGCGGTGCGCGCAGCCGATCATCGGAATGTGCGCATCGGCACGTACGGCGGCGACGTGATTGCCGCTGTTCCCGCGGGACCGGGACAGTTAGATTTCCTCTTCTGGGGAGCGTTGCAAAACGGAAGCTGGGGCTCTCAGAGCCACAGAGCCGATGCGGCAGCGGTTGAAGGAGGGTACCAGCTCAATAAGCTGTCCACGTCACCCTGGCTGCGCGGCGGATGGTTCCGGTCCAGCGGCGATGACAGTGCATCCGACTCCACGCACAACACGTTTTTCCAGATGCTGCCAACGCCGCGCGTTTACGCACGGCTGCCTTTCTATAACCTGATGAATAACACAGACGAGTTTGTGCAGGTGATGGACAAGCCGATAAAACGGCTGGCTCTGCGCTCCGATCTGCACTGGCTCCAACTCACCTCAGCGCACGATCTGTGGTACCTGGGCGGAGGAGCGTTCGACAACAAGGTTTTCGGTTTCGTCGGGCGCCCGGCAAACAATGCCACTTCTCTGGCATCGGTTGCCGATGTGAGCGCGGACTGGCGAGTGACGGGAAACATCGGCCTCAACTTCTACTACGCCTACGCAAAAGGGAAAACCGTGATGGCGGCGATTTATCCCACAGACCACAACATGCAATACGGGTATGTTGAATTTCTGTATCACTGGGGAAGCCAGCAAAGAGGCGCGAGCAAGTAAGCATTCAGGTTCGGCGCCCTTCGTTGCAATCTCTCTGGAATTCGGCATCCCCTGCTCCCGCAGGAGCCACGCCGAAATGGATCGCAATTGCCCGATGCATTGCTTCGGACTTTGCTGCGAACCCTGATTCTACAGCGTTAGCGATAACTCAACTGAAAAAACAGGACTAGCGAGTACCTGTGCGTGAGAGGCGGCAAAAGGGTTGCCGCCTTGCCGCGCGCCTACCGGAGATTAAATTATTTTTCTATTGACAATAATTATCGAGAAAGCGTTTAATTCGCTGCGGAGGTCAGACCTCCGTTCGCTAGATCCCCGAAACAGGCTTTGTACA
Source organism: Occallatibacter sp. (assembly GCA_035546015.1). Taxonomy (GTDB): domain Bacteria; phylum Acidobacteriota; class Terriglobia; order Terriglobales; family Acidobacteriaceae; genus Telmatobacter. Next base: position 1,410 of record DASZXD010000079.1, read on the forward strand.
AGCAGACCAAGCCAATCCATTTCCCGATTTTGTGTATTTCGTTGCAGAGGAGGCATGCAGTGAACGCAAGAAGACAATCCCTATCTACTGATGAGGCAATGCGCACGCGGCGGCGTGGCGGCATAGCAGCAGTACTGGTAGCGCTGGTGGCGCTGCTTTGCTGGACATCCTTGCCGGCGGCAGGTCAGACCGCTGGTGAAGGATCAATCCAGGGCACAGTTACGGACCCGACCGGCGCGGTGGTACCAGGCGCTACGGTGACGGTAACCAACACAGCCACGAACATAACCACGACGCGCACGTCATCGTCGGCAGGTTTCTTCAACATCTCTCCTCTGCTGCCGGGCACCTATACGGTGAAGGTGGAGGCCCCGGGATTCCAGACGCTGGTGCAGCACAACGTAGTGGTGGATGCACTCCTGACAAGAGCCATCAGCCCGGTGCTTACAATCGGCTCCAACGCGCAGACGGTGACTGTTACAGACGCACCTCCCGTTCTCGACACGGCCGATGCAACCCTCGGTCTCGCGATTGAAAATGACACCTACAGCAATTTGCCCATCCAGATGACCGGTTCGACTCACCGCGATCCAACAGCCTTCGGCACGCTGACGCCCGGATCGCAAGGGGGAACCCGCCTGCCAGTGATTGGCGGCACGGGCAACTACCTCGGTCAGCTCTACCTGGACGGTATGCCGGCCACTACCGTCAATCAGCAGGGTGACAACCGCGTGGTCTCGCTTGCAATGAGTATGGATGCGGTCGACCAGATGCAAGTGCTTACCAGTACCCCACCGGCCGAGTACATGGGCGCAGGCGCCATGAATTTCACGATGAAGTCGGGCGGCTTGCAGTATCACGGACAAGTCTCCGACTTCATACGCAACACGGTTTTCGATACATGGGGATTTACATCGAAGGCAGCAACCGTTGTGACTGCCTCAGGCAGCAAGGTTCAAGCCCCCAAGCCCATTGAACACCAGAATGAGCTGTCAGTAAGCTTTGGCGGCAGGGTCCCCATGACCAGGAACAAGTTGTTCTTCTTTTTCGCCTACGATAAATATCACGCCCGCAATGGCGCCAACCCCGCTCTCTATTCCATTCCCTCAAAGGCGATGCTCAGCGGCGACTTTACCGAACTGAACGGCAATGTGGGCGCTGGCGGCCTGTCGGGCGAAGGCGCAGACAACCCGGCATTTCTCTTCGACCCCACCACCAACAACTGCAGCGGAAATGTCTGCACCCGCCAGCCCTTTGTAGGGACGAAGAATGGGGTTGCCACGTACAACGTCATCCCTTCGTCCATGATCTCACCCATCGCCAAAGCGATGGCGGCCTTTATGCCTGATCCCACAAATCCCGGGTCGCTTTACAACAACTACCTGGGTGGCTGGCCCAAGGGCTATGACGCCCACACCTACGACTGGCGCGTGGATTACGAATTGAATGCCAAGCAGCGCATCTCGACAGTGGGAGTCAAGGGCGACGATATTTATTTGAACAACTTCAGCAACGGAATGCCGCTGCCCTACGTTTCGGGCACCTACGCGAAGATCTATCCCCAGAGCTATATCCTGGAGCACGTTTACACCATCACCTCGAATCTCGTGAACCAGCTCAAGTACAGCTTCACGCGATTCGCCCAGCCGCAGATCAATGCGACCGAGGGCGTGAAAGCCTACGAGCCCGCGACTTTTGGCATAAGCAACCTGCCAGCCGGCCTGGCCGGCACTGAGTTCCCCGGCGCAACCTTCGGCACCACGGCGGCTTTCGGAACGGCTTACACCGCCTGGACCTCCAATGGCACCGCCACCGCCACCCAACTGGTGACTCCCAACACATATGCGGTTCTGGATAACGTCCAGTGGGTCAAGGGCAAGCACTCGATTACCTTTGGCCTCTCTTACCTCTGGGAGCAGATCAACACCGCGGCCCCAGCCGGTTTCTCCTCGGAGCTTTATCTGAACTACAACGCGTATTCCACGGCCAACTTTGCGGCCGACTCAAATGCTCTCAGCACCGGCGGTTCGTCAACGCCCTCCGGTTTCGCGTTCGCCAGCTATCTGCTGGGCGCCATCGCTGGATCGGCCTCGAACGATACCTCGGCACCTTCATTCGGTCTCTATCCCTTGAGTGAAACCGGGGGACGTTATCACCCGATAGCTCCCTACATTCGCGACAGCTACAAGATGACTCCGAAGATGACCGTCGAACTGGGCCTGCGTTGGGATTATCTGCCTCCCTTCCACGAGGTCAAGGATCGCTGGACATTCCTGAACCCTTCGCTGGTCAACCCGCTGACCAATACGCAGGGTATGTTGCAGTTCGCCGGTAAGTATGGAGGCGCGGGTGTGAGCTGCGATTGCAGGACGCCTGTGCACACCTACTGGAAAAACTGGGGACCGCGCCTCGGCTTTGCTTATGAGGCGACTCCGAAGACGGTGATACGTTCGGGCTTTGCGGTTGTCTTTTCGCAGGCCGGCGGCGTGGGCGGACGCGGCGGCAACGCAACCGGCACCGGCCAGACCGGCTTCAACATGACCGCAACCGGGCCAACCGAAGTTGGAGCAGGCGCTTCAGCCGGTCCCTCGTACTGGCTGAACAGCAGCAACACCGGCATCTTCGGTCCTGGCTATGTGTATCCCTCCGCCCCAACCCCTGGGGTGGCGGCACAGGAGCTGAATACCGGCTACTATCTCAACTCCAGCAACAAGTTTGTCTCCGCGAGCAGCGTTTCTTTCGCCGATCCCTACTTCTCAGGCCGTGCTCCGGAGATCGTGCTCTGGAACTTCGGCGTCGAGCGCGGCATCACACCAGACATGACTCTGGCCGTCAACTATGCCGGTAACGAGAGCCATTTCATCGTCAACTCCGGCACGACAGGCGGAAACGCTCGCGGCTACTGGTCGCACCAGCTCGATCCCAAATACCTGGCGGTACTGGGCAGCGTCAAGGATTCCACGGGCACCAAGCCAATCCTGAATGCGGCCGCCACGCCGGCCAACGCGGCGATCGTGGCTTCCTACTTCCCGGACGCGCCCGCACCGGCGTTCTTTACGGCTGCGGCACAGGTCAGCAGCTCGGCCACCGTCGCGCAGATGCTCGAACCTTTCCCGCAATATTCGGGTGTAAGCGACACGTGGGGCAATGTGGGCAACTTCAATTACCATGCGCTTGAGATCGTGCTCAACCAGCGCATGCACAACGGTCTCACATTCAACATCAACTACACGTACTCGAAGAACCTGGGTGACGACGGAACCTACCGCAGCGGCTATAACATTCCCGCCAATGCTATCTCTGGAGGGACAAGGGCCTACAAGCAGGATCGAA
>DASZXD010000080.1:0-5528 GCA_035546015.1 Occallatibacter sp.
CGTCACGGTGAACACCGAAGCGGCCGCGGCGGCGGTGCCGAAAATCGTGGACACCTGCGCGGCGTTCGGCGTGCGGGTGCCGATCGTAGGCGACTTCCACTACAACGGCCACCTGCTGCTGAAGAAGTTCCCTGCCACCGCGCGCGCGCTCGCCAAGTACCGCATCAATCCCGGCAACGTGTCGGTCGGGCGCAAGACCGACGACAACTTCCGCACCATGATCGAGTGCGCCGTGGAGAACGGGAAGCCCGTGCGCATCGGCGTCAACTGGGGCTCGCTCGATCAGGCGCTGCTCACGCGCATGATGGACGAGAACAGCAAGCGGCCCGATCCAATGCCCGCGCGCGACGTCATGATGGAAGCCATGGTCGTCAGCGCCATCGACTCTGCCAAAGCCGCCGAGCGCTACGGGCTCGGCCACGACCGCATCATCCTCTCCGCCAAGGTGAGCGGCGTCCGCGACCTCATCGACGTCTACACCGCGCTCGCCGCCCGCTGCGACTACCCTCTGCATCTCGGGCTCACTGAAGCCGGCATGGGCTCCAAAGGCGTCATCGCCTCCACCGCAGGCCTCGCGCCGCTGCTGCTCCAGGGCATCGGCGACACCGTCCGCGTCTCGCTCACGCCCAAGCCCGGTGGCGACCGCACCGAAGAGGTGCAGGCCGCGCAGCAGATCCTGCAGTCGCTCTCCATCCGCAGCTTCATGCCCCAGGTCACGAGCTGCCCCGGCTGCGGACGCACCACCAGCACCTACTTCCAGGAGCTCGCCGAGCAGATCCAGACCTATCTCCGCACCTCGATGCCCGAGTGGCGCAAGCGCTACCCCGGCGTAGAGGAGCTCAAGCTCGCCGTCATGGGCTGCGTCGTCAACGGCCCCGGGGAGTCCAAACACGCCAACCTCGGCATCTCCCTCCCCGGCACCTTCGAGGACCCAGTGGCCCCGGTCTACGTCGACGGCAAGCTCTACACCACCCTCCGGGGGGACAATATCGTCGCCGAGTTCAAACAAATCCTCGACAACTACGTAGAGAGCCACTACGGCCAGAGTGCTAAAAGCGAAGAGCTGGTAGGCGCGCACTAAAAAACGCAAAGAGATTTTTTCGCGCTTCGGATCACAAACGCGGTAGAGTGATTCCGTGTTTCCGCGTCATCTAATTGCACTCGTATTTCTAAGCCCGCTCCTGTGCATTGCCAGCGCGCCCAGGCAATGCGTCACCGCTGAGCAGGCTGCGAAGATGCTCAACAAGGACGTGTGCATTTCAGCGCATATCTATGACGTGGTGCAACTGCCCGACGGCACGCGCTTCCTCGATGTCTGCTCGCCCGACACGCCTGACGCCGGCTGCCGCTTCACCATCGTAAGCCTCTGGCAGGACCGCGACACCGTAGGCGAGCTCAACGAGTATCGCAACATGGACGTGAAGGTCCGCGGCATCGTGCAGCCCATACATGGCCGGGCCGGAATCTTTCTGAGCCACGCCCGCCAATTCCACGGCGGCCCACCCCGCTTCCGTCCCAATCCGATGCTCGCCCGCGGCTTCAACGCCGACGACTCTCGCCCACCCGTCAGCGACCCCAACCTCCGCTCACAAGGCGGCCGGAGGTCATTCATGAACACGCGTGATCAGGAGCCTGCGCCGGCAAAGTGATCTGCTGGCGAGTTCAGGTTTTTCTTGCCTATTGGCGAGGGAAAGATTTGTTGAGTGCGTTGGCGCGTCAGGACAGTTCGTACGCTGCTCGCGTCTACTTGCGGCCAAAGAATAGCGGCTGCCGTGCCCCATGCTTCTCGTAAGCCGCGGCTTTTTGCCCTCTGCGGCTGTGTATCGACCAGCGAAGCGCCGCGAACTCCGCCTCTTGCTTGCCCAGCATGGCCAACGAGCAAGCCGACGCGAAACCGCGCTGGGAAATGTCTGAATTATCTGGGATTTGTCTAATCTTGAATTCGCTCGTGCAGGCTGCCTCTTCCTGAGCAGTCAGATAGCCATTCACCTGCGTGTGGCACGGTACTGCCACGGCGACAAGGGCACTGAATAGAACAGCAACTCCGATTTGAGATAAGCGCACGGGGGCCTCGGAGGTAATTCAGTGTCAATAAAAGCGATCAACTGCGCTTTCTGAATGCATCAATTTTCAAGCAACGGCGCAAACCTCGAGCCTGCCATCAGAATCACTGCCGAAATCACCAGGGAAATCAGCGTTGCGCCAAGGCCTGTGCTCAGGCTTGACCTGTCTGAAATTGCGCCGATGATCTGCGGCGAAAACGTATCGCCGAAAAAGTGAATGACAAAAAGATTGATGGAGATGGCCGTCGCGCGCACCGGCGCATTCACTGAGTTCACAATCGCCGCGTTGAGCGGGCCGGTGTTCAGGAACAGAAAGAACTCCGCAAAAAACAGCGCAGGCACAGTTGTCGCCTTGGGCCCGAAGCACAAGAGAACACCGAATGGCAGCGTCAGCGCCACGCTCCAGAACGAGACAAGATAGAGCGCACGATGATTCGTCCTGAGCCAGCGTTGCGCAATCCATCCGCCCGCGATAGTTCCGGCGATTCCATCCACTACCGTAATCGCGCTCACGGTCATGCTCGCGTTCGCTACAGAAAGCCCACTGAATCTGTGCAGAAACGTAGGCACCCAAGCCGAAATGCCACCCATCGCAAAGGTCAGCATCGCCAGTCCGAATGTCGCCGTCAGGAATGCAGGATTCGTTAACAGTCCCAACACCGTCGTCCGGTCCAGCGACGCCCGAATGCGGTCGCTTGCACCGCGCTCCGGTTCACGCCCAAGCACCATGTAGAGTGCCGCCACCAGCAGCCCCGGAAGTGCGCACAGAAAGAACGGCCTGCGCCATCCCCACATTGAGCCCAGCGTGCCTCCCGCCAGATATCCAAGCGCCGCGCCTACCGGGATCGCCACATAGAACGCCGAGAGAATGCGGTTGCGGTCGCGCTCGGGATAAAAGTCTGCAATCACCGCCGGCGCGAAGATGGTAAATGTGGCCTCGCCCACGCCCACCAGCGCATGGCGAATGTAGAGCGTCCAGTAGTCATGCACCCATGCCGTGGCCAGCGTCGCCAGGCTCCACAGCACTGCACCGCCCACAATCAGCGGCTTGCGGCGGAAGTGATCGCCGAGCCATCCGGTAAGCGGCGCAATCAGCATGTAAGTAACAAACAACGCCGTAGTCAGCGCGCCCATCTGCTGATCGGTCGCATGAAATTCACGCTGGATGAGCGGCTGCGCGCCAGGCAGAATGTAGCGGTCGATAAAGTTCAGCAGATTGAGCGCCAGCAGCAGCAGAAACGTGATGACCGCCGGGCTGGCAAGAGTGCGCGAAGGTTGGGTAGCAGTAGACACGGGACGCACTCAGAATTACCACAGCAGCGGCAGTGTGCCCAAATCAGTATCGTGTTTTCAAATGCCCAGTTCCCGCGCGGCCAGCGCCGTTCCTTCCACGCGCGCACGAATCTTGCTGAAGGCCGTGTCGCGCGCCGTCGAAGTATCGTCGGCAAAGGGAGAAAAGCCGCAGTCGTCTGTGGTGCCCAATTGCTCCACGGGCAGAATCGACGCAGCCTCCAGCGCGCGGTCGCGCACCTGCGACGCGGTCTCAACGGTTGGATCGATCGGATCGATCACGCCGATGAAGACGAGTTGATCCGGCTTGAGCACATCTTTCACAATGCTCAGCACGCGCCTGCGGTCCTTCTCGCTGGCCATCTGCAGATAGAACCGGCCCACATTCAACTGAAACAAATCGGGTAGCAGCCCCGCGTAGTCCACATCGGCGCTGTGCGTCGAATCATGATCGCCGCCCGGACAAACATGAACGCCGATACTCTTCCGCTCCGCGTCGCTGAAGCCGTCGAGTAGCTGGTTGTTGAGCGCGATAAAGCCGCGCAGCAGTCCGCCCGAGGGATCGAGCTTGAGCGACAGCCTTCCCTCTGTGAAGTCAATCTGCACCACTGCCGCGCCTGCATCGAGCGCGCCGCGAATATCCGCTTGCGCCTCGGCGATCAGATCGGCCAGAAACGCCTCGCGCGGATAGCCTTCGATTCCAGCGGCTGGGTAAAGCAGGCTCAGTGCCGACGCCGAAATCACCGCCTGCTTCAATGGCACGCTCGTATAGCTGCGAGCCACCTGCGTAAAGCTGCCCGCATGCACACCGTAATGAAACGGCCCTGCCGTCAGCCGTGGTAACTGCCGCGTATGCCCGTCTGCGAAGGGAATGACTACCCCGTCGGGAGCAAGATTGCCAATTCCCGTGAGCGGATAGGTCGCAAAGCTGGGCTTGGTCTGCTCGCCATCGGTGATCACCGGAGATCCGGTGGCTTCAAACCTCTCAATTGTGTCACTAAGCGCTGCTGCGTAGACTGTGTCCAGAGTTTCGCGGCTGATCAAGCCGGATGCGCATGCCTGAATGGCCTGTATCAATCCGGGTGGGCGAGGAATGCTGCCGATAGGTTCGGTCTTCATGGCCGCCAGTCTATCCCGGCGCAGCCAAGCCGTTCTTCCATCCAAAGGTGGATACGATTGGCATTCCACCGCACTATTTCGTAACGGCTGAGAACCAGATGCTCTCCATCACAGAATTCCTGCGGGCAACTTGCGAATATCATAGGGGAGTACAATTGCTCCCAAATTTTTCAGGCCCCCTCACTCGCCGGTGCAATCGGCGCATATTGATGTGTACTTACCCGGAGGCCTTATGCGGAAGTTGAGCTTTGTAAAGGTCCTCGCATCGTCCTTTGCGATGCTATGCACAGCCGTCCTCGTGGTCGCATGCACATCGTCAAAACCTTCTCAGAATCGCGGTTCCGAAAGCCCTTCCGCCGCCCCTTCCGTACAGGCGCCAAACGGCTCTGACGAAAGTACTGCAACGAAAGAAACGCCGCCAACCACGCAGCCCGTTCCCCAGGAATCTAACCCGCTTCCACCACCGCCGCTAAAGCCCACTGCAATCCCGATCGAGCCACTTGCAAAACCGCCAGCACCCCAACTAAGCAACGACGATCTCATCGAACAGAGCCTCGCAAAGCTCAAGCAAGGCAATCTCGCTTACAACACGCCGCAAAAGATGAAGACCGGAGAAACGGCCCGTGTAACCGCGCGCATTGCCGCAGGCAACATATCTCTGCAGACTCTTGAGGCAGGGTTGCCCTCGGGCCCGGGGTCTACTACGGCGACAGCCTCTACGCCCATCTCGACCCGCATGAAGATGACGCTCAAGAGCGCAGACTTCAACATCACGCCCCTCAGTTCTGAAGAACAGATCGTAGGCGGCGACACGCCCACAGAATGGTCGTGGGATGTGGCTCCGAAACACTCGGGAACCCTGAGTCTGCACCTGGCTGCAGTGGTGGAACTCGGCAACCTGTCCAGAGATTTCACCAGCGTTGACCGGGATATCCGCGTTCAGGTAGACCCGGTCGCAGCAGTCGTGCAATTCGTCGCAGCGAATACAATATGGCTGCTCACCTCTCTCGGAGCCGCACTTGCCACCCTGTGGGCCTGGTGGAGAAAACGGAAGAA
>DASZXD010000081.1:0-37108 GCA_035546015.1 Occallatibacter sp.
CACCCGTGCACGATCATCACTCGCAGTTTGGGGTCGGCAGCCACTGCCTGGCGCAGTTGCGTCGCCGAACCCGCGCGGAGATTATCGTCACGATCCCAGGCGCGGTTTACGTCATAAGAGAGCGCGTTATAGCGTGCATCCACCTTCCAGCCCACCACGCGTGTATCGAAGTCCACCATTGCGGTAGTCAAAGGCGCAACAATACTGGCCAGGATAGGATCGTTCGCCTCCTGATCTGGCGCGTATGGGAACGGGTCGAAAGATGTCACATTTGAGTCATACACCGAGCTTAGCTTGCCCTGCTCGCGATGCGCCTCGCGCAGATAGGCGCCCGTTTCAAGCCGGCCACCAGAGTACTTCACAAACTGCGGATCGAGCCCGGTCATCTCCGTTACGCGGGCAATCATCTTGTCTGTCGCATCCTTGTCCGCGGTCCCTTTGATCAGCGTCGTTGCATACTCGCCCTCGGTATAGGCAATCACGTCGGCCATCGTCTCGGGCGTTAGCTTCTTCTCGCTCTCGAGATGCGCCGCCGTGATGGAAGGCAGCGTCACCATCCACGGAATCGGCGATAGATTCCCGTTATCATCGATTGTCGGATTGAGGTAGGGCGACACCAGCACCACGCCGTTCATTGCCACACCCAGTTGTGATTGCAGATAGTACGTGATGCGCGGACCGCGGAACCCTCCGTAGCTCTCGCCCACAAGATACTTGCGCGACTGCAACCGGTCGTTCTTCACCAGCCAGTCATAGATGATGCGTGAGAGATACTCGATGTCCGGCTCAGTCGAATAGAAAAGCTTCTTTGCCTGGTCGGCCGGCACTTCAGCCCGGCTGAAGCCCGTGCCGATTGGATCGATAAACACCAGATCGGTAAAGTCGAGCCACGTCCCCTGGTTGTCCTGCAGAACGGTCGGGTCAGACGGACTGTCACCCTCGTTGCCCACATTCAGATGCTTGGGCCCGATGGCGCCGAAGTTCAGATAGACGCTCGATGCCCCCGGACCGCCGTTCACCGCAAAGGTTACTGGCCGGTCGTCGCCCGGCATGGTGTACGCAGTCACAACCACCTGGCCCACCTGTTTGCCGTCCTTGTCGCGCACCGGCAGCGCGCCCACGGTGACCGTATAGTGCAGCGTCTTGCCGTTGAGCACCATGATCTGCTGGGTGTGCGCTTCAGGAGGCAATGGCGGCAACTCCTCTTTTGCGGCAGCAGGCTTGGCCGGCGCGGCAGCGGACTTATCGGCGTCGCCGGCGGGTTTGTCAGCCTGTGCAGTCAGGCGCGTGGCCGGAATGGCCAGGCAACAGAGAGCGCACACCGCCATAACGCGACGGGTGCAAAGTTTGGCAATCGAAAGGGGAAGATTCGTCATGAAAATACAATACAGGAAGGCGCTGGCAGCCCTGCCGCCGCATGATTTACCCTCAATTTCAGGATGATACGCACGTCCAAGCACTTCGCTTCCTCTCTGGCTTTTGCCATCATCGTCTTTTCCGCATCGGCGTTCGCGCAGCAGTCCGGCGCACCCGCAACGCAAACAGCGCCCGCGTCCAGTCAGGATATCCCGGATGCACCCTCTGCGACGCTGATTGTGCCTAACGGTCCATTTGTCGTGATGGACACATCGATGGGCCGCATAACCTGCCAGTTCTTCCAGAAACAGGCGCCCAACGCAGTGGCTAACTTCATCGGCCTTGCCACAGGCGCCAAAGACTGGACCGATCCGGCGACAAAGAAGGTAATGCATAACAAGCCGCTCTACAACGGCACCATCTTTCACCGAGTCATTCCTGAGTTCATGATCCAGGGCGGAGACCCGCTTGGCACCGGCATGGGCGACCCCGGCTATAGCTTCAATGACGAGTTCGATCCCAATCTGAACTTCGACAAACCCGGCCGCCTGGCCATGGCGAATTCAGGCCCTAACACCAACGGTAGCCAGTTCTTCATCACTGAACTCGGTTACGACTCGCTCAATGGGCACTACACCATCTTTGGCCAATGCGACGATCCGAGCGTGTCAGTGGTCATGGCCATCGCCCGTGTTCCGCGCGACAGCGACGACAAGCCACTCACACCCGTCGTGCTCAAGAAAGTCACCATCGTCCCTGAGGGCCAGCCTCTTCCCCCGCTGCCACCCGACGAGCAGCCAGCTGCTCCACAACCAGCGGCCACATCGCAGACCGCACCACAACCTTGATTACACCTTAACCACTCAACGGGGCGACCCGGACCATGAAAACCGAGCGCCCACAAACGCAGGAGCTATCATGTCACTTGCACCGGGAACTTATGCTGTTTTTAACACATCTGCAGGCAAGATCACCGTACGCCTCTTTGAGAGCGACGCACCTGTTACCGTGAAGAACTTCATCGAGCTTGCCGAAGGCGCACGCGAGTGGACCCATCCGGTCACGCGCGAAAAGTCGAAGAACAAGCTCTACGATGGCACTATCTTCCACCGCGTCATTCCTGATTTCATGATCCAGGGTGGCGATCCCGCCGGCACCGGCATGGGCGGCCCCGGCTATCGCTTTGAGGATGAGACTAAGAGCTCGCCACATAAGTTCGACAAACCCGGCAAGCTGGCCATGGCCAACGCCGGACCCAACACCAACGGCAGCCAGTTCTTCATCACCGTTGCGCCCACCACATGGCTAACTGGCAAGCACACCATCTTCGGCGAAGTGGTCGAAGGGCAGGATGTCGTGGTTGCCATCTCGAAGGTTGCGCGCAACGCGCAGGACAAGCCGCACAAGGCCGTCACCATTGACTCGCTCACCATCGAGCGCGTCGCTTAACTCAGACGATTCGCAACCTAAAGCCCTCGGCTCAGGCCGGGGGCTTTCTCGCCTGCATCTTTCTCGTCGAGTGATTCATGCATCCGCAATCGACTCGCGCGTATCATACGCAGCATGAGCGCAAACGGAATCATCGACATCGCCAGTAACCACTCCGTTGACGAAACAGTCGTCAAACTTGAAGCCATCCTCAATGCAAAAGGCGTAAAGCTCTTCGCGCTCGTCGACCACAGTGGAGAAGCGGCAAAAGTCGGCATGACGATGCGTCCGACAAAGCTGCTCATCTTCGGCAGCCCTAAGGCCGGCACGCCGCTCATGCAGGCCGCGCCCAGCATCGCCATAGACCTGCCTCTCAAAATTCTCGTATGCGAAGACGCGGCCGGGAAGGTGTGGGTCTCCTATAACGCGCCCGATTATCTGCGCGCACGCCACGGCTTGCCGCCGGAACTCGTGCAGAACATCGCAGTAATCGAAATGCTGGCAGCAAAAGCCGCGGAGTAGAACTGCTATCTAACGGCTCGCTCCACACAAGCTCAGAATGGCCGCGCCAAACTTCTCCACTTTCGCTGGCCCCATACCATCCAGATCTAGCAGCCGCCGAGGATTTGCGGGCCGTGCCGCGGCAATTGCCGTCAGCGTGCGGTCGTGCATCACCACGTAAGCCGGCACGCCAAGCTTCTTCGCCTCAGCCGCACGCCATTCCTTAAGTCGCGCCGCCAATGCTTCCTGATCGGCTGTCAGCTTCACCGGAGCAGCATCGGTCTTTGCGCTCTTCGCCGCCGTCTTTGATTTCTTAGCACGTGCAGTTGGCTCACTACGAGTTCCAAACTCCTCCACAACTCCATCGCTGATCAACAATTCCAAAGATATCGTCGCGCGCGCCTCAAGCCCGCGCGTCGTCAACCGCACCTTGCGGAACCGTCGCACTTCGCCGTCCTTCTCATACTCGGCGTCTTCCAACATGATCAGCCCGGCACGCACCACGGCATCGAGGAGCGCATCGAACTCATCGCGACTCATGCGTCCATGCGGATCGAGACTGCGCTGCAGCGTTCCCGCTGCCTTGTAGTCCACAGACCGCAGCTCTTCGATCATCTGCTGCACCAGGCCACGCTCCTCAGCCGTCGCCCTCCGGAACTGCCGCAGCACCGCGCCCGAAGGATCACACACATCGCACTTGCCGCACGCCTGGCTCGCATCTTCTTCGTCGCCGAAGTGCCGCACCAGCGCCGCCATACGGCATTCACTCGCATTCGTATAGCGCACCACTTTCTCAAACTGCTCTGCACGATGCTGCGCCTGCGTTGCGTATGTCTTCTTCCATCCGGATGCGCCGCGCTTCACGCCGCCGCCAAAATCAACGCGTGCGCCGCCGTGAATTTCCAGCTTATCGAGCGCCTTTTCAAACTCCTCTTCGCTCAGCCGCGACACTTCGCGCAGTTCATCCACAGGCGCAGCCTCTTCACCAAGGCTGCGAAACACCTGCTCCAGATGCTCCACCGGCGGATAGTCGCGGCTCAAAAAGAATCCATGCGTGCGCTGGTCTGCAAAGCTGTGCATCAGATATGTGCGGCTTAGCGCACCGTCGCGTCCAGCGCGTCCGATCTCCTGGTAGTAGCCCTCAAGCGTTCCCGGCAGTCCTGCATGAATCACCGTGCGAATATCCGCCTTGTCGATCCCCATGCCGAACGCGATCGTCGCCACCACCACGTCCAGTTCACCCGCCTGAAATGCGCGCTGCACCCGTTCGCGGATCTCCGCATCAAGCCCCGCGTGATACGCCGCCGCCCGCACCTTGCGTGAAAGCCCCTCTGCAAGCTGCTCTGCTTGCTTGCGCGAAGTTGCATAGACAATCGCCGGCCTGCGCTCCCGATCCGTCAGCAAATTCAAAATCGTTCCCGCACGCTGCGGAACCGGGACCTCAACAACCTCAATCGCAAGATTATCGCGCCTGAATCCGTGAATGAATCTTGCTGGCCTCACCATGCCAAGTTGCGTAATAATGTCCGCCTGCACCGTCGGTGTGGCCGTTGCCGTCAACGCAAGCACAGGAGCAGGCTCATCCGCTCCGCGCAGCGCGGGCAGATGCTGCCCAAGCATGCGATAATCCGGCCGGAAATCGTGGCCCCATTGCGAAATGCAGTGGGCCTCATCGATGGCGATCAGCGCAAGCTGCTTCTTCGCCAGCATCTCCGCAAAGCCCGGCACGCGCAGCCGCTCCGGCGCAATGAACAGGAACTGTAAATCGCCCCTGAGATAATCCACGCACGCCTGCCGCGACTGTGCACGGTCCAGCCCCGAGTGAATCCGTGCCACGCGCAACCCGAGCGACGCTAGCTTCGCCGCCTGGTCCTCCATCAGCGCAATCAGCGGCGAAATCACCAGCGCCGTACTACCGCGCGCAATGGCCGGCAGCTGATAGCACAGACTCTTCCCCGCCCCGGTCGGCATCACCAGCAGCAAATCGCGCCCTTCGATCGCAGCGCGGCATACCTCTTCCTGATTCGCACGAAACCGCGCAAAGCCGAAGACCGAGTGCAGTAACTCAGCAAGCGGAATCGAATTGGAGACGGTAGCCAATGAAAAGATAGAGGCGCTTCAATCCTGGACGCCTTCACTCCACTCTACCGGAGCAGCATGTACATAATTTGCACGCTGCGAACGCGGGGAACCCAATGCGCAACGATCCGGAGGCTATAATTGCCAGTTCAAAGAATATCCCTCTTGTTTGCGGAGAATCGAATTACATGTCTTCATTTGCTCAGGCAACCCGGCGCGGCTTTTTGAAGAGCACCCTGCTGGCGGCAGCGCCGCTGGCAGCAAGTAACCCCGCTGCAGTTCTCGCTCAAAATAAGGAAAAAGAACTGGCGACAACCGGCAAAGAAGACCGCGCTGCCTGGCTCAAGATCGTCGAGCGCGTCTCCGAACCGGTGCTCGCGGCCATCAGCCAGCAGAAGCTCCGCGCCACTATGCCCGTTGAAGCCGTAAAAGGCCACGAGCAGGACCGCGCGCAGTCCACGCACCTTGAAGCCGTTGGCCGTCTGCTCTCCGGCCTCGCACCATGGCTCGAAGCTGACCCCGGTAGTGATCCTGAAGAAGAAAAGCTCCGCAGCCGCTATCAGGAGATGGCCCGTCTGGCCATCCGCTACGGCACTGATCCCAAATCGCCTGACGCGCTCAACTTCGGCAACAACCAGCAGTCCGTCGTCGACGCAGCATTTCTCGCGCTGGCCATTGTGCGCGCACCGAATCAGCTCTGGGAAAAGCTCGACGCCGCAACCAAAGACAATCTGGTCCGCGCTCTCGTAGAGACGCGCAAGATCCAGCCCGGCTTCAACAACTGGCTGCTCTTCTCCGCCATGATTGAAGCCTGCCTCTGCAAATACGGCCAGCAATGGGACACCGTGCGCATCGACTACGCGCTGCGCCAGCACCAGGAGTGGTACAAAGGCGACGGCATCTACGGCGACGGCCCCGAGTTCCACTGGGACTACTACAACAGCTTCGTCATCCAGCCCATGATGCTCACCGTTCTTGACGCCGTGAGCACAGTAACGCATCGCTGGTCATTCCTTAACAACGCAGTCACCACTCGCGCACGCCGCTACGCCGCAATTCAGGAACGGCTCATCAGCCCCGAAGGCACCTTCCCGCCCATCGGTCGGTCCCTCGCCTACAGATTCGGCGCACTGCAACATCTTGCTGAGATGGCCTGGCGCCGCGATCTGCCGGAAGGCGTAACACCCGCGCAGGTCCGCGCCGCCATTACCGCCGTCATGACGCGTATGGTCGCCGCTCCCGGCACATTCGACGCGCAGGGCTGGCTTACCATCGGCTTCGCCGGCCATCAGCCATCCATCGGCGAAGCATACATCTCCACCGGCAGCCTCTATCTCTGTTCCGCCGCATGGCTGCCGCTCGGCCTCGACGCAGGCGACGAGTTCTGGACCGCGCCGCCGCAGCCCTGGACCTCACGCAAAGTATGGAGCGGCGTCGATATTCCCACCGATCACGCCATCGCTGATTAAGACCGCTCCATCTGAAAAACTGCGGGGGCAGAATAAATTTGCCGGCATTCTGCATCTAAGTAGATAGAAAGCACAACAATCACGCTGTGAGCGCCGGCAACCCCACAACTCGGCCTGAAGTGTCCAGTCTCGAAGAAAAACCGCGTGCCCTTGCCGGAATCTCCCACGCCTGGCGCGCTCTGCGTCATCGCAACTTTCGTCTCTTCTTTGGCGGTCAGAGCATCTCGCTCATCGGTACGTGGATGACGCGCATCGCCACCGCGTGGCTCGTCTACCGGCTCACCAAATCCGCGCTGCTGCTTGGCACCGTGAGCTTTGCAGGTCAGATTCCGACATTTCTCCTCGCGCCCTTCGCAGGTGTATGGGTGGATCGCCTCGACCGCCGCCAGGTACTCGTCTGGACGCAGGTCCTGTCCATGATCCAGTCGCTCGCGCTCGCCGCGCTCACCTTCACCGGCCTCGTCAACATCCGGTGGATTCTCTGGCTCAGCGTCATGCAGGGCGCCGTCAACGCATTTGACATGCCCGGCCGCCAGGCCTTCATGGTGCAGATGGTCGGCGACCGCGCCGATCTCTCCAACGCCATCGCCATCAACTCGTCCATGGTCAATATGGCGCGGCTCATCGGCCCGTCGCTCGCCGGAATGGTGATCGCCGCCACCAGCGAAGCCTGGTGCTTTCTCATCGACGGTATCAGCTACATCGCGGTCATCGTCTCGCTGCTGGCCATGCACATAGACGCGCCCGCCGCCCGCCGCAAAGCTACATCCACATTCCACGAACTCAAAGAGGGCTGGAGCTACGTCGCTGGCTTCCATGCCATCCGCACAATCCTGATTCTCTTCGCAGTCGTCAGCCTCATGGGAATGCCCTTCGTAGTGCTCATGCCGATCTTTGCGGCAAAAGTTCTGCACGGTGGCGCGCACACGCTCGGCTTTCTTATGGGCGCCATGGGCGTGGGCGCTCTCATCTCCGCCCTTTCGCTGGCCGCGCGCAAAAGCGTCCGCGGACTCATCCGCATGATTCCGATTGCCGCCGCCGTCTTCGGTCTCGGACTCGTCAGCTTCGGGCTCTCGCGCAGCTTCTGGCTTTCAATGGTGACAGTAGCCATCGCCGGCGCGGGCATGATGCAGGGCATGGCCGCCAGCAACACGATCATTCAAACACTCGTAAGTGAAGAAAAGCGCGGCCGCGTCATGAGCTACTACACCATGGCCTTTGTCGGCATGGCGCCCTTCGGCAGTCTGCTCGCCGGCTCCATGGCAAGCGCCATCGGAGCGCCATTTACAGTCATCATCAACGGAGTTCTGGTCGTTCTGGGTGCAGGATGGTTCTTCACGCAACTGCCTTCGCTGCGCCGCACCGTGCGCCCCATCTATCAGGAGATGGGCATCATTCCCCCACCAGTGGAAGAAGCCGAATCGTAGCTGCGCTCAATACGCCTTGAGATCGACAATCGCCTTCAACACGTCTTCCGGCTGCGGCAGAATCGCATCTTCCAGCACTGGCTGATAGGCAACGAACGTATCCATCGCTCCAATACGCTTTACCGGCGCATCGAGATCGCCAAACAGCTCATCGCCAATCCGCGCCGCTATCTCTGCGCCGTAGCCCCAGCTCAACACATCCTCGTGCGCCACAATCACCCGGCTGGTCTTGCGTACTGAGGTAGCAATCGCCTCCCAGTCATAAGGACTCAGCGTGCGCAGATCGATAATCTCCACATCGATGCCGTGATGACGCTCAGCTTGTTGCGCGGCCTGCAGCGCGCGCGGCACCAGCGCTCCGTATGTCACCAGCGTGATGTGTACGCCGGGCCGCACAATCTTCGCTTTGCCAAACGGAATGGCAAAATCCGGCCCCGGATAGTGCGCTCGAACAAACGGCTCGCGATAAAGCCTCTTATGCTCGAGAAACAGCACCGGATCGTCCGAGCGGATCGCCGTGCGCAGCAATCCGTTCGCATCCAGAGCATTCGATGGCATCACCACGCGCAGCCCCGGAATATGCGTAAACACGCTCTCGCCCGACTGCGAGTGATAGATCGAGCCGCCGGTCAGATAGCCGCCAATCGGTACGCGCATCACCGCCGGCGCAGCCCACGTGCCATTCGACCGCCAGCGCATCACACTCAGCTCATTGCGAATCTGGTGCATTGCCGGCCAGATGTAATCAAAAAACTGGATCTCCACCACTGGCTTCATGCCGCGCACCGCATAGCCCACAGCGCGGCCCACAATATTCGCCTCGGCCAGAACCGAGTTGAACACACGCTCTGAGCCGAACTCAGTCTGCAGCCCAGCCGTCAGCTTGAAGACACCGCCCTTGCCCTTCACTTCCTTCAGCGCCTGCTCGCGGCTGGCGTCGGCCACGTCCTCGCCATAGACCACAATGCGCGGATCGCGCCGCATCTCGTCGTGCAGGCAGGCATTGATCAGGTCTGCCATCGTGCGCAAACCCTGTGTCTTGTGGCCGCTGTGTTTTTCGTGGGATTGAACCTGCTCGGTAGCAAAAGACGCTTTGGTGGGATCGAGGTCGGGTGAGTAAACGAAATCAGTAATGCTGCTGATAGCTGGAAGTGGCGCCTTCAGTGCCCGGTCGGCAGCCTCGGCGGCTTCGCGGTCAAGCCCAAGCTCAATCTCATCGAGCTCGGGCCCGGTAAGGATGCCCTCGTTAAGCAGGCGCACGCGCAGCCGCGCAATCGGATCGCGTAGTGCATCGCTCTCGCGCTCGGCGGCGCTGCGATAGTTCTTGTCGTCGTCTGAGAGCGAGTGCGAGTAGAGCCGCACGCAGTGGCCGTGGACAAAAGCCGGTCCTCGCCCTGAGCGGCAATACGCCGCCGCCGCCTGAAAAGCTTCGAGGCAGGCCACCGGATCGGTGCCATCCACCTCGGCAAAGTGGAAGTTGGGAAAGTTGGCCACAATCCGCGAAATGTTTCCGCCCGGCGTATTCACCTCGACGGGAACACTGATCGCGTACCCATTGTCCTCCACCATGAAGATCACAGGCAGTCTCTGGTTCGAGGCAGTGTTCATCGCCTCCCAGAACTCACCCTGCGACGTGGACCCCTCTCCCACGCATGCCAGCGCCACTTCATCGCCGTGGAATTCAACCTCGTGAAAGGCGCGGTAATCGCCGCCCATCCGCTCCGCGGCCTCAGGATGCCGGCTGAAATAGCGGCCCGCCTCCGCACAGCCCACCGCGTGCAGAAGCTGTGTGGCCGTTGAAGACGATGTGCTCACAATGTGCAGTTCGCGGCTGCTCCAGTGTGTTGGCATCTGCCGGCCGCCGCTGGCCGGGTCAGCCGCCGCGCCCACCGCCTGCAGCATCATGTCATAGGGCGTCACGCCCAGCGAGAGGCACAGCGCACGGTCGCGATAGTAGGGAAAGAACCAGTCGTAACCTGGTCTGAGCGCCAGAGCGGCGCCGACCTGCAGAGCCTCGTGGCCCGCAGCCGAAATCTGGAAGTAAGTCTTTTGCTGCCGTTTGAGCAGGATTTCGCGGTCATCGAGACCGCGGGAAAGATACATGAGCCGGTAAATTCTGATGAGCTGCTGTCCGCTCAGGCCTTCCGCGGCGGTGACCGCCTCCGGCGCCCGGGCGCTGGAAAGTGCAACTTCCATTCCGGTCGTCTCCCCAAAACATTTTCGATCCTGCTCTTTGCAGAAACCTGGAAGCTAAGTGGCGTTTTCCTCAGGAAAACGCCGCCTTACACAACTTCAAAACATCGACCAGTGAATCGAAAATGCTCTAATTACCTCTTTCCAATCAGATTGTAACAACTCCGCGCACGCTGTGGCCCACATCACGCATCCGGCACTCAGCAGCCCGGAGCCCAACATCACATGCGCTCACTGCACAATGGGCGAAAAAGGGGAGCTATCCATATTCAGCGCCGGATTGTGAACCGGCATAACCATCTTGTCTCTCACGTTATGCGCCAGCTTTTCAATCGCCGCCACCTTGCGAATCTGCTCTGGAGACAGCTCACCTGAATTGGATTTTGCAATCTCGCGGCTAAGCTCAGTGGCCAGCGCAAGAAGCTTGTCCGAATCTGCCACCAGAGACTTCTGCCGTGCGTTATTGATCATGTTCATCCGCCTCTGCGCCTCAGGCGAGATGGGCTGCTGGTCAAACGGACCGAATGGCGAGGGCGCCTGCTGCAGAAATACACTGCGCGGCACTCCGGAATTCTGCACGGCGCCACCCTGCTGCGACAAGCCGCCAACGCACAGAAGCAAAACTAGGCCAAGTAACGCAATCGGGGCCCATATATGCCTCACCCTTCCTTTGCTCGTAATCGGATTGGCGCTTGCTCTCATTCGCATTGCCTCACTACTTGCCCGCCGTCATCCTGGTTCCGTTCTTCACCTTATGTGCATACTGCTCCAGTTCGCCGGCTCTCCGCACAACATCCAATGAGAGTTCGTCCTTGGTGGATTTATCCACTGCCAACTTCAAATCCAGTGCCATCTTCAGCAGATCGTTGCACTCGATTGCCACCTGCCGCTGTTTGGGATCGCTGGGCAGTTCGATGAACGCAGGAGGCGGCGGAGCCGGTGCCGCCGCAGGCGTTGGCGCTGCCGCTGCCGTTGTTGCAAGCGGGGGTTCATCATCCGCTGGAGCTGAATCGTCAGGCGGCGGAGCCGGCGTTCCGGGAGGCGTATCCGTATGTCCGTCGCGCGGATCGCTGGCCGCTTTCGAGGCCGAATCCGCCGGAAACTCCTTCAATAGCTCATCAGCTCCATCGGTCAGCGTACTGGAGGAATCGTCGCTCTGTGCATTTGGCTGGGTTGCGGGCTGCTGTCCATTTGCCGATTGCGGTTGCTGCGCGCTCTGTGCGCGCACACCGCGAAGCCCTGCACTTGCAACATAGAGGCCTGCCAGCAGCACAGCCACGCAGGCCCACACCGCACCGCTACGGAACCCGTTGCGCGAACGGCCTTCGACAAGCGGTCTGCCAATACGCCGGGCGGCCATGCGGACCTCAGTACCTGAGTTGGATGCGGCGCGGAACCGGGTGGACAGTTCCGGCAGCTCATGCGCTCAGTCTAGTCTAGTAGAAGGAGTTTTGCATGCTTCCTCTTCCGTTGCGGCAGGAATTTTTCTTTGCCATGCGCTGGAGTATCTTCCGCGAGGGCCGTTTTATGGGCAAGGTCCTCGACGAATGGATAGCCGACGGCCAGGAGTTCGTTCACGTCAAGTTGCCGCGCCTCATCGTCATCTTCGCTATCGCATTCTTCCTCAACAAGTTGCTGCGAATCATCACGCATCGTATGGTACGCGTGGCCGAGTTGCACGCTGGCGGCTCGGGCCGTGTCTCCGAGGTCAAAACGCTGGCCAGCGTTATCCGCGCCACCGGACTGGCAGTGATCGGAAGCATTGCCGGGATGCAGTTGCTGAGCGCACTCGGCATGAATCTGGCTCCACTGCTCGCCTCGGCCGGCGTCGCCGGCGTCGCCATCGGCCTGGCTGCGCAGAACATCGTCAAGGATATGTTCAACGGCATCCTCATCCTGGTGGAAGGCCAGTTCAACGTCGGCGACCAGGTCCGTCTGGCCGGCCTCGCCGGCACTGTCGAGTCCATGACCCTGCGCAAAACCACTGTCCGCGACAGTGACGGCACGCTCTACGTCATCCCCAACTCGCAGATCGGCACCGTCGCCAATCTCAGCGTCGGCTACTCGCTCGCCACCGTAAATATCAGTGTCGACTTCTCCGCCAACCCCGACGCGGTCATGAAGCTCCTGCGCGACATCGCCATGGAAGTCCGCAACAGCGACGACTTCAAAGACTTCTTCGTCGCCGATCCGGTTGTTCTCGGCGTGGACTCTCTCAAGGGCTCGCAGCTCATCTTCCCCGTACAGTTCAAGACCCTGCCTACCAAGCAATACGGCCCCATGCGTGAGTTCCAGCGCCGCGTGCGCCTCGCGCTTGAAGAAAACAACTTGCTCCCCGGCGATCCGCTGCGCGTCTACGGTGTATCGGGCACAACCACATCAGCGCAGCGTCCGCCCGAAGCCGAACCGCGTCCAGTCGATCCAACCGCAATCAAGCCGCAGGAAGTAAATCCATTCTCCGGCGAATGATTGATTCGGAGGGAGGCGGAGGTTCACCCCCGCGAACAATGATTGTGGAGATATGGGCATTCAGGCCCGCATTCCTTAAGCCTCTGGTGTAAGCACCTTCAGCAGCGCATCCGCATCGGTAACCGGAGGCAGGCACGTACGCCCCTTGCACACCAGTGCCCATGCCGCGCCCGCCGGAGCCGGAACCCGCAGCACCGTTTCGGCAAGCGCCTCAGGCACGCCGCCTGCAACCAACCGCGCGGGATCGATACGGATCACTGACTTATTCACCGCATAGCCCGCAACAGCAGTCGCCTCCAGCTTTTCCGCCTCAACGCCTGAGCCGACAATCACCACCTGCACCGGATCTGCCAGCAACCGTTCAAGCGCCAGCCCGTAGCTGCCCGCGTAGAGCCCAAAGTGCTCCACAATGCCCGCAAAGCAGTCGAGCGTATCTTCGGCAATCTCACGATATTGCATGTTGCCGCTCAAAGCCTCGAGCCGCACCAGTGCAGCCGCAGCCGTTGGATTCCCCGCCGGTGTCGGTGAATCCTGCAGCGGCTTACGCCGCGCGCTCAGCGCACCCAGCGGCGCAGCGCCCTCATCCACTGCCGAATCGTAGAACGCGCCGGCCGTGCGGTCGTAGAATCGTGCAATCATCGCATCGGCAATCCGCACCGCAGCGCGGTAGTACTTCATCTCGCCCGAGGCAAACCATCCATCGATGCACGCATGCACCGTGAACGCATAATCGTCCAGCGTTCCCGGAGCCTGCTCTGCCGGTGCAGTGTTCTCCGGATACGCAATCACATGCCGCAGCCTTGCTTCGCCATCCCATGCCGTGCCCAGCAGCAGGTCCAGCGTCTTCAATGCGAAGTCGCGTGGCCCATCGGTGCGCAGTGCCTGCGCCGCTTCCAGATACGCCGTCACTGCCATCGCATTCCAGCCGGTATAGAGCGTGCGATCGATGAATGGCGTAGGACGCAGTACCCGCGCTGCCAGCATCTTGCTCCGCGTTTTTTCGAGCAACGCGCGCAGAGTCCCCTCATCTGCGCTGGCCCGTTCTGCAATCTCCGCAAACGTCGCCGGTACCTGGAGCACATTCTTTGCCGGGTTGTGGTGCATGTCGCCCAGCTCGCGAATGTTCCAGTACTTCCTCGCGAACTCGAACTCATCGGAATCGAGCGCAGCCCGCGCCTCATCCACAGTCCACGTAAAGTAGTCGCCGTCGTCGTCCAGGCCCACATCCGCATCCTGCGATGCGTAGAATCCGCCCTGCTCGCGGTCCGTCATCGTTCCGTCTAGCCACACGATGATCTCACGCGCAGTCGTGAGAAAGTCTTCACGCACTAGGCTCTGGTATCCATGCACGTAGTTGCGCAGCAGCTCCGTGTTGTCATAGAGCATCTTCTCGAAGTGCGGCACACCCCACCGCTCGTCCACACTGTAGCGATGGAACCCACCTGCAAGCTGGTCATACACGCCGCCGCGCGCCATCTTGTCCAGCGTCACGGCGAAAGCTTCAAGTGCCTGCGCATTGCCGAGATTCACGCCCAGGTGCAACAGCAGGTCCAGCACTGCTGGATGCGGAAACTTGGGCTGCGAGCCGAATCCTCCATTGCGCGGATCGAAGCTTTTCAAAGCCGATGCTGCAATCTTCTCCACCAGCGCCGGCGAACTGTCCGTTCCACGCCCCGAAAAGCTCTCGTTGTGCTCGATGGCCGCCATCACGCTTGACGCGGTTTCAAGCGCCTCATCGCGCCGCTCGCGCCACACCTGCGCCATGGTCAGCAGAATGCGTCCGAAACCCGGACGCCCGTAGCGGTCCTGCCGCGGAAAATAAGTGCCGCCAAAGTAGGGCCGGCCATCCGGAGTGAGAAACGCTGTCAGCGGCCATCCACCCTGTCCGCTGATGGCCGAGACCGCCGCCTGGTAGCGCGCATCCACATCGGGGCGCTCATCGCGATCTACCTTCACAGCCACAAAATGCTGATTGATCAGCGCCGCAATCTCCGGGTCCTCATATGACTCGCCGTCCATCACATGGCACCAGTGGCACCACACCGCGCCAATGTCCAGCAGCACCGGCTTGTCCTCCGCCTGCGCGCGCGAAAAAGCTGCTTCGCCCCATGCATGCCACTGCACCGGCTGGTGCATGGCAGAGCGCAGATACGATGAAGCTGCGTGTTGAAGTTGATTGTGAGAAGAAGTAGCTGAAGCGGCATCCTGCATAAATCCCAGAATACATCCTGGGTGGAACGCTATGAGTCCGCTGTGGTTGCGTACACGCCTGCAGAAAGTTCAACGGCCATCAGCACTTATCTGGAATCTCCACCATCAGAAGCCAACGACACCCTTCTGCTGCAGGAACTTCTGCACATGCAGCACCACCTTTTTTACATTCGGGTTCAGATTCTTCGCATCTGGCGTCGTGTACTTTGTGATCTTGCGCATCAGGCTCTGGTTCACCTTTTTCATCGAGTCCGGAATCGTCTTATCCTTCTTAGTGCCAGTCATGAAGTCAGCGGCAGATTGAGTCGACGTGGCTTTTTCTGCTTCCAGATACGATGCGTAATCGGTGTAAGTAAGCTTATAGGCATTCGGCCCAACCGTCTCCTCATAGACTTTGATGGCCTTTGGTCCCAGCCGGTCTTTCTCCTTGTCTGATCCGACAAGTGGCCGCACAACCTGCGATTTCCTGTCGCTCCGGTAACTCACCTCTTGCCATTGGCTCAGTAGCCGTTCTTTTTTCTGTTCGTTGAGCTTTGTGCCTTGCGCAAGTTGATTGGGATCCACCATTCCGTAATAGACAAAAAATTTCGTGGGATCGGCAGCCGACTCCCAGATCATCCCTGCGCACATCTCACACGGCTGCAGAGTGGAATAAAGCCGTGAATTGGCCGGAAATCCCGCATAGCCGTTCTTGTGATATCGGTAGAAGCTCTGCAGGCAGTTCACCTCCGCGTGGAACGTCCCATTGCTCGTGTTGGTGTTCACGCCACAGCCAATAATCTTTCCGGTAGCATCCACCAGCAGCACGCCGATGTTCTTTCCCTTGGCAAACGCCAGCCCATCGCCCGAATGCCGTGACGACATCAGCGCATACGCGGCCATCATGTAGATGCGGTGCACCGTGTGCATCCCAGTGTGATCGGCCATCCTTGCTTCCGACGTGATGTCCACGCCCGGAGATTCGAGTTCAGGAACCTCGAACGAGCTCAGGTCATTGTCGCGCTCTTCCCATGCCAGCTTGTCCACCAGTTGCAGCCCAGTCACCGCGGTGTGCGGGGTCTTCGGCGCAGCCGTTGGCGGCAGAATCACCGGTACATTGCTGGCGGCGCTGGCGGCAATCAGCCGGACGCCAGAGATGCCCGCCATCCCCAGGCACATCGCCGTAGGCGCTGCCGTAGACACAATCGGCGCCTTCAGCTTGTATCCCTGGTCTTTGCTGATCTGCAGCAGCCTCACAGTGGCCGAATACGGCTCTTTGCCTATACGCGAGCGAACGGCGTAGTAAATCTTGCCGGCTGTTGTGCCGTCTTCAAATACGGCCACATCTTTATCCGCATTGTCGGCCTTCAGCTTGCGTGCAATGTCGCTAAGTTGCTGGTCATTGAACATGGCGCACCTCACTTGCAAAGTAAACGCAGCACACCGGGACGAATTTTCGGATTCGATGGGGAAGCGCGCACGCTCCAGGTTCGTGCGCAAATCAGGCTCACCGGCGCCGCGGCGCCCCGGCCACAAAAGAATAATCTGCGTCTGCGTTGTCGGCTGGACCCCGTGGGTTGCCTGTAGCAGCGTACCCGTACAATACCAGATTGCCGGGCGCAGCATCTCTTTTGCCGCATTCGCAGAGAATGCAACTGAGTGCCCTGCAGAGTTAGCGAGCTTCAGCCCTTCGCCAGCTCGGCCTCAATCGCCGCCACCAGTTCCGGTGCATCCGGAGCCGTATCCGGAGCGAAGCGCTGTACGACCTCCCCACTGCGGCTCACCAGAAATTTCTCAAAGTTCCACAGAATCTCCGGCTCTGGCAGCGTATCGATCCCGTAGCCCTTCAGCTTCTCGCGCCACGGCGGTGTATTCACGCTTACCGCATTCGGTTGCGCCGCAATCAGCTCTGCATAGAGCGGATGCTTCGCCGGCCCCACCACCGTGATCTTGCTGAACAACGGAAAGCTCACCCCGTAGTTCAGCGAACAGAACGACTGAATCTCTTCGTTCGTGCCCGGCTCCTGCTGCTTGAAGTCGTTGGCGGGAAATCCGGTAATCACCAGCCCTTTGTCCTTGTACTTCTCATAGACTTTTTCGAGCGCTTCGTACTGCGGCGTCAGCCCGCACTTTGAAGCGACGTTCACAATCAGCAGCACATTGCCTTTGAAGTCGCTAAGCGACGCAGGCTCACCGGTGATTTTTTCGACAGGGATATCGTAGATGGAAGCAGCCATGATGAATCTCTCCTCAGAATTTTTCTAACATGTGCGTCTTAGCTCAGCAGCCGCCGCGCTACCTGGATATAAAGTTCCACGGCTTCGAGCAGCTCTTTCTTCGCCAGCTTCTCATGCGGCGTGTGCGCCACATGAATCGACCCCGGTCCAAGCAGCAGTGGCTCGCCCCAGTTGCTCAACTGCGGAATATCGGTGGTGAACTTAGCGATCATCGTCGGCAGCCCTTCCACCGCGCGCAGCCTGACAAAAGGAATTTCGAGCGTGAAGTCTACCTCGGCCAGCCCTTGTGCAGCCTCCACCAGTGCGGCGCGCACCGGCGCTGAGTCTCCCACCAGCCGCACCAGCACCTGTGCCTCGGCCTTGTCGGCAATCACATTCGGCGCGTAACCGCCATGAATCTGGCCGATGTTAAGCGTGCTCGGGCCCACGTCCTCCAGAGTCGGCAGATCCAGTTCCAGCAGCCGGCCCAGCACTTCCACCAGCTTGTGTACTGCCGAATCGCCCAGCTCCGGATACGCTGAGTGCGCCATTTTGCCCGACGCCTTGAACACCGCGCGCAACGCGCCCTTTGAGGCAAGCGCCAACCGGTTATCTGTCGGCTCACCGTTTATCAGGAACCGGCTGCCTTTCGGCTTAAGATTTGCCGCCTTCGCGCCGGCCGAGTCACGCTCTTCTCCACTCACAAACAGCACGCCCACGCTGAAGCCTTCAGCCCTCAGCGCATGCGCCGCCGCAACCTGTGCGGCAATAATGCCCTTCGCATCCGAAACCCCGCGCCCATACATAAAATCGGCATCCTCGCTATATGGGATGTATGGCGGAACGGTGTCCATGTGCGTCGAAAGCACGAGCTCCGGCGTCTCCCCAGGGACGCCCGCGTAGACGTTCCAGCGCGCCCCGGCGGTTGCGCTCTCAGGAGGCTGCGGAACAGGCGTCTTTTCTACCTCCCAGCCGTGCCCGGCAAGAAATTCGGCCAGAAAATCGCCCACCGCGCCTTCGTGATAGGTCGTTGATTCGATCTCGCATAATTGGCGGGTAAGCCCGATCGGGTCAATGCTTGCAGCGGAAACAGGATTGCTCATGATGCTGCCAGAATATCGCAGCCGGCCCGTTCTCCTCTGTTTTCCACCGTTTGCAGCCAACATACCATCCGGAGCCGCAACCGGCGTGATCCCGAATACGAGTTAAGCGTAGAATGAATGCGTAGAGTGTTGGGTGGAATGATCGTCACGACCGCATCGGCCCAAGTTAGAACGAAATCAGCCGGCGCCGGTCTTGATGCCGAACGGGCCGAATCTCCCGTAACACTCCTTCGCGGCTCGCATCTTTCGGCACACCGCCGCACCGTGCGCAGCATTGCCCTGCGTGGGCCTGCCGGCAGGCTTGAAGCAATCCTCAATGACGGCGCACCCAGTGCACCCTTTGCTGCACTCCTCTGTCATCCGCACCCGCTCGGCGGCGGCACCATGCACAACAAGGTTGTCTATCACGCCATGAAGGCGCTCAACGATCCCGCATGGGGCCTCTCGCTTCCTGTGCTCCGTTTCAACTTCCGCGGAACCGGCCTGAGCGAAGGCGCACACCACGGCCATGCAGAAGCAGACGACGTACTGGCTGCGCTCGACTGGCTTGAAAACGAATTCAATCTGCCCATCGTCGCCGCCGGCTTCAGCTTTGGTGCAGCCACGGTTTTGCGCGCTTGTTGCACTGCCAATCGTCCGCTCAATGTCCGCGCTCTTGTCGCTCTGGGACTGCCAGTCGAATCCAGAGACCGCACCTACGACTACTCTTTCCTTCGCAATGTCGCGCTCCCCAAACTCTTCATCAGCGGTGACCGCGACAGGTTTGCGCCGGCCGCACAGCTCGAGCAGATTGTCGCTTCGGCCGCCGATCCCAAGTCTTTATCTTTCATCCACAACACCGATCACTTTTTTACCGGCCAGTTGGAACCCATGCAGTACACGCTCGCCCATTGGCTGAAGGAGCAACTTTTATGACCCCGGTCAGCGATTCCGCGTTGGAGACCTTGCACTCCACCGCAACCGAAATCTTTACCGGCGCGCTAGCCGCCTGCAGCATCGAATCGGCCTTTGACCGCCGCCTCCGTTTCGAAGGCCATACTCTCCACCGGCTTATGCCCGACGGCAGCGGTCCTTCCGATATCGATCTCTCTGCCTTCAAGCGCATCTTCGTCATCGCCATCGGTAAGGCCGCCAACCCCATGCTCGAGGTTCTCCTCGACCGCATGAAACGCCGCAAGGGATTGCGCGGCATCTGCTGCGCGCCGAGCATCCCCAAAAAGCGCAACTGGCGCATCCGCTACTTCGAGGGCGGCCACCCGCTCCCCAACGAAGACTCCTTCAACGCCGCACGCGCCGCGCTGGCGCTTGTGCGCAAGGCGCGCAAAGATACTTTGATCTTCTTCCTCATCTCCGGTGGTGGCTCGGCCATGTTCGATCTCCCGCTCGACCCGGCCATCACACTCGATGAAACCGTGATCTTCCATCAGGTGCTGCTCGGTTCCGGCGCGCCCATCAACGAAATCAACACCCTGCGCAAGCACTTCTCTGCCGTGAAAGGCGGACGCCTGGCCATGGCTGCGCCAGAGGCCGCAAAGGTCAGCCTGCTGCTGCCTGACGTGCCGTTGCGCTCGCTCGACGCGCTCTCCTCAGGGCCAACATCGCCCGATCACTCCACCGTAGACGAAGCGCGCGATCTCATCGCCCGCTACAAACTTGCGGAAAAGTTCCCTTCCTCAGTGCGCACGTTCTTTGAACGGAAAGATCTGCCCGAGTCACCAGGCAACAAAGAGCGCCGTCCCGCGTTTCTGCCCAAGCTCCCGTGGACTGAAGCCGTCCTGGCCCGCCGCATCGCCGCTGCGGCCACCATGCAGGGCGAAGACGACGCATTCCGCGATTCGGTCTTTGAGATCCTGCTTTCCAGCCACGACCTTCTCGAAAACGCGCGCAACCTGGCACAGAAGGCCGGTTACTATACCGTCGTCGACAACAGTTGCGACGACTGGGATTACGCTGACGCCGCCCGCTATCTCCTCGAGCGCTTCCACCAGCTTCGTCAGGCCAACCAGCGCGTCTGCCTCATCTCCGTTGGCGAAGTCACCGTCACGCTCAACCGCACGCCGGGTGCCGGTGGACGCAACCAGCAGTTCGCGCTGGCCTGCGCACTCGAACTGCAGCATTATCCCGCAGCGCATCTCACCGTCCTGAGCGCCGGCTCCGACGGCATCGACGGCAACACGAAGACCGCCGGCGCCATCGCCGACCCCACTACCGTAGCTCGTGCCCGCGCCTTTGGCTTCGATCCCGAGCAGTCGCTGGCCGCTTTCAACGCCTGTCCGCTCTTCACAGCCTTGGGCGACTCCGTCGTCACCGGCCCCACCGGCCAGAACCTGCGCGACCTGCGCCTGCTCATCGCTGACCAGGGCTAAAAAGCAGCCTTTCGAGGGATGGCAGCGTTCGCGCCGCCATCCTCCGTCCGATCGGACCACCCCTCCAGCAAAATTGCGTTTAATTCCGCTTTCACACGCCTGCCGTCTCGATTAGGATTGGTTCGTGCCTCGTAAAGCGACCCGCAAGACAGCCGGCAAAATGCCCGATATTCGCTCCGTTGCCGCACTGGCAAAGGTGTCGATCGCAACCGTTTCGCGCACCATCAACGGTTCCCCTCTGGTCAGTGACCGGCTCTCCAAGCGCGTCTGGCAGGCCATCAAGCAGCTCAACTACTTCCCCAACACCCACGCGCGCACGCTGGTCTCAGGCCGCAGCCGCCTGCTCGGCATCATCGTAGAAAACATCACCAACCCTTTCTTCCCTGAGTTGGTGCAGAGCTTTGAAGAGATCGCCGTCAAGAACGGCTACGAAATTCTCGTCAGCTCATCCAACAGCGATCCGGCAGTGCTCACCACCTGCGTGCGCCGCATGCTGGAGCGCAAAGTCGACGGCGTCGCCGTCATGACATTCGGAGAAGAAGAAACCGTCCTCGATCAGCTTGTGCACCGCAATGTGCCGATCGTTCTGGCCGAGTTCAAGCTCGACGACCCCAAGGCCAGCACCATCCTGCTCGACTACTCCACCGGCATCCACTCCGCAGTCAACCACCTCGTCGAGCTCGGCCATAGGTCCATCGCCTTCCTCGCCGGACCTCACGCGCTCCACTCCGCCATCACCCGCGAAAACGACTTCCGCTCTGCCATGCAGGCTGCAGGACTGGCCGTCCAAAAGAAGTGGGTTATCGAATGCGACCACACACTCAAAGGCGGTGTCGCCGGATTCGCACAGTTGCAGAAGCTCGCAGCGCGCCCAACAGCCATCGTCTGCTCCAATGACATGACGGCCATCGGCGTCCTGCGCGCTGCTTACATGGAAGGCCTGCGCGTGCCACACGATCTTTCAGTGATCGGTCTCGACGACATTGACTTCGCCGAGTTCACGCTGCCTCCGCTCACCACCATCCGCCTCTCGCGCATTGACCTCGCACGCGCTGCATTCGAAGCTCTTCGCACGCAGGCTGAGGATCCAACCAATCCCAGGATGCAGCGTGAATTTCTGGTGTCCACCAGCCTTGTAGAACGCGGATCGACGGCTCCGCCCACCGCTAACGCCTGACTCCGGTCAACGCATGCCCTCTACTGCGCGCGCCAGTTTATATCTACCTTCACCGGAATCTCGTTCTTGATGGGCACCGTCAGAAATGATGGCCGCTCAATCTTGAAGTCGGAGCACGTCAGAGGAATCGTCCCGGTAATCCGAACCTCGCTCCCCTGCCGGGTTCGCTCGAAAGGCACCTGTGAGTAGTGCGCCGTCTGCCCGGCAAACTGCACTTCCAGGTCCGCATGTATCCACTGCGACGCCGTCTCCGCCTCCGCAAAGTGCGCGCGCACCACAATCATCGGAAACTGTGCGCCGCGCGTCGCCTCGATCATGTGCAGATCGCGGTTCGTATCGCCTGAGTCAAAAGTCTTCACTGGCACGGCAATTAGAAAGTCGCACTGCCCCGCGTGGCACACGCCCTTGCCTTTCGCTCCATGGCTTGTGCCATCCACCTCGTGCATCGGATGCGACATGTGATACGAAAGCGTCGACTGATCGGCCACCCATTGCGAATCTGTCTGCGCGAGCACCGGCAGCGGCATCAACACAAGAGCAAGCAGCACTCTGCGCATCATTGCTTCTCCCAGAACTTCAGGTGAATTGGCCACGAAACGGCCACAATCGACGCGCCATAGGCAATCGCAGTCGTCACCGCCACCGCCCCGTGCGCCGAAGCAATTCCATGCACCTTTTCGCCGTTCTGCTCCTGAGAAAAAGCCATCGCGCCCAGAATCGGCGTGAGAATCATCCCCGGCCCATGCACAAAGGCCAGCGCCTCGTGCAGTCGGATGGCTCCATGCTTCTGCGTTCCCGGCACTCGGGGCGCGCGAATCGCAAAGTACGCCGTGGTGAAATAAAGAGCGGTGGTTGTGCCGCCCAGCGCTGCATGGAAGTCGAGATTGGCCGAGGTTGGCTCCTTGATTGTCTGCCCATTCCTGCCTTTGGCCTTGGCCATCGGCCCGGTAATGAGCGTCGCGGCCATCGGAATGGCCGTGATCAGTCCCAGACGCTGATGCATCTTCAACATCTCGGTGCGCTTGTTCAGCAAGGCCTGCAGCTTCGGATCGGACTGCATCTGCTGCTGGCTGAATCCGAGATCGGAGAGCGACGGCTCCTGCGGCGCAGATGAGTTCGGCGGCACAGGAGCAGGCGCATTCGGCACCTGGCTCTGCGATTGGGACTGCTGCGTACTCTGTTGCTGTGAAGGCGCGGCCTGCGCATAAAGCGCGCCAGTGAACGTGCAGGAAAGCGAGAGAGTTCCCGCTGCCAGAGCGAGCCTCACCGTTTTCGATTGCATCTGAACTTCTCCTTGGCGTGCTGGGGGAGGAATCTAGGTCTTCGATCTACTGACGAAGTCGAGTATGGCGCAGTAAGCAGAGGAATGGAAAGCGCGGATAGTCTATTTTGCGCAAAATGACAGCATCTTCATCTAAGCGGCATTCGCATGCCAGATTCACCGGCTCGCCGCAATCATCTGCGCGGCGTGCTGCAGGCTTGTCTCTGTCACCTTCGCCCCGCTAAGCATGCGCGCCACTTCATGATTGCGCGCGCGATCATCCAGCACGCGAATCTGCGTTTTCGTTCGGCCCTGCGCCTCGCGCTTTTCTACGACGAGATGCTGATCGGCGAATGCCGCAATCTGCGGCAGATGCGTCACGCACAGAACCTGCTGCCCGCGCGCCAGCGCCTTGAGTTTGTGGCCCACAGCCTCGGCCGCCCGCCCGCCAATGCCGATATCGATCTCGTCAAAGACCAGCGTGCGAGGTGTTGGCTTTTTCTTCGCTTTGGACGAGTTTTCTTCAACCGCCACTTTAAGTGCCAGCATCACGCGGCTCATCTCGCCGCCTGAGGCAATCTCCGCCAGCGGTTTCAGCGGCTCGCCTGCATTCGTGGCAATGCGATACTCCACCGCGTCCCAGCCATGCGCAGCCCACGCGGACTCTTCTTCATTCGCAGCAACTTCTACCTCGAAGCGCACCTTCATCGCCAGCGAGTTAATCTGTGCCTCCGCCAGCTTCGCCAGCCGCGCCGCAGCAGTCTTGCGCTCGGCAGACAACGCGCTCGCAACCTTGTGATACTCCTTCGCCGCCGCATCCAGATCGGCGCGCAGCGTCTTCAGAATCTCGTCGCGATCCTCCACCTCGGCTAGCTTCTGCGCAACATCCTCGCCAAACGCAATCACCTCGGCAACCGTCTTGCCATACTTGCGCTTCAACCGGTCGAGCAGCGCCAGCCGGTCTTCGATCTCCGCCAGCCGCTCCGGCGATGCATTGATGCCCTCGGCATAATCGCGCAGCGTGTCGCTCACATCGTCCACCGTCGCGCGCGCTGCTGCAAGCTGCTGCGCCGCCTCGTCGAACTTCGCATCGTACCGCGCCAGTTCTTCAACATTCTTCAGCGCCGCACGCAGCGCCGACTCAGCCGACGATCCACCCTCATAAAGCTGCTCGAACGCGCCCATCGCCGCTGCGTACAGCTTTTCAGCGTTCGCCAGCACACGCTTCTCCGTCTCGAGCGCCTCGTCTTCGCCTGCCTCAAGCCGCGCCGCCTCAATCTCTTTGCTCTGATAGCTCCACAGGTCCACCATCCGCAGCCGGTCCTGCTCGCCCTGCAGCAGATCGTTAAGCTTGTCCGCCGCCCCGCGCCAGCGCGCATACGCTTCTTCCACCGCATCGGTCGCAATGCCGCCAAAGCGGTCAAGCAGAATCCGCTGCTGCGCCTGGTCAAAACTCGTCAGCGTCTCCGTCTGTGCGTGCACCAGCGCCAGCTCCGGCGCAAGCTGCTTCAGCACAGCTACCGTTGCCGGCTGATTGTTCACAAAGACGCGCCCCTTGCCGGAAGCCAGAATCTCCCGCCGCAGAATCACCTCGTTGCCCTCGGCATCGATCCCGTTCTCTTCCAGAATCGCCTCGGCCCCAGCCGTCGATTCAAAGACGCACGAAACCACTGCCTTTTCTGCGCCGTGCCGCACCACGTCCGCCGACGACTTGCCCCCCATCAGCAGCGCCAGCGCATCCACAAGAATCGATTTGCCTGCGCCAGTCTCGCCCGTGAGCAGGTTCAGCCCCGAACCGAACGACGCAATCGCGTGATCGATAACCGCATAATTTTCAGCGCGCAGCTCGATGAGCATAGGGAGTGAATCCGAGCGCAGCATAGCATGATCGCCCTTCGCGGCGCTGCACAGACTCTGCTTCAGGCACCATCGCTGCAACGGGCACTGTAGCCAGCTTTTATTCCTTTACTGCCAGGTCTTTAAGCCGTAATCCCCGCGAAAGGCATCTTATCTATAACTTGGAGCGTGCAATTGCGTCTGATACCGTGGATATTGAGGTGAACTGCAATTCTTACCGCTGCGATTGCTTTCATTTTGCAGGCTGACAGCAGCGCCGTTCCGGCTTCGGCGCCGTCAGGCTTATCGAGTTTCAGCTCGCTCACTCAGATGATCGGCAATATCGGACCGATCGCCGTCTTTGTGCTTGTGCTTCTGCTCTTCGCCAGCCTCTATTCGTGGACCGTCATCCTCGGCAAATGGGGCACATTCCGCAAAGCCACCAATGACAGCCGGCGTTTCATCCGCGCCTTCCGCAAGGCCTCGCGCCTGCAGGAGATCGCCGCGCTCACCGCCGACTGCGCCGCCAGCCCGCTCGCGCAGGTCTTCGAGGATGTCTACGAGACTTATAAGCGCCAGACTGGAGGCTCCGGCCCGCCGCGCAATATGACGCCTATCGAGCGCTCTGCGCAGACAGCAGCCAGCGAGGCCGTCACCAGCCTTGAGCGCCGCCTGACGTGGCTGGCCACCATCGCCGCCACCAGCCCGTTCGTAGGGCTCTTCGGCACGGTCATGGGCGTTGTCGACGCTTTCCAGGGCCTCGGCACAGCCGGCGCGGCTACCCTGCACGCAGTCGCACCCGGCATTGCCGAGGCCCTCATCACCACCGCCGCCGGCCTCTTTGTTGCCGTGCCCGCCGTCGTGGCATACAACCAGTTCACAGCGCGCATCCGCGTCTTTGCCTCTGCCATTGACGACTTCTGCCGCGAGCTCCTGAACTCGTTCGAAGAGATACCCGTACGCGCGCAACGCCCCGGCGAGCTCACACGGGAGGCTTGAGATGGCCTTCACCACCAACAACGGTCAAACGCGCAGTTCGCTCGCCGAAATTAACGTCACACCGCTTGTCGACGTGGTGCTGGTGCTGCTGGTGATCTTCATGATCACTGCGCCCGTGCTGCAATCCGGCATTGAAGTGAATGTGCCCAGAACGCGCACCGTCAAGCAGATCACAGAGCAGCGCATGGTCGTTACCATCGACCACGACCAGCAGATATTCCTCAACGATCAGCCGATCAACATCCACGATCTTCCCAACAAACTGCACCAGCCCGGCGCCGACCCGGCGCACCAGGCCATCTACCTGCGCGCTGACCAGACCGTGCCCTTCGGTGCTTTCGCTCAGGTCATGGATGCCGTCAAACAGTCGGGCATTACGAACGTCTCCATCGTCACCCAGCCGCTCGAAGGCAAAGCGGCCAGCGGCGGAGAGTAACCGGGCAGCGTCATGAGCAACGTTCTTGAAGGCAGCGAGCAGCTTGAGCGCGAGCTCACGCCGGAGCCCATCGCCGGGCCGGCCGCGGGCGCAGTCGGCATCCACGCGCTTCTGCTCACTTGTCTCCTTCTTTACGGCTTCATCGGCGGCCTCTTCCATCACAATCTCTGGGGCAACCAGGCCGCCGGCGGTTCGATGCAGGTAAACCTGGTCAGCGACGCCATCCCGCTGCCCAACAACCAGCCGTTGAACAAGAATGTGCTGTCCACCGAGACACCCAGCAAGGCTCCCGCAGCGCCCGCGCCCAAGGAAGAGCATCGAGTGGACGAAACGGCGATTCCTATCCCAGGCAAGCATGTAAAGCCAACGCAGAAAGAACAGCACAAGACCCAGTTGCACCAGCCTCCGCCCACGCAGCAGAATCTCGCCCGCTACGGCGAGCAAAACGGCACATCGATTCCCCGAGCCATGCAGCCGCAGGTTTCCACCAACGGTCCGGTAACCGTAAACGATGCTGACTTCGGCAGCCGGTTCGGGTGGTATGTGGATCAGATCAACCGCAAGATGGCAGCCACCTGGTACAAGACCGAGGTGGATCCGCGCACGCCCAAAGGTGCACGTGTATATCTTGTCTTCGGCATTGCGCGCGATGGAAGCCCCATCAATCCGCAGATTCAGCAGTCGAGCGGAAGCCCAACTCTGGACCGTTCCTGCCTCAGAGCAGCGCAGCGCGTGGACACCTTTGGATCTCTGCCCTCGGCATATAATCAGAGCAGGTTGAATGTTTCGTATTACTGCGAATACTAAAGGGCAACCTTTTCCGTTCAGGCAGGTACTAACTTTTTAGTTGTTCCTGCGTCATGCAACTAAAGGCCCCTGAGAGGGCTTGCGAACAACCATCCGTACTGCAAAGGAAGGATCGCTCCCCGCATGAAGGCAATTTTCAGGTCTTTGCCTCTGTTTTTGTTCTTCTCGGCAATTTTTTCAGTGCCTCAAGTTCAGGCTCAGGACTGGGTTCACACTGGAACTGGTCTGGGCGCCACCATCCGGCTTGCCGCAGCCGACTTCAAGCCAGTCGGTGCGGATCCGCAGACCTACCCGCTCAAAGCCATCTTCGACTCCACGCTTTACAACGACCTCAACAACGCCGGCATCTTTGACATGGTTTCGAAGAGCCTGGCGCCGCAGGCCACGCCCGGCTCACCGCAGGAGATCGTGCTCTCCCAGTGGGCTGCGCCGCCGGCCAGCGCCGCCATGGTGGCTTTCGGAGCATTCTCGGTCACCAGCGGCCGCCTGGTCGTCTACGGATGGCTCAACGATGCCGGCAACGCCGGCAACCCGCAGGTGCTTGCGCAGCAGTACAACGAAGCCGCCAGCGAAGATATGGCCCGTACCATCGCGCATCGCTTTGCCGATGCCATCATTGCCCGCCTCGGTGGCGGCACCAACGGCATTGCGGAAACCAAGATCTACTTCGTAAGCAATCGCACCGGAAACAAAGAGATCTGGGTGATGGACTACGACGGGCAAAATCAGCATGCCGTCACCCATCTGGGCACCATCTCCCTCTCGCCGCGCATCTCACCGGATAACTCGCGGCTCGCGTTCGCCTCGCTCGGCAGGGAGGGATGGGCTATTCGCATGTTCTCGTTCGACCTGAATCGTCCGGTAACCTTCCTGGCTGGCACCGCGGGCGGCAGCAACATCACCCCCGCCTGGTCGTCCGACGGCGCCAGATTCGCTTTCTCTTCCTCGCGCTCCGGCGACTCCGAGATATGGGTCAGCGACGCTAACGGCAGCGGTGCGCACCACATTACCTCGCTCAAAGGCCCCAACGTCTCCCCCTCCTGGAACCCCAAAACCAATGCGCAGATCGCCTTCACCGGCGGGCGCACCGGCGAGCCGCAGATTTATATCATGGATCAGGACGGCTCCAACATCCAGCGCATGACTGATAGCGGATACGCTGTCTCCCCGTCATGGTCGCCCAGCGGCGGCCTGCTCACCTA
Source organism: Occallatibacter sp. (assembly GCA_035546015.1). Taxonomy (GTDB): domain Bacteria; phylum Acidobacteriota; class Terriglobia; order Terriglobales; family Acidobacteriaceae; genus Telmatobacter. The sequence goes on from DASZXD010000081.1 coordinate 28,516, forward strand.
CAGTTGGAACCGCAAGTATGGTCCCGGCGATCCCGGCGGTCAGGACATCTACGTGATGGAGATTGCCAGCAGGAACTGGCTGCAGATCACCCACGAGTCCGGCAACAATGACTGCCCCGCGTGGTCGCCCGATGGCCGCCACATCGTCTTCCAGCGCACGATAAACGGACGCACGCAGATCTGGACCATGCTGGCCGACGGTACGCAGCAGAAGCAGCTTACCTTCTCTGGCAACAACTCCATGCCGAACTGGAGCTGGAAGTGATTCCTGCCTTGGCAACCCATGGATGTGCGCACAGCCGCTCGTCCCGGATTGATGTTCTATCATTTTCACGGCGTCAAAACCGCACGGCTACATAAGCTCTGCGCAAAACGCCTGTAGGTGCCCGGCTGCACAACGTCCCTGACCGCTGATGTGCCGCCGGATTTTGAACGACAACGTTTTCTGAAAGGATATGGGCCCGAACCGTTCTGTTCGCGTTCGCCGTTCGATGAGGCTGGCCTCGCGTTGTTTGATGGAGGCGCAAGACGCATAGCCAGCGGACAGCAACAGAACACACGGTGACACAGAGCCTGACCGTTCAGGAGATTTTTCAGAATATACGGAAGGAGTAATCCCTTGAAATTACGTGACCGTTTTCTTGTTCCGGTTGCTGCTCTTGTTGCCTTGATCGCTGTTTCTGGTTGCCATAAGAAACAGCCTGCACCCGCGCCTGCAGAGACTGCCCCCCCAGCAGCCGCAGCCGCGCCAACTGCTACACTCACCGCGTCGCCCACCGTCATCTCGGCCGGCGATCAGGTTCAGCTCTCCTGGCGCACCACAGATGCAAGTTCGGTGTCGATCGACGGAATCGGCCAGGTTCCCACTACGGGCGTAAAGACCGTGACGCCGACTCAGACCACCACGTATCACCTCACCGCTACGGGCTCAGGCGGAACAGCCGACGCGTCGGCCACGGTGACGGTCAACGCGCCGCCCGCAGTACAGGTGCCCACCAGCAGTATGAGCGCCGAAGAAGAGTTCAAGGCCAACGTGCAAGACATCTTCTTCGACTACGACACATACGACATCCGCAGCGACGCGCAATCTACTCTGGCCAAGGATGCGAGCTACCTCGTCAGCCATCCGAACGTGAAGATCGTCATCGGCGGCTACTGCGACGAACGCGGCTCTGACGAGTACAACCTCGCTCTGGGCCAGAACCGTGCCGACGCGGCCAAGAATGCGCTGGTCACTGCAGGCGTGGCGGCCAATCGCATCCGCGTCGTCAGCTATGGCAAGGAGAAGCCCTTCTGCACCGAGTCCAACGAGCAATGCTGGCAGTTGAACCGGCGTGCCGGCTTCACCATGGATCAGCAATAGTTGGCTGGCAGAAGGTGCATGAACTCGCCGCGTGCCTCGTGCACGCGGCAGTTCCATCTGGCAACGGACCAGAAATAAATGGTCCGGGCAGTGGATTATCCCTCCGCTACAGCAGTTCCAGTACCGCTGTAGTTAAAAAGCCATCACGCAGAGCGGCTTTTTCACCAGGAGAAAACCGCCTTGCTTGATTTTCAACGGGGCACGTTAACTTCAGAACGTCTCCAGCCGCGGCAGCCGCAATTCATCGCGCACTGCCGCGGTTGTTATCATGGGTGAAGCATGCAAAGACTACGCACAGTTCGCATTCGTCTTCTCGCAGCGGCAGCATTTGCGCTTGTTCTCCTTCCTGCCGGCGTGCCCGCGCACGCCGTCTCCAAGGAGATCATCCAGCTGCAGACTCAGGTTCAGCAGCTCATGGACATGGTCCAGCGGCTGCAGTCCACGCTCGACACACGCTTTGGCGTTCTGCAGAACCTGGTGCAGCAGACAGCCGACCAGACCAGCCAGATGTCCAAGGATGTCGGTGCGCTGCAGCAAAGGCTGAACACGCAGAACGAAAATCTCAACGGCAAGCTGGACTCCACATCAGGCCAGATCCAGTCGCTCAATGACTCCGTCGACGAGCTTAAGTCGCGCATCGCCAAGCTGGACAAAACCGTGCAGGATCTGCAGACACAGTTGCAACAGATGCAGGCTCCTCCACAGACGGCGCAGCCCGGTGGCATGCCGCAGCAGGGCGGCGATGCCTCGCAGCAACCCGCGCCTGGTGGTCAGCCCGGCGCTCCGCCGGCTCCAGGTGCCTCTCAGGCTCCGCCGCTCCAGGACACATTCCAGGCAGGCATCCGCGACTACAACGCAGCGCGTTATCAGGTGGCGCAGGGAGAGTTTCAGGATGTTGTCCACTATTACCCGCTCGACGACCTCGCCGGCACTGCGCAGTTCTATCTCGGCGAAATCGCTTACCAGAAGCAGGACTACCAGTCTGCCATCAATGCCTATAACGCCGTGCTCGAGGGCTTCAGCGGCAACGCCAAGGCTCCTGCCGCCCAGCTTCACAAGGGCGAGGCATTGATTGCCATGGGTAAGAAAGAAGCCGGCATCCGCGAGTTGCGCCAGCTCATCCAGCGCCATCCGCAAACGCCTGAGGCCGCGCGCGCCCGCAGCAGGCTTAACGGCATGGGCGTCCGCATCAGCCCTCGTTGATTGATTGCGCAGAAATATGACAGCAAAGAATATGGGCCGCACTCTCCGGTGCGGCCCATATTCTTTTAAGAGCTTCTGAGGTTACTGAACCGGCGGTGTCGAGGCCTTCTCCGCCTTGGCCAGGCTCTTGTGGTGCCGCACATCCGCGCCCTGCACCCAGAAGATCACGTCTTCTGCAATGTTCGTCGCATGATCGGCCACGCGCTCCAGGCTGCGGCAGATCATCAGTGCATTCAGCGCCTGCGGAGCAATGTGGCTCTGTTCTTCCATCACCTTCGTCAGCGCTTTGTAAGCAGAGCGGTTCATTGCATCCACCGCATCGTCCATGGTGAGCACGCCGCGCGCCAGCTCCGCATCCGCCTCGATGAACGACTGCAGGCTCTTCCGCACCATATCCGCCGCCAGCGAGGCCATCCGCGGAATATCCACCGGCAGATCGACCGCACCCATCTGCTCCATCTGCCGCACGCGGTCGCTGATGCTCTTGGCCGAGTCGCCCACGCGCTCAAGATCCGCGTTGATCTTGATCACCGACAGAATAAAGCGCAGGTCGATGGCCATTGGCTGCTCCATCGCCAGCAGATCGAGTGCCGCCTGATCGATGTCTCGCTCCATGCGGTTGATCGCAATCTCGCTGCGGTTCACCAGGTCGCAGATCGAAAGATCGCGCACCCGGTACGCTTCAATCGCGCGCTGAATGGCCTGCTCCGCCAGCCCGGCCATCACCAGCAGGTTTTCCTTCAAATCTTCCAGGCTCTGTTGAAACCGTATGCGTGTCATCCGAACCTGCCTGTGATGTAGTCTTCGGTCCGCTTGTCTGAGGGATTCGTGAAAATCTTGTGCGTGGAGTCGAACTCCACCAGCCGGCCATTCAAAAAGAATCCCGTCTTCTCTGCTACGCGGGCTGCCTGCTGCATATTATGCGTCACAATCACAATCGTGTACTGCGACTTCAGTTGAAAGATCAGGTCCTCGATCTTCGATGTGCTCACCGGATCGAGCGCCGATGCCGGCTCATCCATCAACAGCACTTCCGGGTCCACGGCTAGCGCGCGCGCAATGCACAGCCTTTGTTGCTGTCCGCCCGAAAGACTCGCGCCGGATTTCTTCTTCAGATCGTCCTTCACCTCGTCCCACAGCGCTGAATTCTTGAGCGACTTCTCCACAATCTCGTCCAGCGTACGCCGATTCGAGTAGCCATTCAGCTTGAGGCCTGCGGCCACGTTGTCATAAATCGACATCGTCGGGAACGGATTGGGCCGCTGAAACACCATGCCCACGCGCCGGCGGATCTCCACTGGCTTCGCATCCGAGTAAATGTCCTTGCCGCCGATGCGCACCGTTCCTGTCACGCGCGCCACGGGGTTGGTCTCATGCATTCGGTTCAGGCAGCGCACAAAGGTGCTCTTACCGCAGCCCGAAGGACCAATCAGAGCCGTGGCGTGGTTTGCCGGGATATTCAGATTGATGTCCTGCAGCGTGTGATTCGTCCCGTACCACGCATTCAGGTTTGAGACCTCTATGCCTACACCCACCTAATTAGCTCCCTTCAACACGCCGCGGCTGGTCACATACCGCACCAGAGAAACCGCAATCACAATCAGCGCAATCAGCACCAGCGCCCCGCCCCATGCCAGCCTGTGCTGGTCGTCATAAGGCGAGATCGCATATAGATAAATCTGCAAAGGCAGCGCCATAATGGGCTCGTTGAGCTTGTAGCTCATGAACGAGTTGCCCAGCGCCGTAAAGATCAGCGGCGCGGTTTCACCTGCCACGCGAGCAAAAGCCAGCATGCAACCTGTAATAACGCCCGGAGAAGCTGTCTTAAGCGTGATCGAAAGCACCGAACGCCAGTTGGGCACGCCTAGTCCAAGCGCTGCCTCGCGCACCGCGTGCGGCACCATCAGCAGCATCTCTTCCGTAGTGCGGCACACAGTAGGAATCATCATGATGCCCAGCGCCACGCCGCCGGAGAACGCCGAAAAGTGTCCCGAGAAGGGAATCCACGAGCTGTGCACACTCACAATCAGCGAGTAGATCGCCAGCCCCATCACGATCGATGGTACGCCGTTAAGCACGTCTGCCGTAAAGCGAACTGCATTCGCCAGCTTCGTTCCGCGTCCAAACTCCGCCAGAAAGATGCCGCCGCCGATTCCCAGCGGAATCCCGATCAGGCTGGCCAGGGCCAGCACCACGCCGCTGCCCACAATCGCGTTGGCCATACCGCCGCCAGACTCGCCCTCCGGCTTCGGAATCTGTGTGAAGAACGCGAGGTTTAGTGAGCTTGTGCCCTTGTAAATCAGGTAGCCGAAGATCGCCGCCAGCGGAGCAACAACAATCAGCGTGGCCAGTACCGCCATCACCGTCACCAAGTTGTCCGTCAGCGACCGCAAACGCGATCGCAGCTGATAGTTGTCGACACTCATGTTTTGTTCCTCAACGCGCTTGCGACGGTGCGCCGCGCGTCACCGCCCACACCAGCAGTTGCGCAAATGCGTTCACAATGATCGTTACGATGAACAACGCCAGCCCGATCTCGATCAGCGCGCTGCGATGCATATCGCTTACCGCTTCCGTAAACTGGTCCGCAATCACCGAAGCCATCGAGATGCCCGTCTCCAACAGCGACTTGTGAATCTCCGGCGTATTGCCGATCACCATAGTGACCGCCATCGTCTCGCCCAGCGCGCGGCCAAGCCCCAGAATGATGCCGCCCACAATGCCTATCCGTGCATTGCGCAGCACGCCCACTCGGATCATCTCCCAGCGTGTGGCGCCCAGCGCCAGCACCGCCTCCCGCTGTGAGTGCGGCACCGCAGACATCACTTCGCGCGTCAGCGACGAGATAATGGGCAAAATCATGATGGCAAGAATCACACCGGAAGCAAGAAAGCCCAGGCCTGTAGGGTTGTCGTTTACGAACAGACCGGTCCAGCCGAGCAGTTTCGAAAGGAGTGGGTTGACGTATTCGCGCAGCAGCGGAACCAGCTCATACATGGCCCACAAACCGTACACAATGCTGGGAATCGCGGCCAGCAATTCGGTAAGGAAAGCCAGTGGCCCGCGCAGCACCTTCGGACACATCTCAGTCAGGAACACGGCCAGTAAGACCGCGAGAGGTACTGCAATCAGCAGCGCCACAAACGACGAAACCAGCGTTCCATAAATGAACGGCACTGCACTGAAGAACCCGTTCACAGGGTCCCAGTACATCGCCTGTCCTGTAATCGTGTCGTGGAATGTCTGATAGAAGAAGTGGAATCCGAATCGGTTCCACGTCATGTGCGAGCTCACCACCAGCCGCCATGCAATCAGTCCCACGATGGCGAAGATGCTCAGCGCGCACGCCACCATCAGCGCATGGAAGGTGCGGTCGGCAGCAGCCGAGTTGCCGCGTGAGAGCAGAAATTGCCTGATCGCCGAATGCCCATCTTTTGCCGTTTCGGCAGAGTCATTCTCAGCGCGGGTTGCTGGCTCAGGCTTGAGTTGCGCTTGGGAAATACGAATCTCAGGCACGTTTACGTCCACACCCCTCAGGCTACGTGGCCAATATGAATATCAGGTTACAGGCATGCAAAATCAAGCGCATAGAATTGGGAAATCCTCAACACAGGCCTGCATTTTGTTCGCCGCCACGGTCTAAGCCATACAAAAGGGCGCACAAAAGGCGAATATTGTAGGCGCGTTTCTCTCTTTTCCATTAAGCTGTTTAGCTGGAATGAGAAGCCGCAAATTTTTCAATCGTCTGCTGCCCGTACTTGTCTTTGCAACCTCGTTTTTGGCCTTCGCCCGCAGCATGCAGTCTCAAGACCCGCCGCACCGCGAATGGCACGCCTCCTGGGTCACGCACCCTGATGCGCCGCTGCGCGAGCCCGTTGTGCTCCATTTCCGCCGTACGCTCACGTTGGATACCGTGCCGGCGAGCTACGTCATCCGCGTTAGCGCCGACAACCGCTTCGTCCTTTACGTCAACGGCCAGCGCGCCGGCGACGGCCCGGCACGAGGCGACCTCTCGCACTGGCGCTATGAGCGATTCGACATTGCGCCACTTTTGCACGCAGGCAAGAACTTCATCACCGCAACTGTGTGGAACTGGGGTGTCTTCGCCCCCATCGCGCAGATGAGCGACCGCACCGCCTTCCTGCTCGAAAGCGAAGCCACCGGGGCGGACTCCATCAGTACGCCCAACGGCTGGCAGGTCGAGCTTGAGCCCGGCCACACGCCGCTCGACCGCTCCTCGGTCACCGTCAAAACCTATTTCGCCTCCGGCCCCGGCGAGCAGATCGACGCCGCAAAATACGACTGGAGTTGGAATTCTCCTGACGACACAAGCTCCGCCTGGGTTCCCGTCGCCTCGCCCATGCGCGACAGCATCTATCCCACCGTCAACAAGGCCCACTCCGCCGATACGACAGGTGACAACAACTGGGGTCTGGTTCCCGACACGCTCCCGCACATGGAATACAAGCTGGAGAGCGCAGGCAATGTTGTGCGTATCGACACGGTCGGCTCCGAGCAACCCGGCTGGAACAAGTTCCCAGGCTCACTGCTGACTGTTCCCTCCGGTACGCATGTTCACCTGCTCCTCGACCGCAAAGCACTCACCACTGCCTATCCCATCCTCACCGTCTCCGGCGGTAAAGGTGCGAAGATCTGGTTCACCTACTCTGAAGCTCTCTACGACAAGCAGGGCCACAAAGGTGACCGCAATGATGTAAGTAACCGCACCGCCCGCGGCCTGCGCGACAGCTTCCTGCCTGACGGTGGCCAGCATCGCGTCTTCGAGCCGCTCTGGTGGCGCACCTGGCGCTATCTCGATCTCGACATCGAAACCGGCAGCGAACCGCTCACGCTCGAATCCCTCACCGCCGCATTCACCGCGTATCCCTTCAAGCAACTCGCCAGCTTCGAAACCTCCGATCCCGTTCTCGGTCCCGACCTCGCCAAAATTGATGAGATAAGCTGGCGCACCGCCCGCCTCGACGCTCACGAAACCTACATGGACACGCCGTACTACGAGCAGCTCCAGTACATCGGCGACACGCGCATCCAGGCGCTGATCTCTTACGCTGTCGCTAACGACGATCGGCTCGCGCTGCAGGCCATCCAGGCCTTCGACGACTCGCGCTTCCCTGACGGCATTACGCGCAGCCGCTATCCAAGCTCGCTCGCGCAGACCATCCCCACCTTCTCGCTGCTCTGGATCGGCATGATCCACGACTGGTGGATGTACCGGCCTGACGCAGGGCCCGCACGTGCATTGCTCCCCGGCGCCCGCTCCGTCCTCCACTGGTTCGCAGGCTACGAGCAGCCCGACGGCCTGCTGCGCGAGCTTCCCTGGTGGAGCTTCATCGACTGGGTGCCCTCCGGCGAAATTCCCACGTACGACTCGAAAGGCGAGTCCTGTGTCACAACGCTCGAATATCTCGGCGCGCTCAGTGACGCAGCCGACCTCGAGCAGCACCTCGGCGATCCCGTCTTCGCCGGGCGCGACAAAACCCGCGCCGATCACGTACGTCAGGGCCTCTACGAACGATGCTGGAATCCGCAACGCGGAATGCTCGCCGACACGCCCGACCGCACAAGCTTCAGCCAGCAGGCCAACATCCTCGGCGTGCTCTACGACGTCATTCCGCGTGACCATCAGCAGGACGTGCTCAAGAAAGTTCTCGCCATCGAGCCCGGCACCACGCCCAACGGCGTCCTCAGCGCGTCATACTACTTCCGCTTCTATCTCTCTCGCGCGCTCGATCACGCCGGCATGGCTGACAGCTATCTCGACTCCATCAAACCGTGGCGCGATCTGCTCGCGCTTCACTTCAGCACATGGCCTGAGACACCGGGCCAAACCCGCTCCGATTCGCATGCATGGAGCGCGCATCCCATCTACGACCTGCTCACGCTCGTCGCCGGCATCGAGCCCGCCAGCCCCGGTTTTGCAACCGTGCGTATCGCGCCGCATCTCGGCGCATTGCCCGAAGTGAAGGCAAAGTTCCCGCATCCACTGGGCATGATTGACGTCGACCT
>DASZXD010000082.1:0-22764 GCA_035546015.1 Occallatibacter sp.
CTGAGCGCGGCGAGCACCGGAGCGGCGAAAAGTTGAAATGTGACCGCGGAAGAAATTGGATTTCCTGGAAGGCCGAAGAAGTACTTCGTACGGTTCTCGTCTCGGCCGGAACTTGAGGCTGGTAGTTCGCCAAAGACCAACGGCTTGCCGGGCTGGATGCGGACGCCGGTGAAATGAAAGCGTGCACCACGGCGTTCGAGTGCCGGTTCGACGAGGTCGAATTTGCCAGCGGAGACGCCACCGGTAACGAGCAGCAGGTCGGCCTGCGCGGCTTGTTCAAGCGCGGTGTCGAGAGCATCGGCGCGGTCGGCGGCGATGGGCAGTACCCAGGGCTCGCCACCGGCGGCGACGATCTGCGCGGCGAGCATGTGACTGCTGGAGTTGCGAATCTGGCCTGGGGCAGGATCGGTTTCGATAGGAACGAGTTCATCACCGGTGGATAGGACGGCAACGCGCGGGCGGGCGAAGACATCCAGCGCTGTGCAGCCGCAAGAGGCGGCAAGTGCGATCTGCGCGAAGCTGATTGCAGTGCCAGAACTGAGGAGTTCCTCACCGGCGCGGGCCTGCGCGCCTCGTGCAACGATGTTTTCGCCAACAGCGATTGTGCGCGACGGAAGCAGGCGGACGGTCTTGCTGTCGGTTGTGACGTGCTCCAGCATCATGACCGCATCTGCGCCGGTAGGAACAGGCGCTCCGGTCATGATTTCCCACACCGCACAGGGTGGTAGCGGGCCGGAGGGAGGGTCGCCCGCACGGGTTGTACCAGCGATTGCGAGCGGCTGGTACGCAGAGGCTTCAGTTGCGCGGCAGGCGTAACCGTCGCGTGTGGAACGGGCAAAGGGCGGCTGATCGTGATCGGCAAGCACTGGCTGTGCAAGAATGCGTCCGGCAGCACTGTCGAGCAGGACTCGCTCGATTGTGCGCGGCGGCGCAAGTTGCTCTGCCTGGCGGGAGACCAGAGCCGCAGCTTCTTCGTAGCTCAGTAAACCAGCGCTCATGGATTGGATTTTAGTAGCTTGTATGCGTTCGTGTTGTTGTACCAAACAGAAAGGGCGTCCGGTGTGGACGCCCTTGATGCAAAGCGGGAGCCGGACTACTTCTTGCCGGCCTTGTAGTTGGAGCTGACCTTTTGTCCGGCCTGAGACAGGATGCCTGCCACCTCGGCGGCGTAGGGGCCGTTGGGTTGCAGTTCGAGGTATTTCTGGTAGGCCGTGGTGCATTCATCGGGCAGAACGATCCGCTGCGTCTTGGGATCGATGGTGGCGTTTTGCACCAGTCCCTGACCCTTGATGTAGTAGAGAATCGCGTCGTTCGGATCGGTCTTGATGGCCTCGTCTGCGGCGGCGACCTGTGCCGTGGAGTTGTGCTCCTGGAAGAAAATCACAGCTTCATTGCGGAGATGGAGCGAGGCACGTGTGGGATCGGCTTTGGCGGCTGCATCAAATGCGGCATTTGCCTCAGGCACCTTGCCGGTGCGGGCGTAGACTTCACCGAGCCCGGCCTGCGCCACGCCGATTACTTCCATGCGCGGCTTCTTGGCGGCCGTTTCAAGATCGATGGCCTTCTTGTAGGAGGTAATGGCGTCGTCGTACTTCTTTTCGCCGGCCTGCGCATAGCCGAGGTTGGCCCACAGCAGCGCCTCATCGGGCTTAAGCTGAGTGTCCTTGGTCATCAAGCTATCGATGTCCGCGTACTTGGCGGAGCGAATCTCGGCGGTCTTGGCGTCGATGTCGGCCCGCTGTGCGTTTGCGCCGGCCTGCTGTGCCGCAACCTGCGGGGCGGTGTCGATATCATGTTTGTCCTGCCCGACAACCTTCAGGTCTGTGTTGAGCTTGTTGATGACCACGTTGGCCTTCATGGCCTCGGAGTTGGCCTTCTTGAGCTCCTCGAGCTGCTTCTTCTGGTCTTCGGGCATCTTGTCGATGTATTCCTGGCGCGACATGTCGATGTCGGCGACGACATCCTGGTCCGCGACTACGGTGACATTCGGCAGATCGTCGACCATCTTGCCCGGAGGCGTGTCAGGCGCACGATAGACGGCCATATACTTGCCGGGCGCGGCCTCACCGGTGTAGTCACCGTTGGCGTCGACCGGGAAAGTGTACTTGAGGGTGTTGCCGCCGTCGGTGGAGAGGCTGACGGAGCCGGTGCCCTGGGCCTGGCCAGTGGGATTGGTCACGTGTCCGTGAACCTTGCCTGTGGCGCCGGCGGGTGCGGCGCCGGCTGCAGGTTGCTGTGCAAGGGCAGGCAAAGAGGCAAAAGCCAGCAGGCCAGCCACGGCAGGCAGGCTGAGCCAGAGCGAGAGATTGCGTTTCATTTTCTTCTCCTTGAGAGCAATGCGGATCTGGGCAGCCCGCAAGCTCAGAAAAAACTTGTCAAATCGTGGCAGAACCAACGTTAAATCCAAGTACAGGCCCTCGACAAGAGGGACGTATCACGAAGCGCGTTTCTGCGCAGCGCAGGCCAAGCACACGGTTCTTCTGGGGTGGACGACGGAAACGGGTGCAGGGTTGCATGGCAGCGCGCGGCGAAAAACCGCTGCAGATGGATGGTAACGCCTTGCGCCACGACGGCATGTGGCACGGATCACATGCGCGAGACTCTAAAATATGACCATGGCTACAGTTGTTCGCACCGCGACCCCGGCGGATGTCCCACAGATTCTGGCCTTTATCCGTGCGCTGGCTACGTTTGAGCGTGCACCCGACGCGGTAAAAGCAACGGAAGAGGGGTTAATGCGGGATGGTTTTGGGCCACGGCCCTTCTGGGAGTGTCAGATCGCGGAGCACGACGGCAAGCCGGTGGGCTTTGCACTCTATTTCTTCAACTACTCGACGTGGGTGGGCAAGCCAGGAATCTATCTCGAAGACCTGTTCGTGATGCCTGAGATGCGCGGGCTGGGTATCGGCAAGGCGCTGCTGAAGCGTGTGGCCACGGTGGCCCTGGAGAACGGCTGCGAGAGGCTGCAGTGGGCAGTGCTGGACTGGAATACACCGGCGATTGATTTTTATGCGGCACATGGTGGCGAGTTCCTGGATGAGTGGAGGAATGTCCGCGTGAGCGGCGACGCGCTGAAACAGCTCGCGACCATGGAAGTCGAGGAGACTGCTTCGTGAGAATCCGCGTGATTGGCGGAGGGCTGGCGGGGCCGGAAGCAGCACTGACGGCGGCGCGGCTTGGCTGCGAGGTGGATCTCTACGAGATGCGTGCGATGGTCGCCGGAAAGCCGCGACTGACGCCGGCGCACCAAACGACGGATTTCGGCGAACTGGTTTGCTCGAATTCCCTGAAGAGCGAATCGCCAAATACGGCTCCATGGTTGTTGAAGCAGGAGATGCGGCGCGGCGGTTCCGCACTGCTGCGGCTCGCGGATGAGACGGCTGTTCCGGCAGGGCATGCGTTGGCTGTAGACCGCGTACAGTTTTCGCGGCGAATCTCGGAGGCTATTGCGGCCGAGCCGGCGATTCGTGTAATTCGCGAAGAGGTAACGAGCCTCGATCCAGAAGCCGCGATCACGATTGTGGCTACCGGGCCGCTTACCTCAGATGCGCTGAGCGCGGAGATTGCGCGGCTCACTGGTTCTCAGCATCTGGCGTTTTACGATTCGATCTCACCGATCGTGGATGCCGAGACCATCGATATGGAGCGAGTGTACTTTGCGGCGCGATGGAACAAGGGCACGGCGGATTACATCAACTGTCCGATGGAAAGGGCCGAGTACGACCGCTTTTATGACGCATTGGTTGCGGCCGAGGCGGCGGAAGAGAAGGAGTGGGAGAAGCTCGATTACTTTGAAGGTTGCCTGCCGATTGAAGTGCTGGCCACACGCGGGCGTGACACATTGCGTTATGGCCCAATGAAGCCGGTGGGGCTCCGCGATCCGCGCACGGGAACGACTCCATGGGCTGTGGTGCAGTTACGCAAGGAGAATGTGCGCGCCGACAGCTATAACCTTGTCGGATTCCAGAATCACCTGAAGTATGGAGAGCAGGCCCGTGTGCTCAGGCTGATTCCGGGCCTCGAAAATGCTCGGTTTCTGCGCTACGGGCAGATTCATCGCAATACGTATATTTGCGCGCCGGAGCTGTTGGATGAAGCGCTGCGACTGAAGAAGGAACCGCGGATTTTTTTTGCCGGGCAAATCTCCGGAGTGGAAGGATATACGGAATCGATCGCTACGGGTATGCTGGCAGGCATCTACGCGGCGGCGCTTGCGAACGGAGAAGAGCCTAGACCGGTTCCACGCGAGACGGCGCTGGGATCGCTGGTGTACTACATTACGCATGCGGACCCAAAGGACTTCCAGCCAGCAAATATTACGTTCGACCTGCTGGTCCCTCTTGAAGAGGAGCTGCGCAAAAAGGTGCGCGACAAGAAGGAGCGGCACCGTATCCAGTGCGAGCTGGCGCTGGCAGCCTTTGATGTGTGGTGGGCCGGCCAAAGTAACCTGCAGGGTGCAAGATTACACGGCTGAAACATCGCAATTCGTGCGATAGTGGCTGCAGGTTTCCACCATGAAGATTGTTCGCAGGACAGAGAGCGAGCTGGTTGCGGCTGACAGCGGGCTGTTTCTGTGCGGGCTCTTTATGAGCGTGGCTGTACCGCTGCTATACCTGGGAGCTCTGCCGGGCAGGCACAAGATGCTGTTTGGGGCTGCATTCATGCTCCTCTGTTCCGGCATCTGTCTGCGCAAAACGACCTTTATCTTTGATCGCGTGCGTGGGATTGCCTTCTGGCGCAGGCGGAGGATGTTCAAGGTCGACTCGGGCGAGATTCCCTTCAGCGATATCTCAGATATCGGCTTCGATACGATGCAAGACCAGAGAGGGGTTACGACGTATCGTCTGATGGTGATCACTGCCATGAGCCGTGTGCCGATGGCCGATATGTACGGCGGTGGACGCAAATACTACGAGAGCGTGCGCGATTCAATTGTGGAGTTTCTTGCGGGAAGTGGCACGCCGGTGCATGCCTCGCCTGGTGGGGGGTGGGACGATGAAGCTTCTCTTCGCGCGATGATTCTGGAAGGGCGCAAACTGGATGCAATTGCACTACTCAGGGCGAAGGAAAACCTCGATCTGCTGCATGCGAAAGAGCGTATAGAAGAGATTGATCGGCAGATGAGGCAAAGCAGAAACGCATAACTTTGCCACTGCATTGTGCGGATTGCTCGATGGCCTCCCAAAGACGCAACGCGATGGTCTCTATTCTCTTCGTTGTCTTCGGCGGGCCGGGGATCGGGCTGGTCTATCTTCCGCTTTGGATGACGCGATTTCGCGTGCCACAGGACGAGCCTGCGTGGCAGATGGCGTTAGGCACTGCGCTTATCGTAGTCGGGCTGGTTTCGCTACTTGAGTCTGTTGTGCGCTTTGTGCACGTGGGGCGTGGAACACTGGTGCCCACGACTCCTACGGAACGACTGGTGGTAAGCGGGCTCTACTGTTATGTGCGTAATCCGATGTATATGGGCGTGCTCACTTGTGTAGCCGGGGAGACGCTGCTGTTCGCAAGCTATTCGATGATCATTTATGCCGCTGTTCTCTGGCTTGGCTTTCATTTGTTCGTGTACTTCTATGAGGAGCCGACTGCCAAGCGCCGCTACGGAGAGCAATATGCAATTTACAAGCGCAACGTTCCGCGCTGGCTGCCGCGGCTGACGCCGTGGAAAGGCGATGTGAGCGGGAACCTTTCTGCCTGAGCCAGTGTCAAAGTAAAGATGGCGGCGGAGAAAAGGCAGCGGTACGGAGTGTACCCTGAATATATGGGGCAGGTTGGATTGGAGAAATTGAGGGGCGGAGCGTTGCGTAGAGTCTGGCTCAGTGGATCGATTGCGGTCTTGTCTGGCTGCCTTTCGCTTGCCGGAAGCGCGTCGATTGCTGCCGGACAGGCGGCGCCGTCCGAGTTTTCGCAGAAGCCGACGGCGACGACGATCACGCTGCCGCCTTCGCCCAAGGCACTGCTTCCGGATGCGTTTGACGGGTGGGTTGCTGAAGGCACTATCGAAAGCCTGACGGATGCTGCGCAGGCTGACCAAACGAATGCTGCGGCTTTGAAGGAGTATGGCTTTACCTTTGGTGCACTGGCACATTACAAGCGCGAGGGAGATACGCTCACGCTGCGCGCGCTGCGGTTTGGCGATGCGACAGGTGCATATGGGGCGTATTCGTTCTATCGCCCCAATGGCTGGGCGAAGGAGCAGATCGGCACCGGTGCTGCGTCTGACAAGGGGCACGTGCTGTTCTGGCGCGGGGACACCGTGGTAGACGCGACCTTCTCACACGTCGGGCCGATGTCTGCAGGCGAGTTGCGCGAGATCGCGCGGGGACTGCCTGAGCCGGGCGGCAACAAGTCGCTGGCTCCGCCGATTTTGGCCTATCTGCCGAAGGGCTCGCTCGATGGGCAAACGACCCACTATGCGCTGGGGCCGGCAGGCTATGAGGGCGGCGCAGGCGTACTGCCAGCAAGCATTGTCGGCTTCGACCGCGAGGCCGAGACGGTGACGGCGAACTACTCCCTGGCTTCGGGGCCGGCTACGCTTACGCTCATCGAGTACCCGACACCACAGATTGCCGAGGCGCAGGAGACGGCGATCCGCAACTACATCAAGGCAGGCAGCCTGGCGCAGCCGGCGTGGCCGAAGGCGCTTCAGGACTCGGACCTCGCCTCGCTTGAGGTACGGCGCAGCGGCGTACTGGTAGCACTGGTAAGCGGAGATGCCATTCCGGATGAAAGCCATCGGCTGCTGGAGATGGTTCATTACGAGGCAGACCTGACTGCGATTCCGCAGGGCGGTGAATCGGAGATTTCGAAGACCAGTCAGCTGTTGCTAGGCATTGCTGCCATCGTCATCGTCGGATCTCTCGCGGCCATCCTTCTGGGATTCTTCCTGGGCGGCGGACGGGCGCTCTACCGCATCGCCCATGGCAAGCCAGCTTCGTCAGTCTATGACGAGGAGTTTATCCATCTCGATCTGCGGGAAGGTCTGGCGGAAAAGCCGGCAGCTGTGCCGGGGCCGAATCCGAAGGGTTAACGGTTAGCCACGCCTGTGGAAAAGTGGGCATAAATCCTAGAAAACACCGATAAATACCGGAAAATAACGGATAAGTAAAGGCGAATATAAGGAGAATATCCACGCCATGCGCAATTTGAGAGGTCATTTGTAAATTATTGAAAATAGTAATTTTATTTTCATTCACATTTCTCCTTGACACTGCCTCCCCCCGCTCCTAACATGCAGCCAGAAAGTTCTGATGGTTTTGCCTCCGTTGGAACTATTCTCCCTAAGGATTGAGCTGCCCTGTTGCCGGGCGGCTCTTTCCGTTTCTAAAGCCCTTGGCGGGCTCAAGAGCAAGAGTCTCAGGGCTGACCCTCAACGATAGGCGCCGGATCGCTCCATTGGCGGCCACAGGCCTCGCATCGCCAGGTGTTGACGGGGTCGGTAGCTTCGAGTACCGGGTCTTTGGTGCGGCAGGCCGGACAGCGCGGCATCTCGTAGTCCGGGGCCATGGTGCGAGAGTCGTCAACGACGTCCTGTGGGATGGGTTGGGCAATGACGGCGCGCGCTTCGTCGAGCTGATCGGCGGCGACTAGGATGCGGGGATAGAGCAAGCTACTGTCGCCAATAGATCGCGGGCCATCGAACCAGCTATCGATTCCAGCACGGCGCAGCATCTCCTGTAGCTGCCACATCTGGTCCCACTCCTCGCACTCGCAGAGAAGAGTTTTCCAGGTGTACTCGACGGGCTCGCTGTCATCCTCATCGGACTCTTCGGGGTTAGCAGGCACGTCCGCGCCGTTCCGAGGCGATGCAACGGCTATCTGAGTGCGAGTGAGCGTTGGATTGGGCGGAGCCGGGACTCCGCGCTCTGACAGGCCGCGATGGCGCAACTCATCGCGGAGAATCTGCTGTGCGGCTTCAGTGAGATCAGCGAAGTCGCGCGCGAGCTCTTCAAGCTGCACATCGCTCATCTGGCGATAGTGCTCGGTGAGTCTGCGCCACTCTGTGACCGGATCGATGTGCATTACGAGCGCAAACCGAAGTCTGTGAGCATGGCGCGAATGACGACCAGCGCGGTGACAGTGAGGGCGGCAAGCAGACAGGTCCAGAAGCCGATGCGGCTATAGGGAACGAACAGCGCGGATGAGCTCGCAGGGAAGTTGATTCCGCTCTCGTCAGGAAGCAACGCACGAACCGCGACTGCCAGCAGGAAGCCGCCGGCCCATACAATCGCGATTTTGAACGCCAGTTGCAGTGTCTGTGCCAGAAGGCTCATGGCTCACCTGAACTCGCCTGGGCGCACCGGAATGGCGCGCAGAAGCACGGGTCAACTTTACCTTCTCCCGCCCGAAAGATACAATCGAAAGAGCAGGCCGACGTAGCTCAGCTGGTAGAGCAGCTGATTCGTAATCAGCAGGTCGTCAGTTCAAGTCTGACCGTCGGCTCCAGTCGATTTCTCAACAATCCAAGGTTCAGCTGGCCTCTTTGTGGTGAAGAGGCCTTTCAAGTTTTTGGGCACTCAGCGGCGGTGCGTACTTGTGTGTGTGTACCAAATCGTGCACGGGTTATCCACGTATTTTTTTGTGGTGGTGGTAGTTCTCGTCTGCTTATCCACGCATACTCTTGGCATAATCGGGTTCAAGAGCGGTTCCTAAAAAGAGCTGACGGGAGCATCAGACAGTGAACAGCTTTAGCCGCCAGGATGTGCTGCGCATTACCCAGATCAGCTCTCGCCAGTTGTTGGGGTGGGAGCGAGCCGGACTGATTCCTCCACAACAGACATACAGCTTTCAGGACCTTGGGCAGCTCAGGACGCTGCGCGCACTACGCGAGAGCGATGTACCGGCAGCCTCGATCCGGAATTCGATTCTCGCCATGAAGGCCGTGGCGGGCATGACGAATCCGCTTCTCGAGGCGTGCGTGGTGTGCACGGGCACGCGCTTGGCGTTCCGACATCGGGGCGCGATGGTCGATCCGATCCGGCGGCAACTGCTCTTCGACTTTGAGCGAGCGGATGGTCCGGCGGGACCGCAGGCTGTTTCAGAGGCCGCGGCGCTGCGTGCTCCGGGCCGATTGACGCATGAGCGGTTTCTGGACGCAGTACATGCCGAGGAGACAGGCGAAAAGCAGCGAGCAATTGCGCTATATGAGGAGATACTTGAGATCGACCCAGGCTATGCGGCGGCGTGCATCAACCTGGGTACGCTCTACTTCCATCTGCGGCAGTATGGGCGGGCGGAGGAGTTGTACCGGCGGGCGACTGAAATCGATCCCGGCTATGTGCTGGCTTACTTCGATTTGGGCAACGTGCTGGATGAGCTGGAAAGGCTGGATGAGTCCATCGAGGCGTATTGCCGGGCCGTGGAGCTTGCGCCACGGTATGCGGATGCGCACTATAACCTGGCGCTGGCGTATGAGCGCAAGGGAATGGAGCGGCATGCGCTGCGCCACTGGCGGGCTTATGTAAGGCTGGACAACCGCGGCCCCTGGGCCGACCATGCACGCGGGCAGATCGGCAAGCTGCTGGAACGGGAAAAGCTGGCCATTGCGTGGCGGGCGGATCGGTTTGTACCACCGGGTAAGGGGTCGGCGGCGTTGGCGGTGGTGTAGGCGCAGATATCTTCAGGATTTCAGGACGACTGAGATCCTGCCTGCTACAAAACCCCGACGACAAATTGTGTGTGAAATTCGCGCTGGCAGCAGTGTTTTTACACCTTCTGTGTGCGCTGAACGGCGCGGACGCCGTTGACTCTACGAAGGCCCTGCACGATGCGCGTCAAGTGGCGCAGGTCTTCGGCGTCGACTACGAACTCGATGATGGCCTCTCCGGTTTCGTCGCGGCTGATGTCAACGTTGCGGATGTTAGTGTTCTCGTCGGAGATGATCGACGTAAGCTCTTTCAGCATGCCCGTACGGTCGTCGCAGTAAACGGTGATCTTGACCGGGTAACGTTGCGCGCGAGCTTCGTCGCCGGCACGCGCCCACTCGACGTTGATGCGGCGGTCGGTTTCGTAGAGCAGGTTCTGCACGTTGGGGCAACTGCGGGCGTGTACGGCGACGCCCTTTCCGCGTGTGACGTAACCCACAATCTCTTCGCCGCGGATGGGATTGCAACAGCGCGCGCGGTAGACAAGCAGATCGTTTTGGCCTTCAACCTGAAGTGAGTCTGACCCCGTGAGATGCAGCTTGCGCAC
Organism: Occallatibacter sp.; assembly: GCA_035546015.1. Taxonomy (GTDB): domain Bacteria; phylum Acidobacteriota; class Terriglobia; order Terriglobales; family Acidobacteriaceae; genus Telmatobacter. The sequence goes on from DASZXD010000082.1 coordinate 10,192, forward strand.
GGAGTCGGGCATGCCGGAGTCGCCCTCGGACTTGGTCTCCGGTGTAGCCTCTGCTGTATCGCCCTGGCTGGCATAGCCGGGTGCGAGTTTGTTCAGCACCTGGTTCACGGGGTGCTTGCCCTGGCCGATGGTAGCCAGCAGGTCGGTGGCGGTAGCTACACCGTATTCGCCAGCGATTCGGCCCAGGTCCTGGTCGCCGATCTGCGCCATGGGCACCTTGAACTTGCGCGCCTCCTTTTCGAGGAGCTTGCGGCCCACTTCCACAGCGCGGCGGCGCTGTTCCTCATTGAGCCAGTGCTTGATCTTATTGCGGGCGCGGGGGCTCTTGACGAAAGTGAGCCAGTCGCGGCTGGGCTTGTGGTCCTTCTGCGTAACGATCTCAACGATGTCGCCGGTGCGCAGTTTGGTGCGCAGAGGGACCATACGACCGTTGACTTTGGCGCCGACGCACGTATGGCCGACCTCAGTGTGGATGGTGTACGCGAAGTCGACGGGCGTGCCACCCGCGGGAACCACAACGACCTTCCCCTTAGGCGTAAAGGTGTAGACCTCGTCGGGATAGAGGTCCATCTTCAGGCTGGAGAGGAACTCGTTGGGGTCGGTCATCTCCTTCTGCCACTCGACGAGCTGGCGAATCCAGTTGAGCCGTTCTTCGTCGCGTGCGGTAACTGCTCCGTCACCGGCTTTGTACTTCCAGTGCGCGGCGATACCTTCCTCGGCGATGCGGTGCATCTCTTCAGTGCGGATCTGCACTTCGAACTGGTGGCCGCTTTCGCCCATGACGGTGGTATGCAGGGACTGATAGCGGTTGGCGCGTGGGATTGCGATGAAGTCCTTGATGCGACCGGGGACGGGACGCCAGAGGGAGTGGACGATGCCGATGACCGCATAACAGGAGGCGATGTCCTGAGTGATGACGCGGATGGCGAGCAGGTCGTAGACCTGATCGAAGGAGATTTTGGCTCGCTCGATCTTCTGGAAGATGGAGTAGAGGCGCTTGATACGCCACTCGACGCGCGCCTCGATGTTGTTTTCGCGGAGCTGTTCGACGAGTGTGTCTTCGACGCTGTGCAGAAACTGCTCGCCTTCGATGCGGCGGGCCTCGACTGCAGCTGCAACACGCTCATAGCTGACCGGGTCGGTATAGCGGAAGGCAAGATCTTCGAGCTCGCCACGGACCTTGCCCATGCCAAGGCGATGTGCGAGCGGAGCGTAGATGTCGAGAGTTTCGCGGGCGATAGCTTCCTGACGCTCCGGCTTGAGATGCTCGAGCGTGCGCATATTGTGCAGGCGATCGGCAAGCTTGATAAGCACAACGCGCACATCGGAGACCATGGCCAGCAGCATCTTGCGTACATTTTCGGCTTGACGGTCTTCGCGGTTTGCGAACTGAATTTTGTCAATCTTGGTAACGCCGTCAACGATGTGCGCGACCTGGTCACCGAACTCGTTGGCGATCTCTTCGTTCGTAGCGGGCGTGTCTTCTACCGAATCGTGGAGCAGGCCCGCAGCGATGGCGGTGGCGTCGAGGCGCATCTCGGCAAGCACTTCAGCAACTTCGAGCGGATGGACGATGTAGGGTTCGCCGGAGGCGCGCATCTGGCCACGGTGATGCTGGACACAAAACTCCCACGCTTTGCGGATGAGGGAGACATCTTCATTCGGACGATTGGTCTGGACCTGGCGCAGGAGACCTTCAAATCGCTCGTTGATGGCTTCTTCGCTGAGAGCGGTGTGAGCGGCGGATGGCTGAAAGGCAGTGGGCAACGGTGCCTTCTGAGCTGTAGATGCCTCAGGAGTCTCTGTCGCCATGGCCTGCCGCACTGTCGCCATGCTTCATTATAGGCTTTCTAAAGTTTTTAAGGCAGAACATCCCACATGATAATGATCGACACCTTGAGTCGAGTCAGTGCTTTGCGGGGTGCTGAAGTGTGCCCTGCGTCACATCCAGTCCCACCGCAAAAGGTGCGTAATGCCCGATGGAGTGGAGGTCTGAAACGGAGGGATGTATGCTGAAAAGCCTCTTGCTTATCCTTGCGGCGGCCGTTGCCATAGGAGCCGGCTATGCACGCCAGGGAGATGTGAAAACGACAAATTCGAAGGTGGTAATTCCGCTCCCCAAAACCACTCCGGTGGATGGCAAACAGATGTTTGTGAACTATTGCGCGCCATGCCACGGAATCGACGGGCGTGGTAATGGCCCGGTGGCAAGCGCTCTCAAGCGGTCACCGACCGACTTAACACTGATGAGCCGGAGTAACGGCGGCAAGTTTCCGAGCGCGCATGTGATTGCTGTGCTCGAATATGGCACGAATATTCCATCGCATGGCACGGCTGACATGCCTGTGTGGGGTCCGATCCTTGGTAAGATGGATCCTACTGCGTTGAATGCAAGGAATATGAGAATCAGTAACTTGCGGCAGTATATCGAGGATATTCAGATTAAGTAGCGGCTGGTGGGCAATTCGCTTCTGGCCGGCAAGGAGCATATGGCCAAGCCAAACCAGACGGATTCCAAAAAGCCGCGCGGAGGCGGAGCCGGTCCTGCGAAGGTGAGGGCCGAAGGGAAATGGCCTGCGAAGCGTGCGAAGGCCGATCGAGAGGCAACCGCTGCAGGGGCCCTGATCAGCAGACGCGCCGCAGACCGGCTCCGCGGCGGGCACGTGTGGGTGTATGCATCGGAGATAGAGTCGCTTACTCTGCCTGCAACCGGCCCAGAAGGTTCCCCAGCGCTGATGCCCGTGGCCGATAATCGCGGGCTGCTGTTGGGGACTGCGCTTTACAGTCCGGCGTCGCAAATTGCGTTGCGGATGGTGGCGCGCGAGGCGCTGGATGAAGCGGCGTGGCTGAAACTGCTTGAAGCGCGGCTGCGAAGAGCGGTCGAGCGGCGATTCGAGATGCTGGTGCCGCTCAAGGGCGAAAGCGACTCCTGCAGGCTCTGCTTCAGCGAGGCGGACGAACTGCCGGGCATCATCGCCGACAAGTATGGCGATCTGGTCATTCTGCAACTGCTGACGAAGGGTGTATATTCGGCGGCGGTGCGGGATGTTTGCACGGGCGTGTTTCGGGATCTGCTGAAGCCGGCCGCCATTCTTGAGCGGCCCGATCCGCGGATTCGCGAGCTTGAAGGGCTGGATGCGCCAGGGACAGAGGCGCTGTGGGCGGCGGACAAGAAGAATCCGAAGAACAGCACGCAGTTTCACCTGAACGGGCTCACATTTCACTACGACGCCAATGCCGGGCAGAAGACCGGCGCGTTCCTCGATCAGCATGCCAACTATGCGGCTGCACAGCAATTTGCGTGGATGATGGCTCCAGGAGGGCGCGCGCTCGATGTGTGTACCTATCAGGGCGGGTTCGCGCTGCACCTGGCGCGAGTGTCGAAAAGCGTGACCGGGATCGATGCATCGCGAGCTTCGCTGGAAGTGGCAGAGCGGAATCTTGCGGCCAATCGCGGGCAGTTGAGCGCACAGGTGGACTGGATTGAAGCCGACGCTTTCGAGATTCTGCGGGACTGGTCGAGCGCGGGCGAGGTCTTCGACACGATCGTGCTCGATCCGCCGGCATTTGCCAAGAGCAAGCGTGCAGTGGAGGGAGCCCTGCGCGGATACAAGGAGCTGAACCTGCGCGCGCTGAAGATGCTGCGTCCGGGCGGGTTGCTGATCACCTGCTCGTGCTCGCATCATGTGGGCTGGACGGAGCTGGAGGGCGCGGTCGCGTCGGCTGCGGCCGATGCGGGACGGCGAGTGCGGCTGCTGGCTCGGCGCGGGGCTGCGCCGGATCACCCGGTGGTACTGAACCTGCCGGAGACCGAGTATCTGAAGTGCCTGGTGCTTGAAGTGGAATAGGGCATGAGCTAGTTGGAGCGTGTGCCCAAATGCCACCAGCGGCGCGGCGACTGTTTAGGAGAGGTTGTAGCGGATTGCGGCTCGTCTGGCGTGACGGCGCGGAGTTCAGCGAGGGCTTCCCTCACTTGTGTGCGCAATATTTCAGCTTCAAGGATGCAGGAGCGCATGTAAGCGGAGACGGACAGATTGGCTGCTGCCGCGCGCCTGCGTAGTTGCGCGCATTCCGTGTGGCTCATGCGGATGGTGATGCTGGCGGATTTTCTGTCGAGAGTTAGGGGCTGGATTGTACTGCTGGCTTCCGCTGTCGATGCCTCGGCGAGATCGAAGCCGACCCGCATGGGCACGGCACTTTCATAACCCAGGACTGCTACGTCGTCGGCGAGACCGTCGTCAGGTGCGAATGCGGCGAGTGTGCTGACGAAGCTCGCTGGGAGTTCCGTATTGGCAGCCGGTACTTCCACGAACCGAGGATACAGGGCTGATCGAGCTGAAACTTTAGGTGCTTTTTGCGAAAGCGCAGGAGCGAATTCCAGAAGCGGAAGCCTTGAGGAGAGATTCCCGAAAAGGGATATGCACTTAGCGTGAAGGTCTGGCGTGCGGTCTTAGTCTGCGGCAGCCGCGGCGGGTTCTGACTCCAGTATCGTGAGATTGGATTCGCACAGCAACCGTGAGATAGCCGCTGCGCTCATCGGTCGTGCGTAAAGAAATCCCTGGCCATAGCGGCAGCCCATGTCACGCAGCAAGTTGTGCTGTTCTTGCGCCTCGATGCCTTCGGCCACTACTTCCATGCCCATGACGCGGGCCAGCTCGACGATGGTGCGGACGATCTGGAGCGGCTGCTGGCCTTCGGTCATCCGACTGACAAAGGAACGGTCGATCTTTAGAACGTCAAAGGGGAAGGCGTGCAGATGATTGAGAGAGCTGTAGCCAGTGCCGAAGTCGTCCATAAGCAGCGAGATGCCGAGGCGGCGCAGACTGCCGAGGACGTCGAGTGCGGTATCGCGGTCGTGCATCAGGCTGGATTCGGTCATTTCAAGGCCGAGCTGGCGGCTGGATATGCCGGAGCGCGTGAGCAGTGCTTCGACATGATCAGCCAGGCCTTCACGCGAGAACTGGTGCGCTGAAAGGTTTACACAGACGCGCAGCGTGTTGTGTTTCAGGCATTCCTGGTTCCAGCGCTGAATCTGACTGCAGACCTCGGCGAGCGCCCAGTCGCCGATGGGGAGAGTCATGCAGGTATCTTCCGCGGCCTGGATGAATTCGCCGGGTGGCAGAAGCCCGCGCTCAGGATGCTGCCAGCGGATCAGCGCTTCAAGGCCAACGATTCTGTGAGTGGCCAACTCGATCTCGGGCTGGTAATGGAGCACAAACTGGTGCTGATCGAGCGCGAGACGGAGATCTGTCCGCGTGGGCCAACTGCGATACGTGGCCGGAGCTATGGGGACGGGAGCCGGCCGGCGATCTTCGAGTGCGTGTCTCAGCCTGCGAAGCTCCAACTGGCTGGCGGCCATTTCGGCCAGGCTTTCGAGCATGCGTAGCTCATCGAGCGCCATGCCACGACGCGGCTGACATCCCAGGACGTAGAGAGCGCCAAGAATCAGGCCATCGTGGGAGCGCACTGGAACGCTGGCAAAGGACCTTACCTGAAGCCGCCGTACGTTCAGACGCCGTCCTTCAAAGTCGGGATGCTGCGAAATATCGGGGACCACTACCGGACCGTTGGCGGCCAGCATCATGTTGAAGATAGAGCGTGCGCGAGGCAGCTCGCGGACAGGCTCACCCCAGTAGGATTTGATCCAGATGCGGCTCTGATCGGCAAAGCCGAGCAGGACGGTATCGGCGTGGAAGTACTCGGCGGTAAGCCGGGTAATTGCGTCGAAGGTAGGCTCCTGAGGTGAGTCCAGTATGCCCGTAGAGATAAGCGCCGCGAGCCGGGCGTCTTCTTCCTTCCAGTCTTTCGATGCCGCTACCAGTGCTGCTTTTGCCATTCGTGCTCCGGCTCCGCGCGAGGCGGCAGCTTGAATCTATTGCCTAAACTGCTCTAGTACCGATGCGGACAGCCTGGCGACCGGTTCTTAATGCCGGACCGGCGAGACAAGCCCACACGAGGCCGCAAATTGCGCGGCGACGGTGAAAACACAGATACACGCCCATTTGGTCCTGCAGGACTCTATCGGCACATCCGGCAGATTCATTAGGCCGAACAAAGATGCTGGGCCTGCTTTTTACGCGGGTGAGAGGGGTTACTTTCGTGATGTGAGTGGCCCTGACTCGGTCCAGAGGAAGGTAAGTTCGTCCGTCATGTCCTGAATCTGCTGGTCGACGCTCACGCCGGCAGAGTGGCCGCCGGAGGTGCTGTAGTGGAGCAGGACGGGCCGGCCGCTTTTGGAGACGGACTGGAGCAGGGCAGTCATTTTGCGGGCGTGGAGCGGGTCGACGCGGGTGTCGTTGTCGCCGGTGAAGAACATGATGGCCGGGTAAGAGACGTCTGGCTTTACGTTCTGGTATGGGGAGTATTTCAGCAGGTAGGGGAACTGCTTTTCGTTCTCGGCTGACCCATACTCGGTGGTCCAGTAGTAGCCGACTTTGAACTTCTGGTAGCGGAGCATGTCGAGAAGTGGATAGCCGCACCAGACTGCGGAGAAGAGCTCGGGTCGCTGGGTGATGGATGCACCCATGAGCAGACCGCCATTGGAGCGGCCGCGGATGGCGAAGTGCTCCGGCGAGGTGTACTTGTTGGCAATGAGATATTCGGCGGCTGCGAACCAGTCGTCGAATACGTTCTGCTTCCTCTCGAACATGCCGGCCTTATGCCACTGCTCGCCATACTCGCCGCCACCGCGCAGATTGGGCAGGGCAAACCAGCCTCCCTGCTGAATCCACCATGCGTACTCCGGGTTCCATGCTGGAGTCTCGCTTACGTCGAAGCCACCATATCCGGTCATCAGCAAGCGCTCTGTGCCATCCTGCTTGAGACCCTTTTTGCCAGCAATGAACAAGGGGACCTGTGTGCCGTCAGCAGACTTGTAGAAGACCTGTTTCAGGTCGTACTGGGTGGAGTCGAAGGGGACCTTGGGTTGGAAGAAGATTTCGCGTTTGCCGGTCGTGGTGTCGACCCTGTAGAGGGTGGGCGGCACGATAAAAGATTCGAAGCTGATAAACCCATAGCGGTCAGTGGTGCGCCCCAGCAGGCTGGAGGCTGAACCGATGCCGCCGAAGTCGATGGCGCCTGCAGGCTTGCCAGCCAGCGTGTACACCTGCACTTCGCTCTTTACATCGTGGAGACGGTTAACGTAGATTTTGCCGCCGACGATGGACCAGTCGTCGATGACATCTTTGGTTTCAGGCACGATGGTCTGCCAGGCCTCAGGCATGACGCCGGGGTCGGCTTTCATGATGCGGCCCATGGGCGACTTATAGTCGGTCTTCACGTACCATGCGCCGTTGGCGTAGATGGCAGAGAAACGTGCATCAAGGCCCCAGACGAGGATGTCGAAGGGGGAACCTGGCTTGGTGAGATCGCGGAAGACAATATCTTCGCGCGTGGGCGGAACTCCACGGCTTATTTGGACGACAAGGTAGCGGCCGTCGTCAGTGATTTCGCCGGAGAAGAGGTCATTGCCGCCGAGCGGCTCGCCACGAAACTCGTGGCCGAAGATCAGAGTGTCATGCGAATTGCGCTCACCGAGAACGTGCTGGTAGAGCAGCGTTCCTTCTTTATTGTTGCGGGCGTAGTAGACGCTGGCGCCGTCGGGCGCGAAGACGACGCTGAAGTAGCGGGCGGAGGGGAGCCCATCTTCAAGGGTCTTGCGGGTTTTAACGTTGAAGAAACGGATGCTGGTTTCGTCTGCGCCGCCTTCTTTGACGGAATAAGCAATGAGATTGCCGTCGCGTGAGACGTCGTTCATGTAGACGGAGGTATTGGGATCGCGGCTGAAGGTTGCCGGATCGATGATGCGCTCGTCTTTGCCGGTCCAGCCGTGGCGCACGTAAATCGAGAACTGGCCTTCCCCGGCCAAGCGACGATAGAAAAAGTAGCTGCCGGCGCGGTTGATGGGCGCGGTGGTCTCCGTAATGTTGACGAGAGGGTCGAGGTCGTCGGAGATCTGCTGGCGGATGTGGGCCTGCTCCAGATAGCGGTTGGTGTAGGCGTTTTCCGCGTCGATGAAGGCGCGGGTCTGGTCGCTTTTTGCATCTTCGAGCCAGCGGTAGCTGTCGACGATCTTCGTGCCGAAGTAGTTGTCGGTGACAGGAACCGCATCAACGTCGGGCGGAGCAGGCAGCGTGATTCCACCTCGCCCGTGGATGGTTTGTGCAGCTAGGATGTTGGCTCCAGCCAGGATATATCCGATCACGAAGAAAGATGCTGCTCCGCGCGATGCCCTCATGCGGAAAGGATACACGGAGCTACTTAGGCCACGGGCACGCGTGCCGGTAAAATTGACTGAAGTGGAAGGTACGTCCTCAACTCACGCATCATCGGGCAGGAGGTCGTTGCTGGCGCGCGGCCTGGGGTTGCTGCACCCTTCGCGGGCGCATTCTGCCTTCAGTGCGACTGTGGTGCTGATGGCAGGGACGTTTTTGTCGAGCGTGTTTGGGCTGCTGCGAAATATGTACATCGCGTGGCTCTTTGGGCGCGGCACGAAGGCCGATGCCTTCATGGCGGCCTTCCAACTGCCGGATCAGATTGCCTACTTTCTGGTGGGCGGCGCGGCTTCCATCACGTTCGTGACGATTCTCACGCGCTATCGCGAGGCGGGGCGCGATGCAGAAGGCGAGCGCTCTCTTTCGGTAATTCTGACGACGATGTATCTGGTGCTCGGATCAGCCATTGCAGCGGCTGAGATATTTGCACCGTGGTACGTTCACTACTTCTTCAGTGGCTTCGATACAGAAAAGGCTGCGCTCTGCGTTCACCTGACGCGGATTCTGCTGCCAGCACAACTGTGCTTTTTTGCAGGCGGCGTGTTTGGCGCGGTATTGCTGGTGCGCAAGCAGTTCAATGTGCAGGCGGTGGCTCCGCTGATCTATAACCTGGGCACAATCGTTGGTGGCCTGCTGCTGGTGAAGAAACTGGGGATTACCTCGCTTGCGCTGGGCACGGTGGCAGGCGCGTTGTGCGGGCCGTTTCTGCTGAACTGGTATTTCGCGCGGAAGGCCGGCGTGCGCTACCGGCCCATTCTCGACTGGCATGATAAAGGGCTGCGCGAATGGGTGCGGCTTTCCCTGCCGCTGATGGCGGGGGTTTCGCTTGTGACGGCTGATATGTGGATCATCAACTATTTTGCATCGTCGACGGATGGCGCGATTGCGCTGATGACGTATGCGAAACGGCTGTTTGTTGCACCCATGTCGATGCTGGCGCAGGCTGCGGGCGTGGCCTCAATGCCATTCTTTGCAAGCCTGTGGAGCCAGGACAAGCGCTATGAGTTTGCAACGGGGGTTGCCGATTCTGTTTCGCGTGTGGCTTGCCTTGGACTGTTGGCGACCTCGGCGATGGCCTCGATGGCGGTTCCGCTCGTGGACATGCTCTTTACCGGCGGGCGATTTGCGACGGCGGATTCGCGCGAGTGCGCAACCTACTTCGCGGTGTTTTCTGTTTCGCTCTTTCTCTGGTCGGCACAGGCAATCTATTCGCGGGCCTTTTATGCGGCGGGCAACACATTTGTGCCCATGGTGGCAGGAACGATTGTGACCGTGGTTTCACTGCCGATCTATGATGTGCTCTACAAGACGCATGGCGCCATGGGGCTTGCTATTGCCTCGGACTCGGGGATTGCAATGCAGACGCTGCTTATTGCTTCACTGCTGCACAAGCGGCGGATGGTCTCGCTGGCCAGTCTGGATTTTGGCGAGATGGGACGCTGCGTGCTGGCTGCGGTGGTAGCCGGCGGCGCAGTGGCGCTGCTGGTCTGGGGAGTTGGTGCGAGGCTTGCACATCACGCAGGAACACATGCGCACGGGCACGCACGCATCGCCGATCTGGTGATTCTGCTGGCCGGGACTGTCCTATGGCTCGCGCTGGTGAAATGGGTGCTTGAAAAGAGCGGCTCGGCACTGCCGCGTGTGACCATGAAACGGTTGGGACTGGCGTAGACACAAACGCTCCCGCTGTGGCGGGAGCGCCGGTGTGCCTGCGAGCGAGTTCGCAGGCGGCCTTATACCGTGACGGCTTTTGCCGGCTCGGATGCAGCCGCTGCAGCCTGCTTCGAGTCGCCCTTCTGGATGTCAATGCCACCCTTGAAGAACGCGCCGTCTTCAATGCTGATGCGTGCCGCGCGCACATCGCCGTTCAGGGAGCCCTCGGCACGGATGTCCACGCGGTCAGTGGCAGAGACATTGCCCTTGACTTTGCCCAGCACCACGATCTCACGCGCCGTGATGTTGGCGGCGACCTGGCCATTGCGGCCAACCGTGACGCGGTTGCCGGGGAGATTGAGGCTGCCTTCTACCTTGCCGTCGATAAGGAGCGACTCGGAGCCTGTAATCTCGCCTTTGATGAAGAGTCCCTTGCCAATGACAGCCTGTTCGCCGGTAACGGCCTGAGTCCGCACGGGCTGCTCAATCGGCGCTGGCGGCGGCACTGCCCGGGGCGGTTCGGGGGTGGGAGGCGAGTTGACGGGTCCGGTCTGATTGGGTTTCCACATTGCGCTCAAGACGTGTTCCTTTTCTGTCCGCTAGAGGACTGGAGAAATTTGCCAAGACAAAGGCCAATGGCTTGATCCAGAAAAAATAAAAGTGCGTTCAGCCGCGCCTGCTTCCTGCGGCGAAATCGTATGCAACCGCGGAAGAGTGAAACCCATCCGGGGCCGTCCCATGGCATGGGGCGTTGGGGCTATTTTAAGCCGGAGGGCCTTGGTTGAACGAGTGGGCAAAAAAACAACGTGCGCGGTAGCCAAATTTGACAACAGTTTGGGTTCATCAGGACGTTGGATTTTGAACACAATGATAAACTCGGCTTGCCAAAGGGGGCCCGATGTCGCTGCTCGCCGCCGATCTGCCGCAATTTCTCAATGTCGACCTCGCGATTTACTCGAAAGCCGATCTTGAGCCGCTTGTGTCTGCAATGGGCAAGAAGGTAAGTGTGCTCTATTTAGGGCGCGAACATCGAGCTTACAAGGCCTATCTCGAAGTATCGGGAATGCCGAAGAGCCCAGAATCTGCTATTCGCGCATTCTGCAAGCTGATTCATGGATTGCCCCTCTCTGCGCGCAAGCTCTGGTTTGGAGCGAAATCGCGCATGTTCGATGTGGGCATTGATTCTATGCCCAAGGGGTCATATTGGTTTGAGATCTCGCAGGAGACTGTGGCCGATGTGGCAAGGTTGCAGGCGCGAATTGCTGTGACCGTGTACGGCAAGCTGGATAAGGCGAAGCTGCGCCCCAAAACGAACCCATAGTTAAAGCAAAATTTGAGTTGGAAGTTTTCGCGCAGGGGCTGAAGCCCGCCGGAATCAAAAAAGGACTTTATACGGCATGGCTGAAGCCATGCCCTGTTACAAGACATGAATAAAAGTGCCGCGGTTGGCCTCATAACCTACTCTTGACCTATGACCGATCGGGAACTGATGGCGCGGATTGGGCGCTCGGCGGGCGGCAAGGCCGGATATAAGCAACTGGTGCGCGAGCTGGGGCTGGGCGGCGGGCGCGAGCGGCGTCTGCTGCTGGAGCAGCTTGCGCGACTCACAGCGAGTGGAAAACTTGCCAAACTCGACCGCGAGTTGTGGGGGATACCGCTGGCAGTTGCCGGCCCGGCGGGTGCGCGCGACAATCTGGCGGCGGGGCGGCTCGATCTGCATCGGGATGGGTTTGGTTTTGTGCGGCCGAATGCACGGCAGGCGTCAGGAGTGCAGGAAGATATTTTTATTCCGCCGAACGAGATCAACGGCGCGATGCAGGGCGACCAGGTGCTGGTGGAGCTGGAGCCGCCGAAGGCCGATGGCAGGCGGCAGGGGCGCATTGTGCGCGTGATGGAGCGGCGCAATGCGACGGTCGTGGGCGTGTTTTACTACGCGCGTTCGGATCGCGATTATGGGCATCGCGTTGTGCCTTTCGACGAGCGCATGTCGCAGCACATTGTGATCCCACATGGGACTGAAGTTCCCATAGAGAGCAAGGATTCAACGCCGCACAGAGTGCTGGGTCGCGAGGCGGCCGCCGTGGCTGCGCATGATGATCTCGAGGGCCTCGTGGTTGACGTCGAGATTACGAGCTGGCCTACGCCGACCAGGCCGCCGATCGGGCGCGTGATCGAGGTACTGGGCGATCCCGACGACTTCGGCGTGGATGTGGAGATGATGATCCGCAAGCATCAACTGCCGCGGATCTTTCCGGAGAACGTGCTGGAAGAGGCCCGCGCGGTTGCACATCTCGATGCGGAGGAGGTTGCGCAGCGCAGGGATTTTCGCGGGCTGCAGATTGTGACGATTGACGGCGAGACGGCGAAGGACTTTGACGATGCAGTGCTGGTGAGCGAGCGCCCCGGTTTAGATGGCGGCGACGGTGGCTATGAGTTGCAGGTGCACATTGCCGATGTGGCCGAGTATGTGCGCGCAGGCGGCGATCTCGATTTGGAGGCGCGGCTGCGCGGCACCAGCGTGTATTTTCCAGACCGTGCGATTCCGATGCTGCCGCAGGAGCTCTCAACCGACATTTGCAGTCTCAGGCCGAATGAAGACCGGTTGGTGCTGAGCTGCATTATGCAGCTCGACGCGGCGGGGCGCATC
>DASZXD010000083.1:0-9501 GCA_035546015.1 Occallatibacter sp.
AACGACCTCCCCAAACGGCGCTCTGCGGGCCTCCGTTGATGCCCAGATCACGGGATACGGCGGCGTTACCTCCGGAAACCTGCCACAAAGATCGGTAAGGAACACCATCGTCTGCGGCACGATGCCTTGCTTTCCAAGCCAGTCGAAGCACGGCCGGAAATCCGTCCCGCCTCCCCCTACCGGCGAGAGTGAGACTGGCTGCCCAGCCTGATAGGTCTCCACCTTCTGAACTGCGGCGTCGAAGTGGAGCACGTGGACCAGCCGCGGCCGCTGCCCATCCAGGATCGACCGAATCTCAGCTTCGAACAGCCCCAGTTGCCGGGCACTGACCGACCCGGAGCAGTCAATGGCACTCGCGATCTCTCCCACTCCTTCCGAAATGACTCCTGGGAGAAGCAGCCCAGCCCAGACGTGACGCCGGCTGGGACGCGTCCAGCTGTAGTCGGACGGGATCGTATCGGACCAGGCTCTGCGTAGCATTTCGCGCCAGTCCACCTTCGCAGCCTGCGAAGCCTTCAGACTCCTAACAGCCCCTCCCGGGAGCTTGCCGGCCACTTTGGCGACAGTCTCTGCCTGTTCGACAGCGATCTGCCACTCGCGTGCCTGGTCCGCAACGGATGGGCCCGATTCTGCTTCAGGTTCCGGCGCGTCCAGGACCTGGCCCACGCCGCCCGGGGTCGAAGGTGCCTGCGGCTCGCTTCCGGCCTTATCGTTCTGAACAGAGTCATCCTTCGGCACGCTCAATCCATTTCCCGCCTGGCTCTCAGCCTGACTGGTGGACCCTTCCTGTTTTTCGTCTTCTTCGATCAGGTTGTAGATCCGTTCCGCGCTCATCCCGCGGAACCGGTTGTCCACAAGCACGTCCTTGGGGAGCGTCAGGCCGGCATCAATCAGGATCGAATTGATGGCATAGTCGCAGGCCATGTTCCACCGCGCCCGGTCCCGGTCACCGCGACGGGTATGGTGCTGCAGGGCCGGGTGCATGACCTCGTGCGCCAGGACGCCCGCCAGTTCTGCAGCATTCAGCGTTTCGACGAATGATGGGTTATAGAAGAGCGAAACTCCGTCGGTGGCCATTGTCGCGATCGAACTCGACGGCCTGCCCCCAAGCCGGAACAGCAGCGTACCGAAAAATGGGTGGTCTAAAAGGAGCGCAGTCCGTGCCTTCTGAATGCGGACTTCGCTTGGGGTCTGGTGGTTCATGACACCGGAACCTCCATGTACGCCGCCATGTGCGCAAAAATGTCGTCAGAGCTCGCAGGAGTCGCCACAGAATCACTCTCCGCAAGTTGCCCGCGCTCGCACAGCACGGCATCCATCTCCGTCAGGATCTGCACGGCATCATTCGCCGTGGCCGCGCGCAGGATCTCGTTCTTCTTGAGGTCCCGGGCGGTGAATCCGCAGAGCCGATCCCGGATTTCTCCGGCGAAGCGGTTGAGTTCTTCATCCTGGTTCACGTTGAGACGGGGCAGCAACTCGACGAGTTCGCCGATATTGGTGACCAGCGACGCATGAAAGCGCGACTCGGGTTCATTGAGGCGCTCGACCATATGCGTGACCACGCCCTTCAGCCGCGCCCAGAGGTCCTCGGTCCCCTTCTGCAGCGACTGCCGGACGTTCTCATCGATCTCGCGCGCCACCCGCGCCTGTTCTTCCTCGGAGAGCGTCACCCGGAAATCGTTGCCGCTCGGGATGGGCAAAACTTCCAGCCTGACACCGAATTTGTTCCGCAGTTTGTCCGTCGACGGGTAATCTTCTTCCCGGAAGAGCCCGTTCAGTTCCGGCCGGACCTGCTCGATGTAGCTGGGGTAGATGGCAAGGAACTCCTCCACCTGCTGCGCGAAGGCCTGCTCGAACTCCCGCATTTTCGTCGTCAGTTCGAAATAAAAATGCGCCGGCAGCAAGCGATAGCCTTCGTCAGACCAGGGCAGTGTTATTTTGTAGAAGTACTGACGGATCTGCCCGGAGAGCGAACGAAGAGATTCCAGCCGTTCCGCTTCCCGGAGCAGCTGTTTGTTGTAGCGGCCGGCGCCGGCATAGGCTCCGTGCTGCTCGGCAACTTCCCGGCTGACCTTCCGGTCATGTTTGATTGCGGTCCAGATGCTGATGTGGACCGCGGCCAGCATGGCGCGTTCAGTAATCATTGCAAAACCTCCGCTTATGTGGTGAGCAACATAACGGGAGTTATGTTGCGTTTGAGGTTATGTTGTGTAGAAGGCGATCACACGCTCTCCTATTGGTCTGGTGGCATTTCGCTTGCAACATAACTGAACTCGATAGCATACGTTACGTGAACCACAGGTCGGATCAAGGTTGCAGAGCTTGATTTGGCGCTGAGGCTAGGCTGGCTTTGCATTCTTGTGCAAGCGCCCAATACATTGGGCATTGATCGGAGGGAGTGATCCCGCTCACGCCAAGGTAAGAGTCGCAGACTAACCGGCCAGTGCTCTTTGTTGAGCGCGAAAACTCGCTCGACGTGCGCATGAAAACTTCATTGGACACTGGCCGACTTCCCGGGTAGTAATCGGTGTCAATGAGTGCATTGGCGATTATGCACAAATCCACGGGCTAATAGTGGGCCCCCTCGTTTGGGTTGACATTCTACCCGTGTGCGTGTCTACTTGGGAAGAATGACGACCCAAAGGAAAAGTGATGACCGAATCGCATTGTTGCAGGGAACGTTAGACCTGCTAATTCTGAAGACCCTTGTCTTTAAGCCTTGTCATGGACAAGGGATAGCCCGTTCGATTCTGCGCCACTCGGAAGAAGTGCTCTTTGTCGATCACGGCTCGCTCTACGTGGCGCTGCAACGCCTGGAAGACAGGAAGTGGATTAGCGCGAAGTGGGGTATAAGCGAGAACAACCGAAAAGCGCGATTTTACTGTTTGACGGCCAAGGGCCGTGCGCAACTTGTAGAAAAGAGCAGCGAGTGGCGGCGTTTGACGCGGGCCATGGGATTGATTCTCGAGGCCGGCGAGGGACCCCAAGGTGAGGAGGCGTGAGGATGTTCTGGCGCAAGCGGAATGCGGAGGATTTTGCCGAAGAGATCAAAGCCCACCTCGAATTAGAAACGGAGGATCTGCGCAACGAAGGGTTGAGCCCGGAAGAGGCACAGTGGCGGGCGAAGAGAGCTTTTGGTAACGTGCGCGCAGTACAAGAGCAGTTCTACTTGCGGGGGCGATGGCAATGGCTTGACCGCATTGCGCGAGATCTGCGCATCGGCTTTCGGTCGCTTCGCCAAAGCCCCGGCTTTGCGCTGACGGCGGTTCTGACCCTTGCGTTCGGAGTGGGAGCGAATACAGCGGTCTTCAGCGTAATGAATGCAGTGCTGCTGCGCTCATTGCCGGTGGCCGATCCATCGCGGGTGGTTTACTTGCGACCTTCAAATCCGCCAAGGAACACGGGAACGATTGCAAGCGAAGAGACAATTTCTTACCCAGTCTATGCAGAACTCCATCGCGAGGTGCGAGCAATGCAGTCGGTGATGGCCTATGTTCCCCTGGCGACCGGCAAAGTTGCGGTCCGATTCGGCGCGGTGCCCGAGGAAGCCGAAGGCGAAATGGTGAGCGGTCAGTTCTTCTCAGGGCTGGGCGTAGGGATGGCAGTCGGGCACGGTTTCAGCGAACCGGATGAGACCAATCACGCACCGCTCGCGGTGTTGAGCTACAAATACTGGACGCGGCGGTTTGAGCGCGATCCGAGCGTAGCGGGAAAGACGCTGTATGTAAACAGCGTGCCGATGACGATCATTGGAGTAGCCGCAAAGGGATTTGAAGGCGTGGAGACCGGACAGTCGGCGGATTTCTGGATTCCGCTGCAGAATCGCCCGGAGCTGAATGCCTACGCCAATCCGCCTGATGACGGCAAGCTTTACATCGCGAATCCTAAGTGGTGGTGTTTGCGTCTGATCGGGCGTCTCGCTCCGGGAGTTAGCAAGGAGCAGGCGCTCGCGCAATTGCAGCCCGTATTCCAGGCGGCAGCCTACACCGGCCTGGGGAACCCGCAGCAGGGAGAAAAACTTCCGGTGCTGCGCCTAGTCGATGCCAAAAGTTTCCCCGGCTATGAAAGCTCCTACGGCACACCAATCCGGGTACTGATGATGATGGTCAGTCTAGTGCTGATTATCGCTCTCAGCAATGTTGCGATGCTGCTGTTGGCGCGCAATGCTGCCCGCAAGCGGGAGTTCGCGGTACGGCTGGCCCTGGGCGCAACACGCGCTATTCTGCTGCGGCAACTCCTCATCGAGAGCCTACTGCTAGTGACGGGCGGAGGCGCGCTGGCGTGGGTGTTTGCAGTTTTTGCATCGCGGACTCTGGGGCTGTGGGCGCGCATCGAGACTAGTTTGGCTCCTGATAGGACCGTTCTCCTTTTTACGCTTGGTCTTCTGATTCTGGCGGTCATAGTATTCGGGCTTGCGCCGTTGCGTATCGCGCTTGCCGCCGGTGTGACGCCCGCGATCAAAACGTCACAGGCCACTGCGCATGCTGATGCAGGACAGTCTCGGACAGGACGCATCGTCGTGGTGATGCAGATGATGTTTTGCGTCGTCCTGCTGGTGGGCGCTGGTCTACTGATCCGCACGCTGCGCAACCTGGAGCAAACACCTCTGGGCATGGACGTTAATGGATTGGTGGTATTCGGCATTAAGCCGAATACCCAGGCTTTGGCGGAGACTAACGCGTTCTATCGCGAACTGTTGGCCAAACTGCGCGTATTGGCCGGAGTTCAGGACGCGACGATTATGCAGGAGCGACTGGGGTCTGGTTGGTCCGCCAACAACAACATGAAGGTGGACGGGAGATTATCCGAAGTTGCAAACGGAGAATCGCGCACTGTGCGCTCCAACGTTGTTGGGCCGGATTTCTTCCACACCCTCGGAGTTCCGGTGCTAATGGGGAGAGACTTCACTTCATCCGACACGTCGAATTCACCGCACGTAGGGATTGTGAACGAGACGTTTGTGAAGCGCTTTCTGCATGGACAGCACCCGCTGGGGCATCGCATCGGCCCGGCTTCAATCAACTGGGATATGGAGATTGTGGGAGTGGTGAAGGATCACAAATATCGCAGCATCGACGAAGATCCGATTCCGATGGCGTGGTACATGTACGCGCAGATTCCAGTGCTGGGCGAAATGCAAGTGGAGTTGCGAGTCCACGGTAATCCACTGGAGATAGTACCGACTGCGGCGAAGGTGGTTGCCGAGATGGATCCGAATCTTCCGCTGATCCAGCCGATGACTCAGCGCGCACAGTTTGATACGACCATCGCGCAACCCATGCTGTTCGCGCGGTTGGCAGGGTTTTTCGGACTACTCGCCGTATTGCTTGTGGCCACGGGCCTCTACGGCGTGCTCTCCTATCGTGTAAACATGCGGACGGCCGAGATCGGTGTCCGAATGGCCGTGGGCGCGCGGCGCGCACAGGTGGTCTGGATGATTGTGAAGGACAGCCTGGCGCTCACGGCCGTCGGGGTCTTCACAGGCGCTCCTCTTGCGATGCTTATAGGGCAAGCGTTGAAGAGATCTCTCTACGGTGTCAAAGCGCTTGACGCGATGAGCTATCTAATCGCCGTTCTCGGAGTCGGAGCGATTGCACTGCTGGCAAGCGCAATGCCCGCAGCACGCGCGGCGAGTGTCGATCCGCTGAAGGCTCTACGCGTTGAATAGGTGGTAGCCCGCAATAGGTGCTCATACCCGTGATGCGTCTCCCCATTGCAGATTGTTGCAAACAGACCAAAGCGCTCATCCAGAAACGGTATGCGCCATTTCGCTGATAGATCCCCTGAAACGGGTATCGCGCCAACGGCCGTGCCGCCGGGGCCCGGTGCTCAAAAGCACGGCAAGGGCCGGGTTGACTGCTACGGAGACGCCTCCGCCATAGGGTGCTTGGGCAACAAACTGTTCCTTCCAATCGAAAAACTTCTCGTGCAGCTCGGCTAACACCGGCGCCGATTGTTCTTAACGCAGCTTCACACGATCTTCACCACCCTTCGCCACCTTGCCCACTCTTCCGTCCGCCCGTGCTTCATCCCTCTAGACTGCGACACGACGAGGCGATCTGCAAGATGGGATCTACTTAGCGCTCACACTCGATACTTGGTGAATCACCACATTCAGAGGAGATTCACCATGTTCGAGAGAATTCTTTTCCGTCGATCTAATCTCAGCCGTCACCGTAACGGTCCATATGCAAAAGAACGAGAACGCTATCTGACGTTGCTGATGGAAGAAGGCCGCTCCTTGCCGACCTTGAGACAAATTGCAAATCTGCTCTACCATATGGCAGAGCAACTTCCGCTCAGTCTTCCATCAGTTACGCCCACCCAAATTGAAGCTGCTGCCAGGCAGTGGAGTGCCACGCTTGTTCGCTGCCGTATCAGTCGGCATCGCATGGAAACAAAGTTTGTATTTCACGCGACAAACTGGCTGCGCATGCTGGGTCGTTTACAGAAACCGGAGTCCCAACTTCCGTTCACCACTGAGCAGGATGCGTTCCTTCATTTCGAACAACAAGAGCGCGGTCTAGCAGATGCTTCCTTGAAAATGCATAAGACACACCTGCGCCCATTCCTTAACTGGGCTGCAGATCAAGTAAAGACACTGCGCAAGATAACTCCCGAGGATTTATCTCGTTACTTTGTTTGGCAGGCCGCACAACGACGATGGAAGCGGACAACCATTTCTAATCATGTCAAGGCACTGCGCAACTTTTTTCGTTTTGCTGAATCGATGAATTGGTGTGCTGCAGGCCTTGCCAGCACAATCGATGCGCCTCGCATTTATAAACTCGAGCGGTTACCACGAGGACCGCTGTGGAGTGATGTGCAGCGCCTTCTAGTTGCATCTTCTGGTGACACTCCGAACGACATTCGCGACTACGCCATGTTATTACTGCTGGCAGTTTACGGGTTTCGTAGTAGTGAAGTGCGCCATCTCTGTCTGGACGACATTGACTGGGAACAGGAAGTGATGCATGTTCGCTGTACCAAGCAGCGGAAAACTCAACATTATCCTTTGCTCCGCAATGTGGGCGATGCAATCCTGCGGTACCTTCGCGAAATGCGTCCACGATGTCCGTATCGTGAGGTGTTCGTCACACTCATTCAGCCGTTTCGACCGTTAACGGCAACCTGTCTCGGGACGACGGTACGTAATCGTTTATTCCAGTTGGGTCTCACACTACCATGCTATGGGCCCCATGCTCTTCGGCATTCCTGCGCCACCCATTTGTTGGCGGAAAGATTCACGCTCAAGGATATTGCCGAACATCTCGGCCACGTCTCGTTGGAATCTACACAGATATATGCCAAGACCAACCTGGTCGCGTTGCAAGAAGTTGGCCAGCTCGATCTAAGTGGCCTGGTTATCCATACCGAGCACAGTGCTCATATTGCCACACCGATCTATCCCAGAGGCAGCATCGAAGCGCTTCAGGCCGTAGCTGCGATCAGCCTTGGAGGACTCCTATGACACTGTCACAGGTCGTTGTGTCCTACATTGCATATAAGCGTTCTCTGGGAAAGGACTTCAAGTCAAAGGCTGCCACGCTGCGTGCCTTTGTGAAGAGCGTAGGCGACGGCGATATAAGGCGAGTAAACCCATGTTCTGTTCGACGCTTCCTGGACGGCAGCGGTCCCGTGACCGCTAGCTGGTTTTACAAGTATCAGACTCTGGCAACCTTCTACCGTTATGCGCAGGCTCATCATTACGTTCTAAACAGCCCTCTGCCACGCAGCAAACCGCAATCACCAGAGAAGTTTCAACCCTACATCTACACCAACGACGATATGCGCAAGTTGATTGATGCTGCCGACTCGCGGCATCGATACACGTGGTTTCTTACACCCAATACCATCCGTACGCTCTTGTTGTTACTTTACGGAACCGGCCTCCGGATCAGTGAAGCGTTGCGGTTGAATCTTGAAGATTTTGATCGCAATTCTGGGGTGCTCACTGTTCGCGAGACCAAATTCTATAAGAGCCGCCTCGTTCCCGTTGGATCTGACTTGCGGCGCGTCTTAGAAGCCTATATCGATCAGCAGTGGCCATCGGTCCATCACACAGAGAAAACACCACTGCTGGGAACAGTAAAGCTTCAGAGGATCACTCGCAATACTGCCGAAGAGGTTTTTAAGAAGTTGCGCGAAGAAGCCGGAGTCCATCGGCCCAGGGAGGCGAGATACCAGCCGCGGCTTCATGATTTTCGTCACAGCTTTGCCCTGGTACGGATCGTTACGTGGTATCGAGAGGGTAAGAACGTGCAGCGTTTGCTGCCCCACCTCACGACCTACCTTGGACATGGCAGTATTCAGGACACCGCGCACTACTTGACGATGGCAACAGAACTACTCACAGAGGCCAGCCTTTGCTTCGAGCGCTACGCTCGACCGGAGGTGAGCCTTGACTAGTGCGAACTTGCTTGGCAGTTGGGTGCGGCGCTTTCTTCTGGAGCATGTGATCGCGGAGCGAAACCTCTCCAAGAACACGCAACGAAGCTATCGTGACACTTTCTCCATTTTACTTCCATGGATCAGCATACATAGCCGACACCCCATTGACAATCTTTGTGTCGTTGATCTGTCCAGCGGTGTTTTGAAGGCCTTCCTCGACCACCTTGAACATGAGCGTCACTGTAAAATCCGCACCCGCAATCAACGCTTGGCCGCTATTCATGCGATGGCTCGCTTCGTGGCTGAGCACAGCCCTGAGCATGTCGCATGGTGCGCTACGATTCGTGCAGTGCCTTTCAAGCGTTTTCATCGTCCTCAACTCACGTACCTTGAAAAGCCCCAAATGGATGCACTATTAGCCGCTCCGGATCGTAACACGGTACTGGGTCGGCGTGATTACACATTGCTGCTCTTTCTCTACAATTCCGGTGCCCGCGTCTCAGAAGCATCAAGCCTGCCGATAAACAAACTAAATCTCAGGCCCAACGCTATGAGCCATGTCGAAATATTCGGTAAGGGCGGCAAAACCCGTCGTTGTCCCTTATGGGCTGCCACAGCAGCGGAATTACTTGCGCTTACCCGCAACCGTTCGTCTGACGAGCCGGTCTTCGTAAACAGTCATGGGCAGGCTATTACCCGTCACGGTGTTCATCGCCTCATCAAGAAATATGTTCGCAAGGCCATGGCCCCTTGCCCATCTTTGGCCAACAAATGTATTAGCCCACACACCATCCGCCACACCACCGCTACGCACCTACTGCGTGCCGGCGTGGACATCAACACTATTCGTGCATGGCTCGGCCATGTCTCCATCGACACCACCAGCATCTATGTGGAGGTCGATCTCGAACGCAAAGCTCAGATGCTGGAAAAGACCAACGCTCTCCATTCCAACCCTGTATCTAAGCGGCCCTGGAAAGATAATCCATCTCTGATGGCTTTCCTCCGTTCTCTCTGATTACTTATGTTGCGTCAGCAGTGCTTCATGACCGCATGGGTACTGCGCATTGACACTGCTACGCAACATAACTTTAAACACCACATAACTCC
>DASZXD010000084.1:0-7007 GCA_035546015.1 Occallatibacter sp.
ATTCCGAGCAATCGCCTCAGTGCAGTTGCGCAAAAAATCAATTCCTACTATGCCAACTATGCGCCGAATCTTGGCGGCGTCACCAACAACGAGAGAACATTGCTTGCCGGTACTCCCAGCCAGACACCGGTCTGGTATGTCGTCAAACTCGATCACGTGCTGGGCGATAAGGATCGACTGTCCGGGTCATGGATTCACAACCGCAACCCGCGCCTCCAAGCCGACAGCGGCGGCGTCTGGCAATCGGGAACTACAACCGGCGGTCCGCTATCGAATCTGCGTAAGCAGATCTACAGCAACCATCAATACCGCATCAGCGAGTCGCATACGTTCACACCAAGCCTGCTAAACGTGCTGAACTTTACGGACTCCTACGATGACAACGCGAGTGTTCCCGCCGCTCCGGGCGACTACAATTCGCAGGTCGGGTTTGGCAGCACGGGGGCGAACAACTTTCCACAAATCTCGTTTTCCGATAACCAGACCGGGATCAGCGAAACCTACATCGGCAACACATGGCAAGGAGACGTGGCCGGCGTAACTGTCACCACCGGCGACACACTGACCTGGAGCAAGGGCCGGCACACCTTCAGTTTTGGCGGAGATGTCGTGGCCCATGAGGTGAATTACCGCTCCGGAACGGGCGCCTATGACTTCAGCTTCTCCTACCTCAACACCGCCGGTCCCGGATATCCGTATGACGGCTTTGGTTTTGCAACCTATGAGCTTGGCGAGGTGAATCAGGCCACCAAGTCAGTGACCTATAACCTGTATGGCAGGCAGAAGAACATTAACCTGTTTGCCCAGGATAGCTACAAGATGACCCCGAAGCTGACCGTCAATCTGGGGCTGCGCTGGACCTACAACACGCGCTTCAAAGAAAAGAATGGGAACTGGGCTAACTTCGATCCTACCGTTACCAATCCTCAACTCACTTCTGTATACGGCGCCTCGCTTCCCGGCTCTTTGGTTTTTGCCAAGAATGGAGGCGACAGCTTTGAAACGAAGCAATACCCGAACAATTACGGACCAACAATTGGAATTGCCTATCAGTTTCTGCCAAATGTGGTGGTCCACGCCTCCTATGGACTGATCTTCAATCCTGTGGGCGTAACCTTCTTTGGCGGCGTTCCCAACAGTTTCGCCCCGCAGCTGGGGTCGAATTCGGCGGCCCACTTTATCTGGGATAACCCCAGCGGAGGCGGAAATTATCCCGGCGTCTTCACTAAAGCTTCATTGGCAACCGACCCATCCACGATGCTCCCATTCCCGGTGCAGGTCGATCCGCGTGCACTGCGCCTGGGTTACAGCGAAGCATTCAACTTCGGCGTGCAGCACCAACTGACGCCCAATATGCGTTTCGAACTCTCTTATGTCGGCAATCGCGGCCATCGGTTGACCGATACCGCGATGGCCTGGAATGAAACCAGCACGCAGAATTTCCTGAAGCTCCTCAATGCAAACCCGGGCTACAGCATCTGGAACTGGATGTGGTGCCAGTACGGCGACACGGGAATCGACGGCGTATCCTGCCCTTACCCGAACTTCAATGGCCCGGCGCTGGCTGCGCTGGCGCCTTTGCCGCAGATGGCCGCGGCTGAAGTGAATTACTGGTACGGCTGCTGCGCCAACATCAACTATGTGGGCCTTCCTTTAGGCCAGAGCTTTTACGACTCACTGGTTGCCGACGTGGTGAAACGCACGGGCGGCGGCCTGACCATGGACATGAGCTATGTCTGGTCGCGCTCCGAAGGCAACTCGTTCAGCGCGCAACAGGACTACAACAATGGCTATACCGGTGTCTCGGATTTCCAGAACCTGCATGGCGCAACGCATGCCCTGACCGGATACGATCTGCCGCAGGTGGTGAAGGGGTTTGTAAGTTACCAGTTGCCCTTCGGCAAAGGCCAGCGCTGGGGCGCTTCTCAAAATCCCACGGTTCGAACCTTGATTGGCGGCTGGACCGTAAGCGCGCTGCTCAATTACTACACCGGCCAACCATTCCGTGTGGGTGCAGCAGATCCATATTGGCCGCTCTGGGGCAATATCTATCCGCAGTTCAATCTCACCAGCTTCAAAGGTCCTTCGAACCCGAGAAAGTATGTACCGGTGGGGCCGACAGGCACCGTCCCTGCGGGGAACTACTATATGCCGACATCTGTGGCCAGCAACCCGTCTGCCGGCTACCTGCCTGCCTCGCCGTACACATCGCGCCTGCGCTGCCCCGGCCAGGCCAATGAAAACACCTCGTTCCTGAAGAACGACCGGCTGGGACCGGAAGGAAAGTACAACCTCTCCATCCGCATGGATTTCTACAACCTCTTCAACCGCCACTACTACAACATCCAGGGCTGCGGAGGCGTCGTCTCTGGCATTGGATCGTCCGATTCTCAGGGCCCGCTGTTCGGCAGAATCATGGGCGTCAGCGACAATCCGCGAACGGGCCAGTTCGCCATTCGCCTGGACTTTTAACAAGCAGTTTCTTGACAATCGGCATAAGCCAGCCGGCGCGAACGAACTTCGCGCCGGTATTGCATTGCGCGCATCAGCTCTTTCGCTCACCGGAGATTCATCTTGATGTTCCGCATCTTGTCTAACCCAGATTCTCTTCTTCGCTCTATCGCTTCGGACCGGATCGTATTCCCTGCTATCTTCGCCTTCATCTTTTTCGCAGCATACGCACCGGCACAAGCACCATCGGCACTGACGTTGCACAGCTATTTCATTGACTGCTCAGCTCCGTCCGCAGGAGACGGCTCCGAAGCGCACCCATGGAATGCTCTCGCGGCGGCTGAAGTACATTCCTTTGCACCGGGCGACCGCATCGCGCTGGCGCGCGGCACAGTGTGCCACGGTAGCTTTGCACCGAAGGGCTCGGGAACTGACGGGCACGTGATCCGCCTGACGGCTTATGGCCAGGGGGCGCGCCCACGCATTGTTGCGCCGGCCAGTGCGCAGCAGATATTGCTGCTGTTTAATCAGCAATACTGGCAGGTCGATTCTCTCGATCTCTCCGGCGCCAACACCTATGGCGTCTTTGTCACTGGAGATAAGGGTATCCTGCATCACCTCTATCTCAAGAACCTCTATGTGCACGACGTTTATGGCGGCACGCTTAAAAACAAAGACAATGGACTGGTTATTGTTGGCCCCGGCAGCATCAACATCTTCTTTGATGACGTTCTGATTGATGGCGTGGATGCAGCGCACACGAATCAGTGGGCCGGCATCCTGGTTGGCGGCGGCAACTTTCCGTATCGCGACGACGCGCCGCTCAACACCAACGTGCAGATTCGCAATTCTACGGTTCACGACGTCTTCGGAGATGGCATTGTGCTCTTCCGCGACCGGCAAAGCGCGATTGAGACGAGCGCAGCGTGGCTTACCGGCATGCAGCCCACGCAGGACATCGGCACGCCTAACGCCATCTGGACCTGGACCTGCGACACCTGCCGTGTTAACGGCAACGAGGCCTATCTGACTGACAGCCCAGGCGTAGACGGCGGCGCATACGACATCGACTGGAATAACCGGAACAATACTGTGTCCGGCAATTACGCGCACGACACACAGGGTTACTGCATCGCTGTGTTCGGCGCCGGCTATGTGACCAGTGACAGCGAGGTCACGGATAATTTGTGCATCGATAATGGCCTGAGCCCCCGCATGGCCGCGCTGCAGGGAGCGATTTATCTGAGCACATGGAACGGCGGCGTGCTCCGCGGTGTTGTTTTGCGCGGCAATACGATTCTGTGGAATCCCCGCAATCCCGGAACTGCCGCAATTGTAAGCAAAGCGAGTATTGAAGGCCATCCTATCGAATTCATGAACAACACGGTCGAGTCGACGTCGCCACTTATCTACCGGATCGATCAACCATTCGATTCGGCTGATAACGCATACAGATTCGACGGCACTCCCCTGTTTTCTGTTGGAGGCAAACCACCACAGACTCTGGAAACATTGCAATCGGCCGGCATGGAACTGCGAAGCACTGTGAAGCCGCTCAAGACCACAACGCCAGCGTCTTCAGCGCAAGCCGATGCAATACTCAATCTCCAACTCGGCGATGATGGATTACTGGCTGACGAGACTAGGACAAAACTGATCGTGCTGCGAAGCATGGGAGGCCAATATAGCGCGCGCCGTTTGAGGATCATGGTGCATCTGCCGCGCGGAGTGCCGGGTAAAGCAGAGGCCAATGCGCTGCGCGATCTCGAAGATGTCTATCCAGGCGTATTGAACTATGTGCGCGATATTGCTCCCGGGGCCGAAGCTCTCGCACAGGGTACGTTACATATCAAGCCGAGCATCAAAGGGCAGGAGTTCGATAGAGAAGGAGCCTTCGACGCCGCTGCAATCGGGCGCGCACTGCACTTCTATCTCGGCCCGCCTGACTACTCGCATATGCAACCAATTGAACGGCAGGAGAGCCCGCAATGATGCGCAGCAACCAACGATTATCGCGCGCTGCAGCCGCTCACATCGTCTTAGCCTGCGCTGTATTTGCGTGCATCTGTGTGCCAGCGCCCGACATGCCTGCGCAAACTGAGCCGCCACCTCCGGCGTTGCAGGCGCCTATATCCGTTTATAACAACTGGTCTTCCTACGACGAACTCTCCGACAACATTCCGCTCACCGAAACCCTCGCTATGCGCGAGTTGGACGAATTGCTACGCCTGAAGCGCGGAGGCGTCCGCTTTGACTACTACATGATGGATGCTTTCTGGTTCGCGCCGGACGGAGCGTATCGCACATGGCGCAAGCCGAACTGGCCGAACGGCCCCGATGGCTGGATTAAAAAGTGCCGCGACAACGGAGTGCTTCCCGGCCTGTGGTTCAGCACCAACACCCTGGTGAAGATTCAGGCCGCACCTGCATGGAAAGACTCACTCAACGCCGACGGCGGCGCCATGTCGTTCTTTGAGGGCGGCTTTCTTCCCGACTTCATGAACGCCCTGCAATTCTGGTATGACCGTGGCATTCGCATGTTCAAGTTCGACTTTGTGGATATGACTGCCGCCACGCCCGCAGACGCAGCCAAGATGAGCAAAGCCGAGATCCGCGAGCGCAACGCAACGGCCTTCCGCGAAGCGCTGCGCGCCTTCCGCAGGAAAAATCCCGACGCAGTGCTGCTGGCTTTCAACGGCTTCGGTGGCACGCTCGACAATACCTACACGCCGCTCCCCTTCAGTGATCCAACTGACCTGCGCTGGCTTGAAGTCTTCCAGATTGAGTACACCGGCGATCCGCGCCCATCCGATGTGCCGGAGTCAAGCTTCTGGCGCTCGATGGACATCTATAGCGATCACATGGTGCGCCGATTCGAGCAGCTTGGCTTTCCACTTGAGCGCATAGACTCCACCGGCTTCATGGTCGGCAAGACCGGCACCATCTATTACCGCGCCATGCACGCATGGAAGGGTGCTTATCTGCTGATGATGGCTCGCGGCGGCTGGGTCAACACTATTCACGGCAACCTTGAGCTCATTCAGAGTAAAGATGTGGATTGGATGGCCCGCGCACAGTCGCTCTTCTTTGAGTTGCAGGGTCTGGGCCGTATTCACACCTTTGGCGGAATCCCGGGCGACGTGCAGCCGTACGGCTTTGGCGGAGTAACAACGCGCGGCGCTGTCTACGTCGTGATGAATCCGGCGCAGTCCATTGCAACCGTCAAGCTGCCCATGCTTGCGCCCAAGCAATCACCACTTGGCATAGGCCGCATCCAGTTTCGCGATGCGGGTTTCCAGCCAAGACTTCGCGGCAACCAAATCACTCTTGGTCCCGGCCAGATGGCCATGGTCGGCTATGGCGCTTATGCTTCACCCAAATATGACTTCGGCGTGCAGGACGATGTGGTAATTCCACGCACTATCGAGCCCTTGCCCATCGATTTCCACGCGACGGGCCCTGGATCGGCTGAAGCCTCTGTCGATCCGCCAACGCATGGAGTGCTACGCGTGATTCTTCAGGAGATGACGCCTGATGGACATCTTCGCCGCACCTGGGCCGGCGGCCCGCCAAACGGCGCGAATATGGCAAAGGTCTTTGCACTCTCTGCGACACAAGACGGCCGCGATATTCCCATCAAGCTCGACTACGACAAGATTGTGTGGAGCGGCATGAGCTGGGCTCTCGGCGAGATAGACGCAAGCGATCTCACACCGGGCGTTCCGCTCATCATCCGGTTCCACGCTTCGGAAAAAGATCCTATCACTCTCAAAAGCACAGTCTATCTGGTCGAGTATTGATCGCTGCGTGCAAGCAAAGGAGCACTTTTGTTGATGAAGCATCTCCGCTCAAACCTTTTGTTCATACTGCTGCTGGCAGCGGCATCCTTTGCTCCCGCACAGCAACCTGCTCTTCACGATGGCGACCGCGTCGCTTTCTATGGGGACAGCATTACGGCGCAGCGGCTCTACACGCGCTTTGTCGAGGACATCTTTCTCACACGCTATCCACGCCTGCACATATCCTTCTACAACGCCGGCGTTCCCGGAGATACCGTCAATGGCGGCTACACCGGCGACACAGCCACACGACTCAAGCGCGATCTCTTCCCTTGCCAGCCAACCGTTGTCACCATCATGCTCGGCATGAATGACGGTTACTACATGCCGTTTGACCAGAAGTATCTCGACATCTACGAAAACGGCTATCGCGGGCTGCTGAAGTCAATTCAGACCACACTGCCCGCAGCCAGAATGACACTCATCTCACCCACTCCCTACGATGAGCTTACGCACGGAACCGAGTTTCCACATTATGATGAAGTCATCGCTCGCCATGCTGCATTCGTCAAAGAGCTGGCTGCATCCTCGCACCTCAGCTTCAGCGACTTCTTCACATCCATCACCGATCTCACCAGCGCAGGCATGAAGAGGAACCCTTCGCTTGCAGCACTACTCATTCCCGACCGTATTCATCCCTCTGAGGCCGCGCACTGGGTCATGGCCGCTCAACTTGCGCGAGCATGGGGTGTGTCGCCTATTGTGAGCAGCGTGCAT
>DASZXD010000085.1:0-31549 GCA_035546015.1 Occallatibacter sp.
GAACCAGTAAACACCACAGCCAATAAAACTCGTAGGTACTCTGACAAAACCCGGCAGCAAAATCGCCCCATTCCACCCCGTTTTGAACCGCAGGACTTTCACACACGCCGGGTGCCCCAGGTCTCCTTAGAGATCTGGGAAAGCACGAAATCCATTTCCAGCAATGTCACACAAAACATTCAGCGACATGTATCAAAGCTCATTCCTTTGCAGAAAATTACTCCAGTACCGCGCACAATAGCGATAGCAAAGACCATCGCCAGACGCGAAATGGAGCGAGAAAATGCCACACACCCCACCCCCTCCCCCTCACATTCAGAGCACTCACGCAACATCGCCATCAGCCAGTCGCCATAACTTGCACAAAACAAATCGCGCAGTAATGAACAACACATTCGTCTCTTAACGAATCAGTCAACAACGCGGCTTGCAAAACTCGTCAATTCCCTTACAAAACCCTGAAATAGAATCTCGCGCCCTTCAAGGTTCGCAGGATTTTCATACACGGCCAACCGCGGCCAGTCCGGCATTGACTTTACTGCATCAAGATGATCGACGGCCCGTCAGGGCGGCACAACGTTGCCATCGCAGGCAGCAATACAGAACGTGAGGCGCGCATGTTTTCAATTCCACTTCTTTCGCCCGTTGCACATGACTTCCATCGCAGCGTTAACAGGAGTCACATCATCGTCCGCGTAAATATGACAAAAACGTCATGCCCCTTGCATCATTACGCTTAGCGCTCGGCCCCGTCTATCCAACGAGGTTGGAGCATTGCTAAATCGTCAGCAAGTGCAACGAATTTTCTTCCGGGCTTCGCCACTCTTGTTGGGTCTGTTCAGCCTTGCGCAACCAGCCATCTGTGCACAAGCAGTTTCCGCTTCTCCTCTCAACACCCTGGCGTCTGCTGATTCCGCCGCCCCATTGCAGCCTTCCTCGTCTGGCGCCCACATCATCGGAACTGTTCTGGATAATGACGGAGCCGTCGTAGAAGGTGCATCGGTAAGCCTCGCAGGACCGCCAGGCTTCCAGACGCTCACTCATGTGTCAGGCTCGAATGGCCAGTTCGCATTTGCGGCATTGCCGCCGGCCACGTACAGCATCACAGTCACCGCGCCCGGCATGACAACTTTCAAATCTCCGCCAATTCTGCTCCATGCCGGAGATTTCCATCTGATGTCACCAGTCACGATTGCCTTCTCTGGAGGAACCACCAGCGTCACAGTGGTTGGCAATGAGAAACAACTCTCAGAAGAACAAGTGCAGATTGCGGTACATCAACGTGTGTTCGGGGTCATTCCGAATTTCTACAGCAGCTACGATTGGAACGCGCCACCCATGCAGGCAAAGCAGAAATTCCAGCTGGGATTCCGCTCCGTCTTCGACCCGGTGTCTCTTCTAGCGGTTGCAGGCGTGGCCGGTGCCGAGCAGT
The DNA here is from genome assembly GCA_035546015.1 of Occallatibacter sp. GTDB lineage: Bacteria > Acidobacteriota > Terriglobia > Terriglobales > Acidobacteriaceae > Telmatobacter. The sequence goes on from DASZXD010000085.1 coordinate 1,433, forward strand.
ATGTGAACGCGTTCCCACAATTCGGTGGCGGAATCACTGGATATGGCAAGCGCTATGGCGCTGCAATGGCCAACCATGTTTCAGCAGATTTGCTCAGCCGTGCGGTGTATCCCGCAATCTTCCACCAGGACCCTCGCTACTTCTACAAGGGCCGGGGCAGTACAGGTTCGCGCGCGCTCTACGCCATCTCCGCAGCTGTAATGACGCGCAGTGATAGTGGACATTGGGAACCAAATTATTCCAATGTGCTCGGCAACTTCTCCGCCTCGGCCCTGTCGAATCTCTATTATCCGTCGGCCGATCGCGGCGCCTCTCTCGTCTTCCTGAATGGGCTTGCCGATACCGGTGCCGATGCCGCTTCAAATCTTATCCGCGAATTCGTTCTCAAGAAGCTGACCAGTCGTGCTTCCAAACAAGCGGTGGAACAACCCTAGAACTGGTTCGCTCGTTGGCTTCACAATCCCTTCACATCCGATCCCGCGCCGTGCTGCTCCGACCCGTAAAATAAGTAAGACACCTGTTTCTAAAAAAATCTGTCGCACAAAGTTCGGAGCAACTGAAGAATGTCCACAATCCTTGAAAATCTTCCGGTCGGCGAGCGCGTTGGAATCGCCTTCTCCGGCGGCCTTGATACCAGCGCAGCCATTCACTGGATGAAGCTGAAGGGCGCCAAGCCCTACGCCTACACGGCCAACCTCGGCCAGCCCGACGAGTCCGACTACGAGGCCATTCCACGCGCCGCGCTCGAATACGGCGCAGAAAAAGCCCGCCTCATCGACTGCCGAGCGCAGCTCGTCCGCGAAGGCATCGCCGCGCTGCAGAGCGGCGCATTCCATGTCACCACTGCCGGAGTGCCTTACTTCAACACCACGCCCATCGGCCGCGCCGTCACCGGAACCATGCTCGTCAGCGCCATGAAAGAAGACGGCGTGATGATCTGGGGCGACGGCAGCACCTTTAAGGGCAATGACATCGAGCGCTTCTACCGCTACGGCCTCCTCGTCAACCCCGACCTCAAGATCTACAAGCCCTGGCTCGACGCCGCATTCATTGACGAGCTCGGCGGACGCGCCGAAATGTCCGCCTTCATGCAGAAGTCCGGCTTCGCATACAAAATGTCGGCGGAAAAAGCCTACTCGACAGACTCGAACATCCTCGGCGGCACGCACGAAGCCAAGGACCTCGAACACCTCAGCACCAGCATGAAGATTGTCGCGCCCATCATGGGCGTGCCCTTCTGGCGCGATGACGTCGCCATCAAGCCCGAGCAGATCGTCGTCAAATTCGTCGAAGGTTGGCCCGTCGCGCTCAACGGCGTCGAGTTCCCCGACTCCGTCGAGCTGATGCTTGAAGCCAACCGCATCGGCGGACGCCATGGCCTCGGCATGAGCGATCAGATTGAGAACCGCATCATTGAAGCCAAGAGCCGCGGCATCTACGAGGCTCCCGGCATGGCCCTGCTCTTCATCGCCTATGAGCGTCTCGTCACCGGCATCCACAACGAGGACACTATCGAGCAGTACCGCGAAAACGGCCGTAAGCTGGGTCGCCTGCTCTACCAGGGCCGCTGGTTCGACTCGCAGTCCATCATGCTCCGCGACTGCGCGCGCTGGGTATCCAAAGTCGTCACCGGTGAAGTCACGCTCGAGCTCCGTCGCGGCAACGACTACACCATCCTCAACACCGAGTCGCCCAACCTCACCTTCAAGCCTGAGCGCCTCTCTATGGAGAAGACCGACTCCGCCTTCTCGCCCCGCGACCGCATCGGCCAGCTCACCATGCGCAACCTCGACATCACCGACACGCGCGACAAGCTCAGCATCTACGCCAACGCGGGCTTACTGAGCCAGGGTGCCGAATCCGACCTCCCCAAACTAAAAGGCGGCGACCAATCCTAAGCACAATACCTGAGTGCCCCACCCTAACCGCGTACTTTGCGGTTAGGGTGGGAAACCACAATCTCCACAGAGCGTTTTTCTAGTCCCTAGCTCCTGGTCCCTGCATCACCTCAACGTATCCACCGGCGCCGGATCCATATCCGCGTAATCCTGGTTCTCGCCGCCCATGCCCCAGCAGAAGCTGTACGCTCGGGTGCCCACGCCTGCATGAATCGACCACCCCGGCGAGACAACGACATCCTTGTCCGTCATCACCAGGTGCCGCGTCTCTGTCGGAGGCCCCATGAAGTGCATCACACGCGCATCCTGTGCGACGTTGAAGTACATGTAAACCTCTGAGCGACGCATGTGTGTATGCGGAGGCATCGTATTCCAGTTGCTGCCCGGCGCGAGATGCGTCACGCCCATCACTAGCTGGCAGCTTCGCGCGCCTTGCAGATGAATGTACTTGCAGATGGTACGTTTGTTACACGTCTCCACACTGCCCAGTTCCATCGGACTCGCCTCTTCCTTCTTCACCAGCGCCACCGGATACTCTGCATGTGCCGGATAGCTCAGTAGGTAATAGACCGCCGGAGCGCTCTTGTCGTTCGAAGCAAAGTTCACTTCTTTGTTGCCGCGCCCGATGTACAGGCAATCGACATTCTCGAGCGTGTAGCTCTTCCCATCCACAGTAACCGTGCCCGTGCCGCCAATGTTAAGCACACCCAGTTCGCGGCGCTCGGTAAAATAGCTCGCGCGCAGATCGGCGTCCGTCGGCAGCGCAATCGTCGCATCCAGAGGCGCGGCAAAGCCCACCACCGAGCGGTCCAGGTCCACATAATTCAAATGAATCTTGCCCGGCTCATACAACGCACCCAGCAGAAAAGTCTCACGAAGCTCATCCGTTGTCATTCGCGGATACCGCACCGGATCAGCCATCAATACCGTCTTCATCATTCCTCCCGCCCGCGCATTTAGCCGCGGATCATTAACCGTTCCGCCTTCATTTTACCCGGCGCATCTCGACAGCTTTTCACGCCGTGCACGCCACGCCTGTCAGATACGTAATCGTGTTTGCCAGCCACCGCTGCTGCAACGGCTCGCTGAATGCAGGCGCTCGATGCACCAGCACCTTCGTCTCGCCCACATGGCACACAAAACTCGCCGCGCCAATGTTCAGATCATGATCGCGTCCATACGCCAGCACAACTTCGGGTTCATGCCCACTCGCGGCCCGCTCGATCCTGAGCCCATTGCTCTGCTTGCCGCGCGCCTGGTAGTGAATGCCCATCACGCGATTCGCCGGCATCCCGGCAAACGTCGCATGTTCGCGCACCAACAACCAGTTTCCCATCCACGGCGCGCGCAGCCCGCCCACCATCCCGTGATACGTAAACGCGCCCGAAGCCGCCAACTGCGCAGCCACGCCATCAGCCAGCGAATCGTACGGCACAGCAGCCAGCAGCGGTGTCCCTGACTTCACCGCAGCCATCACATCGTCTGGAACCTGCCCCGGCGTCTCTCCCTCATGCTCGTTTGCCGGCGGAACGTCTCCCGTCCCCGTCTCATCCACATGATCGCTGTCCAGCTTCGGCCCCTTCACCACGCCGCTCGTAACAATCAGGTCGTATTTTGCACCCGGAGCAAAATCGCTCACCGTCACGCCGGGCAACGCTCCTAGCTGCTTGCGCACCGAGGTAAGAATCGTGCTCACGCCAACAGAAACCACCCGCGCAAACTTCGGCTTCGCCTGCGCCACCCATATCTCGCGCACAAAATCAGCCGACGGCATCGAATCCAGCGCAAATCTGAACTTGTAAATCCCTTCGCGTGCAAGCGGTGGCGTGATCACACCTGCCTGTATCGTGTAGCTGAACTGTTCGTCGATGAGGCTCTGCACATCCCACTCACCCAGCTTCGTCTCATGTCCCGCCGGATCGGTCATCGAAAAATGCAGCTTGCCCGCAGCCGCTTTGCCCGAGCTGTTCAACAGATACAGATCGAATACCGCGCTCTCGCCCACCGCCCAGCAAAGTCTGCGCTGCTTCGCCACCGGCCTCACCGGCCGCAGGCTTGATGCAATCAGCTCCGGATCGCCCTTGAGGTTACGCAGACTGTCAACGATTCCCGAGTGGTTCTCAATCAGCGTCGACTCCCATCCGCTGATCACGGCAAAGTCCACCGCATCGCAGATGCGCACGTTCTCCATGTACTGCTGCCAGCTCTCGTAGCACTTGCCGCCCATCGCGTTGAACAGATCGTCCGCCGTTCTGAACGCGCCTCGAAATCCCCAGCGGTCGAGAAATTTGTTGTACGCCGCAAGAATCGCCTTGTGCCCATCGAGATCATAGCTTGTTCCATTGCCGCCAAACGCGCGGCTCTCGATCTGGTGCACCATCGTCGCGTGATTGTCAGCAACCGCGCATCCTTCCATCTCGCCAAACTCAACGAGCGACGTCGCAAGCGGCTGGCGGTAGGTGAAATGATTGGGATCCTTGTAGAACTCGTCGTACCACTGGTCACCCGCACCCTGGTGATTGTTCCACCATCCGGCCCACTCTTCTTTGTCGCTCCGGTGAATCGCATCGTCATACGGCGCATACCATGCCTGCGCCGCACTGCGCGGCGGTGGGCTGAATCCGTCATTCAGCACTGCAGAGCGCGACGGATCTTCCTCATGCATCGCATTGATCGCCGTGAATGTCTCGGGATTATCCAGGTTAGCGCCGATCTCGTTCTGCAGCGTGTACTGGATCAGCGACGGCTGGCTGCGAAACGCACGCACCATCGCCTTGCACTTCTCCAGCATGAACCGTTGCGAGAACTTATCCGCTTCGCTTGTTGCGCTCTGCATCACAGTGCCTGCGGCATTCGTGGCTACACCAGACGGCAATCTGCCAATCGACAACTTCCCGCCGCCCGGCTCCATATAACGCAGCAACCCAAGCCGATCATGCTCGCGCAACACATCGTGCTTGCCCACGTTGCGATGAAAGTTCAGACAATTCAGCCCCAACTTCTTTGCCTGCCGCACCTCGCGTTCTGCCTGTTCAGGAGTGGGCCACAATCCGTTCATGCCCCAAAAGCCCCACGAGATCGACGAGAACAACTTGATGCGCCGCCCGTTCAGCCGAAACACCGCATTCTTCCCCAGCCCCTCCGGCCCAAACCACCGAAAGCCGAACGTAACCGTGCGCACATCCTTTTCGCCATTCGCAGCGGGTAGCGTCACGCGCATCCGGTAAAGCTCCGGCGTGTCGAGGTCCCACAACCGTGCATCATCGCACTTCAAACTCGCGTACGCCGTGCGCGAACTCGGATTCACCGAACCGGTTGCTCCCGCAAGCACGCGCTGCGTTGCTGGCTCCATGACTTCAAACTGCACCGCTCCGGTTGTCGCACCTTCCACCTTCGCAAACGCACGTACCGTGCGCGGCTCTGGCGTATTCAGCACCCAGCAATCCGCAATGCGCGCCTCAAGCGGCGTCACATGAATTGTCAATTCGCGATCAATGCCGCCAAATCCATGCGAGCGATAGATATTGACCGCGCCCCAGCGCAGCACGCCGCCATCCACCCAGTCATATCGTCCGCCCGGATTCGTAATTCGAATCGCCAGTCGATTTCTTCCACCCCATACAGCTGCATCCGTCAGCTCGCACTCAAACGGCAGCTCCTCCATGATCGAATAGCCAACGAGCTTTTCGTTCAGGTACACCTCAGCGCGCATCCGCGCACCGCGAACTTTCAGAAAAATCCGCTTGCCTTTCATCGCTGCCGGAATCGCTACATCCCGCCACCACCACGAAACTCCACGATACGCGCCGTTTTTCACATCGGGATCGGTCGCCGCCCAACGATACTCATCCGGCGTATATGCGCGCGAACCAAACTTGCCCCAGAAATATTGCTCTACCGTTGCCGGAAGCGTCACAACAGCAAAACCGTCACCGCTCTTACGCGCATATAAGCTCGGCCATCCATCAGTAGGCGCATTCACTGGCAGCTTGGCCAGATCAACATCACCCGGCAGAAAGATCGCATCGTCTTCCCATTGCGCCTTCTCATCGATCCATAGATTCCACCCTTCATCCGGCACAATCAGGCAGCCAGGCGCACCATCAGGCGCAAAATCTTTCTCACTTTTCGCAGCCTGCAGCCCATGCAGACTCGCAGCCGCTCCGGTAACAGCACACCCGGCGAGAAAATTTCTTCTATCCATCGATCAAATCCTTTTCAGGCCCTTCTCAATCGCTGCCCAATCATTACTCTGGCGGCTTCGGCAGCATCGTTGGATCCCAGTTGTCCGGCCCGCGTAGAAATGTTTTCGGCTCGTACTGCTTTGCTTCCTCCGGAGTCAGAAAATGCGTATGCTTGTCACGCTCGTCGCGGTGCGCACCCGGCCCCGTAGAATCGAACTCCGCATAGTACGCCGTATCCAGCCTGCGCGAGACCTCCGCATGCCATTCGCTCCATCCCGCAGGCGCAATCTTGTCACCCATCTCCGTATGTAGAAAGATCACTGTTGCATAATCACGCCACGGCCGCCCCAGGTACACGAATCCCTTTACATCCGGATCGGCGGTCAGGGTGCAGTAATTGAAGACATAACCCGAATCCTCCTCTGGATAATGCTTCGACTGCGCCGTAATGTATCCGCCCTCGTGCGGCGTCGAGTGAATCATGCAGTGATCGAACACTGTCTTTCCATCGCCGAAGATGAAGTCCACATTACCCTCGATATAGCAGTCGGAAAAATACTGCCGCGCCAACTGGCATCCCAGTGTATTCGTAGAGCACGCCTTGCTCCCCGTATAAACCGTATCCTGGTTGCCCAGCATGCGCACGTTGTGAAACACCGCGCGGTCACCCGTCACCAGCAGTGCCAGTGCCTGCGAACCCTGCGGCATCTGCTCATGCGTGCGGTTGTAATCGTTCTGGAAGGTGATGTTCTCGGCAAAAAAGTTATCGCCGCGCACATTCACAGTAGCCGAGTGCAGTGTGCCTCCGTTCTGGCCCGCACTGCGATCGTTCACGATTACCGTTTTACTTGCGTCAGGGTTGGCGCTGCGAATCGTGATGTTCGGCTTATCCACCGTAATCACTTCACGATAGATACCCGGCGAAACCGAGATCACCGCCCCGCCGGTTTTCGGCGCCATATCCAACGCGCGCTGAACGGAGTAGTAGTCGCCAGTCCCGTCCGCAGCAACATAATATGTCTTGTCCTCGGGAGGGACCCTTCCCGCCATCTCAGGAGCCGTCTTATCTTTGGGGAACGGAACGAAGCGTGCACTACAGTCAAGCGGCTCGCCGGTCACGGTACCGGGCATCTCATCGATCATCACATTCTCGCCCTTCGGAGCAAGATCGCCGCGCTTCGGGCCCAGCGTTATCGAAGCATCCTGATCATAAAAGAGCGAATCCTTCTGGTCGTCTGCAAACACATTGTCGAGCTTGATTTCGAGTTTGTGCTCAGCATCGAGCCCATAGAAGGTGTACGCACCCGGAGTGAGCACATGCACGTTTTCCAGCGTGATGTCTTTGTAGATGGGTAGCCGGTCTCCAGTGAACGTGGTGTAATGGGGCGTGAAGACCAGCGGATTTGGCACGTTACGGATGCACACGTTGCGATAGACAACTTGATGGACAAGACCACCGCGGCTTGGGTCGGATTTGATGCGGAGGCCGTTATCGGCCCCGTCGATCGTCAGGTCGTCAACCAGCAGATGATCGACGCCGCCGTAGGTGCCGCTGCCAATCGACATGCCATGGCCGGAATAGAAGTGGTTGTGCAGCACAGACATGTTTGACACGGGACCGGCTGCGCTCGGCTTGAGACAAACATCGTCGTCGCCTGTATGAATATAGCTGTAGGCAATAGTGATGTTGCGCGAGGAGCCAGGATCGATGCCATCCGTATTGCGCGCGGTCTTGGGCGTCATAATCTTCACGCCCCACGCCGTAAACCCGTCCGTCTGATTCACCGATACGTGGAAACCCGGCGAATTGCGCAGCGTGATCTTATACATCGTGAAGTTGTCGACGTGGCGTAATGCAATCATTGCGGGTACACTCTGCGAGAGATCCTTGACCTTCGCCTCATGCGCTAGGTCCCACCACGTCACGTCCTGCCCAAGTAGATTTGCGCCGCCGCGCGCATCGATGGAGCCCTCGCCCATGATGCCCGCGTTCTTCGCGCCATCCCCACTGATCAGCGGCTTGCACCCATGCCCACGCTCGGCCACAATGCCGCAGCTTCCCGGTGCCAGGTCGTAAAGCCGCGGATCGCGCGACGCCACCAGCGCCGTGTCTTTATCGATCACCAGCGTCACATTGGAGCGCAGCACCAACGGCCCGGTCAGAAATACGTTTTTCTTCCCCTTCGCACGCAGCACCACCGCGCCGTCCTTGCAGCCATCCATTGCAACCTGAATCCGCGCCGTGTCAAGCCTGCGTTCATCGGTATCCGCAATCACTCCATGCTTCGCCGCAACCGCCGCATCGAGCGTGGCGCACGCCGCCGGAATCGATGGCTCGTTCACCTGCCGGGTATCCTGCGCATGCGCAGTCAAAACAAGAACAGCTGGCAGAGCCGCAAGCATCAACGACAATCTCTGTAAAAACATCGCAATCTCCATTCGGAGCGAGTCAAAATGCCGGCCACTCCGGTGGTCCGACCACTTTTACATACAAAAAATGAGGCAATCTCCTATGGACCGCCTCGCTTGCTTAACCTACCTGGGCACCTGTTGCAGAATCCAGCGCACCAGTTCTTCGCCCGCTGCATAATTGTCATACTCAGCCGGCAGCTTGCGCCCATCGGTGTACTCGTTATAGAGCCACGGATCCACCACCGCGTACACCGTTCCCTTACCGTACTTCGCCGTAGCCATAAAGATGTCGCCGTTCTCGGTCAGCGCCGCCTTCGCAGGCCCGCTCACTGAGATGGTGCAAACATCCTTCATATACAACGTATGCGGATGACGGAAGATCGGCCCGTTGCCATCCACAACAATTTTGCCCATCCCCCACTGCGTGCCGATTACATGTTTGCGCAACACGCTGTTGAAATGAATACCGAACTTGTCTGACACCGCATTGAAGTGTTCCAGATCGGCAAACGACGTGTCATTCTCCAGAATCACCAGCACCCCGCCAGCCTTCACCCATTCGGCAATCTGCTCGCCATCCTCGGCTGTTGCGTAGTGTGGATGCGGATTCTTGTCCACATTGTCCGGCGATGCGATTACAAATACCTGCGTACCGCGCAGATTCTCCGCAGTCGGCTCCGCATCCAGTTCCTTCGTCTCCGCACCATAGTTGCGGAAGATGTGCCCGAAAAGCGAGTAGCCCGGCATATCCTGCGTCCCCCACTTGTAGTGGAAGTACACTTCCTTACCAAACGCATCCACGCGCTGCTGCGAGTTGAACCATCCATCTACCGTCACCACATCGCCACGGCCAATCTTAGCGTTTTGCGCATTCTCCATCTCCGCGGCTGCAAGCAGAAATGCGCCTACGCCTTTCTGGTCGTTCGTCACGCGCTTTTCGCCAATGTAGTAGGCATAGCTTCCGTCGCGATACGGATCGCCGCCCAGTCCGCCGACTTTCACCGTATCCGTAAGCGAAACATCGTCGCCCGGCCCTGTTTTGACAAAGTGCGACAGGATGCCCTGGTACCCGCGCTCGGCATTCACGCTAAAACGCGCGGGCAGATAGCCGCGCCGCGCGCCCTTGGCCAGCGCATAGACAAACATGCATGACGCAGATGACTCGAAGTAATTCCCCTGTGCGCCGCCTTTATCCATCACCTGCCACCACAGCCCAGTCGATTTGTCCTGATATCGCGCCAGTGCCGCGGCCCCACGCTGCAAAATTGTAATCAACTCCGCACGCCCCGGATCGTTCTCCGGATAAAATTCCAACGTATCCACCAGTGCCATCATGTACCAGCCCATGGCGCGTCCCCAGAACTCCGGTGAATCGCCTGTCTGCTTGTTGGCCCAGCGCTGCTCTTTTGACGCATCCCATCCGTGATACAGCAGACCGGTCTTCGCGTCACGCGCGTGCTGCTCCATCAGCACAAATTGCTTCGTAATGTCTGCAAAGTTTTCTTCATGATGCGAGATCTTCGAGTACTCGGCATAGAACGGCTCTGCCATGTAAAGGCCATCGAGCCACATCTGGTTCGGATACCGCTGCTTGTGCCAGAAACCGCCTTCCGTGTTGCGCGGTTGCTGCTGCAGCTGCTCATAAAGAAACGTCGCCGCTGTCAGGTAGCGCTTGTTCTGCGTCACGCCATAGAGCAACAGAAGCTGCCGGCCCAGCAGTATATTGTCGAGCTGGTGCTCTTCCGGCTTCAGCGTTGGAATCGACCCATCCGGCCCCACAAGCTGATCCACTGAATCCTTGATGTAGTTGAAGTAGCGCGGATCAACTGTGTTCAGCCACACCGCATCCATACCTTCCAGCAGCGTGCCCACTTCATAGTTCCAGGCCCACCGCTGGCCGGCCGGCACCGTGCGACCATCGGGCCAGCGCGTCATTGCGGCATTCGCCGCCCGCTCTGACCATGGCAACTCATCGGCAAAAACCGCAACTGCTCCGCTCATTGCCAGCGCAACAGCAAGAATACGAATAATCTTCATCGGAACTCCGAACTTTACGGGCTCATCGTCAGCTGCCCATGGCTTATTTTGTTCCAGCACCGAACCAACTATACGCACTCGCGCGCGCCTCGAACAACGTGCTCTATCACACCTCTGTCCCGCATCACGAGTCGCACTCACTTTCCCGTCTTCTGCGCAATCCATCCATTCAGCCGCAGCCAGTTTTCGAGAAGATCCGGCCATGCCGAAAGTGCAGGGTAATTCTGCGCCAGCCCCGTTCCATGCGGCCCTGACTGAAAGATGTGCATCTCCGCCGGAACTCCTGCGCGTACCAACGCTGTATAGAACGACACACTGCTCAACACCGGCACCGATTGATCCGTAGTCGTCACATACAGAAAATATGGTGGTGTCTTTGCCGTCACGTGCTTGTCCGGCGACATATCATCTACCAATTGTGCCGATGGATCGTCTCCCAGCAGCGCGCCCATCGCGTGCGGTTTGGCAATGCCCTCCTGGAGCGAAAGGCCGCCATACGAGCTGATCACAAAATCCGGCCGGTCGCTCACGCGTTCAATCGGATCACTCGCCTGCGGATTCCCATCATCGAAGTGCGTCCCCACAATGCCCACCAGATGCCCGCCGGCAGAAAAACCCCACATGCCGATCCGGTCCGGATCGATCTTGTACTCTGCCGCATGGCTGCGCACCCAGCGCACCGCTCGATAGCCATCCAGGATTGGCGCGGGATAGTGATACCGTGGCGCAAGCCTGTAAGTAAGTACAAACGCCGTGATGCCACGGAGGTTGAGCCACTCCGCAATACGCGTTCCCTCTTTCTCATAAGCCAGGTGCGTATACCCACCGCCGGGACATACGATCACCGCCGTATGCGGTCCCGGTCCGTAGCCAGAAAAGATCTCCAGCCGCGGTTTGTCCGCATCCGTTGAGCCCACCGCACCTGGCGCACCCTCCGGCCAAAGATACTCAATCTGCCCATGCGGCAACGTCGGATCGGTTGGCGTAGTCTCCGCAGCCGCCGCTGCAGAGGCCGCCTGGCTCTGTGCCGCGGCATGCGCAGCTAGTCCTATTACCGCAACAGCGGCTATCGTGACCATTGACCAATTTCTCGCCAACATGAAAGAGACTCCTCGGAAATATTCTCATTACAGTCTGCAGAACAGACGCACTCTGCTTGCCCGCCAGCAAAGAAAAGAGGCTGCCGAATGCAGCGGCAGCCTCTTTATATTGTTTGCAACGCAGCCTGTTCAGAACTCGATGCGTGCCGAGAACTGTGCAGATTTACGATTGGCGATTCCGCTATTCGTTACCTGTCCGAAGCTGCCATTTCCCACTGCCGTGCTGGCAAGGGCGAACAGGGTGTGATTGGTCACGTTGTACCACTCGGCGCGGAAGTTCAGCTTGGTTGCCTCGGTGATGTGCAGAGGGAAGCTACGCGCCAATGACAGATCCAGGTTGTAGTTGCCTGGACCGTAGAGGTTATAAGGAGCCGTACGCGGCGAATCGCCGAACAGATATGCATACGAGCTCAGTACACCGGTCACTGGATTCATGAAAGGACCTTGCGCCGTCGCAACTGATGTACCGGTACTCGGTGCAATATATGAGGGCTTGGCGGAGTAACGCGGGTCGCCGCTGGTGCCGTGCCCCCACTTTCCGTTCACGCGCACCTGCCCTGTAAAGTTTGGATTCATGATCGGCACATGGTTGCTTTCCGCGGGATTGGTCTGGCTGCTCGATTCGGTGAGCGCGAGCGGCGAACCCGAGAACGCCTGGAACACACCAGACAACTTGAAGCCACCCATGATGGCGCGCTCAACCGGACTCTCCGCGAGAACCGACCGGCCAAATGGCATATTCCAAACCGCAGTGGCTACAAAGTGCTGTGGCTGGTTCGATGTGGATACCGACCGCTCAATGCGGTCAGCGGCATACGACAAGGTGGGGTGATTGGCGATAGTGCCTGCTGGAATCGGATAGCCGGTACGGAATGTGCCGCCATCGTCGATTGAACGTGCCTGGACAAAGCTGACGTTCGTCGTCAAGCCATGCCACGCGCGCATGTTGAGCACAACCTGCAGCGCATTGTAGTTCGCGTTGCCTACGTACCCGAATGAATCAGCAACCGAGTGGAACGGAAACGGCTTGAGAGCCGTGCTCAGCGCCTGGCTGGTGTTGAAGTTGGCAGGGCATGGCAGATTATTTGCCGTGCAAGCTGTAGCAATGTTGGCGCCTGTAACCCCCAGTGTTGTACCCAACCCTAGATACTTCGGATCAAGCTGGTTGGACCACTTTCCACGGGCGTTGAATGAGTCGAGTTGCAGGAAGTGGCCTTCAGAACCAACGTAGGTCAGATTCAATATCAAAGCATTGGTCAACTGACGCTGAATTCCAAATGACCAGTTGATATACTCCGGGGCTCGTGCGCCATAGTGCGGGTCGTAATAGTTCGCACCCGATTGCGGTGAACCCGAGTAGGTGCCGCTGGTTCCGTAATACCCTGTGCCGTATGCAGGTCCCGAACCCACGCCAGCAGCAGGTGTATAACTGGGAACAGTGTTGTTCGCGCCCGTAAGTGGAAACGTCGAGAGCAATTGAGTCGACGAGAAGGAAGGCGCGGCCGAGAACCCCAACGTGCCCAGACTCGTTGCACCGCCCCCCACAGCGTCGCCGTGGGTAAACATCAGACCATAGCTGGCACGAATGACCGTCTGAGGGTCGACCTGATAGGCCACACCAAGACGAGGCCCCCAGTTCTTGTAGTAATTCTTGATGGGAGTGGCCGCGTTGATCGTCCCCGTGCCCGAGCCCGCAAACGCGAGTGCTCCATTGATACCCGTCACCGGGTTGGCAAGCGTTGGATCAAAGAAACTCTGGGCGTTGTGAACTTCCGTTAGAGTCGGGAAGAAGTCATAACGCAGACCCAGGTTCAACGTAAGCTTGTTGTTTACCTTCCAGTCGTCCTGCACGTACGGAGAAATGGACCGGAAGCGCGTGCCGAGCTCACTCTGCAGATACTGTGTAAAGCTGCCTTTGTCGATTTCACCTACCAGGAAGCTGGCATACGAGAGACCGGTACCTGACGTGGCGACATACGCCGTTTTACCAGCGGGGGACGCATTGATTCCGGCCGTTTCTGTGACCGCGTTGGCCAGGGTGATGGGCGTCGTTCCGCCCTTGGCCTGGAGGTTGTTGTAGAGCAGCCATGCGATCTGCCCGCCGAATGTAAACGAGTGCCTGCCGGTGTTCCACTGCACGTTGTCCAGCAACGTATAGTTCAGCGCTGTGGCCGTGTTTTCATTCGTGCCACCCCAGTTGGTCGGCGCGTCGGTGCCGGCGAAGGTTACGATCGGGAAAACATCCCTTGCCTGTCCCGCCGGTGTCCCTGCCAGGCCCATCGTCTGAGCGGAATATTTCGACGAATCGGCAGGATTAACCGTCTTGCTGGAGTAGTAGGCATACCCATACTTCAACTGGTTGATCAGATTGGGCGAAAAGACGTGCGTCTCTTCCACCGTGAAAACCTTGGTCTTGGGAGCATAAGACTGCCCATAGTTGTATGGGACCGGTCCAACGTTGCGGCCTGAACTTGTCTGACCGGCAGGAACTGCACTGGCCTGACGGCCAACCGCGCCCAGAACCGAGATCGTATCGCGGGAATTGAGGACGTAGTCGATCCGTGATGTCGTAGACCAGTTGATCAGTCCCTGGAAATTCGCAGCAGTGTAGTTGTTCCCGGTTCCATTGTCGGTGATCGAGGGCATTTCCGGTAGCCCCTGAAGGTTTTTTGCTACGGTCGAGAACTCACTGGATGGAATCACATTTACGGGGCCAGTCGGAGTTGAGGAAGGTCCGCCCGCGGGCCCTGGGGTACCAGAGTAGCTGTAGCCGTACTGGTAGCGGCATGGCCCGTTGGTGCTGTGCGAAGTGCAGTCTGCTTGCGAAAGAGGATCGTAAATTTTTACGAGGTTACCGCTGGAATCGAAATCGTTGCTGAAATCGCCTGCCCTCTCCGCGTTGGTCGGGAACCGCATCGGCGTAGGTGTGCCGGCGCCATAACGGAAACCGTTGTAGTTGGTGAAGTAGAAGAGCTTGTTCTTCAGACCGCCAAACGGGATGAGCGGACCGCTCAGGTTAATGCCATATTCGTTGCTGTGCTCGACGGGCTTGGCCAGCGTGGTTGTGCTGCCCGGAGCGAATGCCTTGAAGAATCCCCAGCTATCGAGTGCCGTATTCCGGAAGAATTCGTACACAGAACCGTGCTGTTGGGAACCGCCATGCTTGATGGAGTAGTTCATCACGCCCTGGCCTTCATAAATGGCGGAGTAGCCAGTGGTCTGCACCTGGAACTGATCCACCGCGTCGACCGAAATCGCCGTCCACACATAGCGGGGATCACCATTACCGGCGGCGCGCACAAACGGCAGGCCATCGATGTACACCGTCGCAGCCGCGCCGCGGCTGCCCGATCCGTTGATCACGCCTGTATTGGTTGTGGCGTTGCCGTTGGTTTCATTACCCTGTACGCCGGGCATCAGATAAACAAAGTCTGTTGCACGGCGCTGATCGGCCTGCCCATAGGCATTCATTTCGATAGGCAGTTCCGAATAGGTCTCCTGCTCCATCGTGGCGCCCAGCGTCGCGTTGCTGGTTTCGAGTTGCGGCGGCTCCGCCGTTACCGTGATCTGCACATCCGTTGCGCCAATCGTCAGCACGGCGTCATAGGCCACCGACTCCATTGCGTTCACGTGCACGTTCTCTTGCGTCAGCTTTCGAAAGCCCTTCGACGTAACCGTGATCGTGTAAATGCCGGGGTCCAGATTCGAGAGGTTGTAATTGCCCGAACCCGTAGCCCTGGTTGTCGTTCTAATCCCGTTCGCAGTGTTGGTCGCGTCAATCTCCGCATCCGGAATCACTGCGCCGGTCTTGTCGGTCACTGTGCCTGTAATCGCGCCTTTGCCGGCCAGCTGCCCCATGGCGGCCAGCGGCATCATCACCGCAACCGCAAGCAGCCCCAGCCATCTCCAGTTCCGCTGCCCCCACAATCCGCACGTCCGGGCGGATTTTCCAATCTGTTTTTGCATAATCTGCCTCCTCAACAATCTGTGTTTCTGTCCCATCTCTTGGGCACTATGTACGGAGGAAAACGCTCTCTCCGCCATCCACCCTCATGTGGTCTGACCACTTTTCAGAGCCCGACCAGTGTCGTATATGGAATGAACGATTGTCAATAGCGATCTGACATACACCTCAGGACTGCGCCTAACCTGCTGCTTTCCAATAAATTATCTATTTAAAGTCAATCATTTATCGCGACTGACCGCAGTTACGTAAGAATGCAATGGTCAGACCCTGTGACTTATTTTTCGAGAGTGTGGTCTCGTATACGTATTCAGCTGTTAAACGTTCTCTCCATTGCCCAGAATAAAACGGCCACTCAATATCGAGTGGCCGTTTTGCAGGTTTCTATTTCTATGTGTGAATAACAGTCTCAGAAGCTCACCTTCACTGCGCCTTGGAAGACGCGGGCTGCGCTGGCCGAAGAAACCTGGCCAAATTTGGAGTCGGTCAATTTCGCATCGGGATTGCCGAAATTGGGGTGATTGAGTGCGTTAAAAGCCTCCAGGCGGAGATTGAGCGAGAACCTCTCCCGGATGGGAAAGATACGCGAAATCTGTGCGTCGAGGTCGAATGCCTTGGGCCCACGGAATGCATTTCTACTGATATTTCCATAGGTGCCCAGATACTGGCAGCCCGGCAGCAATTTTTTAGTATTTGGGTCAACCGGACAGGGGGCCGTTACCTGTGCAAACGACGCTGGGTTCAGATACTCGCGATCCGCAGCGCTCGTTCCACTGCGGAACTTCGCTTCGTGGTAAGCATTGGCCCCAGAAACAAGGTTGGGGCGGTCGTTGCCCACATCTGTCAATGAATTATCCTGTCCAGATGTCACGTTTACCGGGCCGCCGGAAGAAATATGCATCAGCGGTGCGAACTCCCAGTTATTGACGACCAGCCCTAGTAGCCGATTCATCCCGTGGAAGTTGCTCCTTGCAACGAGCGATGCATTCTCGATGTGACGGTAGTCCGAACCGCACGGACCGTAGTCAGCCCCCGGATTATTGATGTTCTCCACCGACGTGCCAGCATAATCGCCCGATGCGTCGTCGATGTTGAGGCACTTTGCCCACGTCCAGTTCCCCAACAGGCTGAACGTAGACGAAAGCCGGTGCTGGATGGTCGCCACCAGGCCGTTGTAGCTGGCATTAGACGTGTCGGCCACGAGCACCGAACCGCCTCCGCCGCCCTTGAACTGATTGCCCTGATTGGGATTCTTGGTTGTCAACAGGAAACGGGATGTCTGGTTGCCCGTGGTCGAGCAATCGGTCCCTGCAGCGCCCGGCTTCACGGCCGCCGGTCCTGTGGTGACAATACCGGTGCAGCCCGTGCCGTTTGCGCCCCATTCCCCAGGAATAAACACTGCCGGACTCACACCGAAACCGATTGGATCGTGCCGCGTAGCGTTACCGATATAGTCAAGTTGGGCCTGCCAGCCATGTCCGAACTGGCGCTGCACACTCAATGTCCACTGGATCGTGTACGCCGCATGGAACTGCTGCACCATGAAGATGTACTGGGACTGGGGCGCGAACGTCTGAGTGGGGCCAGGCACGGCGGGCTGTGGGAACGGACTCGTAGTGATTGCCCCCGTCGACCATGGCGCGCTGAAGCTCAGCGGCCCCGAACTCGACGTTTGGGAGTTGGCGATCGCCGTTGCATACGGCGGATTCTGCTGGTTGCGCTGCGCTGTAAAGAAGTTCGGATTGTCGAACTGCAGAGCTCCACCAGCGCGAATAACCGTCTTGCCGTTACCGCTCGGGTCAAACGACACACCCAGGTTAGGAGCAAACTGCCAGGGTGAGTTCTTTGTAAATTGCCGCGATACGCCTTTGTCTCCGTAGTACAGGATCCCCGCTGGCGCGTTCGGATAGACCGTGCTCGCGGTATTCGACAGAAAATCTGCCTGGTTGAACACCAGGCCGCGATTGAAATAGTCGTGCGGCATGAAGTTCGGGTTCCAGCGAAGTCCCGCAACAATCGTCATCTGCGGGCTTACGTGGTAAGTATCCTGGAAGTAAAGGCTCGGAATCGGCCCCCGCAGCGCGTTCTGTTGCTGCTTGCTCTGCTCGAATGAACTCAGTGTGCCCATCAGGAAATCGAGAGTCTGGTCTCCGATCTTCGACCCGCCGCCAGGACCGCTACCACTGTATTGTCCGTTAAAGCCGAAGTTGCCGTTGCCCTCGTAGATATTGCCGATGTTGAGTTGGTTCTGCACCCACTCGCCGCCAAACATCAATTGATGCTTTCCCCGCACCCACGTCACGTCGTCGCCCACAGCAAGTGTGTTGTCATTGAAGTGCGAAAGCGAGTTCGTGCCACCGCCAATCGTGAACTTGCCTTCGGATATCTGCAAGCCCGCCTTCGCAGCCTGATACAGGTTCACGCCCAGTGTGGCAGCATTGATATCGCTGGCGTTATATCCGCGGTTATCCACGCGCCGCAGAATCGTGATGTGAGCCGCGTTTACCACATTCGGACTAATTGTGTACGCATCGCCCAGAACGAAGGACTGTACGCGTTCAATGTTGCCCGACTGTGTGGTTACAAAGATGTTGTTCGGGAAGAAGAATGCAGGCTGCTGATAGCCATCGATGAAATAGCGACCATACAGGTTTTGTTTGGAGCTGATCGTGTAATCGACCCTGGTTACAAACTGGTTGTCGAACGTGTTCAGCGGGATGGCGTAAGACACATAACCGCAGTTGTACTTGTCGTATGAAGAATCGATCTTGGGAAAGTACTTCTGCAGGTTCAGCGACTGCGCGTTGTATGTCGGCGCTGAAACATACTTGTTGTTCTGCAGGGTCGCGCCCGTTAATGGATCAACGAGAGGTATCGGCGCTTTGTTCGACGCGCAATTGTTGCTGCTGGGGATCGCCGGATCGCCGTCGCTCGCTGAAAAATCTCCCAGCATATTGTCCGCTGTGGGAACCGTGGCTTGTTTGCTCGCCTGCTTTTGGTAGGCTACCGTACGCTGATAAGCCGCAAAGCCGAAGAGCTTGTTGCGAATGATAGGCCCGCCGAATGTGCCGCCAAACTGATTCTGGTGCAGTTGGTCAGGTGAAGTAGAGAAGAAGTTGGTCGCGTCGATGTAGTTGTTACGGATGAACTCGAAAGCCGAACCATGAAACGTGTTCGTTCCCGAGCGCGTTACCACGTTCACCATGCCGCCCACATGGCCGCCATCCTGCGCACCAAGCGCAGTCGACTCCACACTGAACTGGCTCACCGCATCAGGGAACGGATAGGGCAGGTTACCGTTGGCCATGTAGTCCTGGTTGTCACCGCCATCCAGCCGCCACAGCGTCGTGTTGCCACCGCCGCCCGCAATCGAAACCGAGATTGTCTGGTACGAGTACTTGCTGCCCGTAAAGTCTCCGCCGGGCGCAGAATTTGAGCCGCCGGAAAGCGTAATCAGGTTCGTCATCTGACGCCCGTTGAGCGGCATCTCCGTCACCTCGTTCGAGTCGATCGTCTGCTTGAACGTTGGATCTTCGGTTTGCAGCGCCAGGCCTTCGGCCTGTACCTCAACTGTCTGTTCGCGGCTGCCGACAGTCAACGCCGGGTTCACTGCGATGCTGCTGCCCACTTCGAGCACGATCTTGGTCTGAACGTAACTCTTGAATCCCGTCGCCGTGGCGCTCAGATCATACGTCCCAACCGGAACGCCAGGGAATAGGTATACACCGGCTCCGCTAGTCTGCGTCGTTCGCTTGACGTGCGTGGCTTCGTCGGTGAGTGTGACGGTCGCGTTGGGAATCACTGCGCCGGACGAATCCGCCACCGTTCCCTGGATGTTACCGGTTCCAGCAATCTGTGCCTTCACCAGGCACGGCGTGAATAACAAGGCTGATACACATGCGCAGCCCCCAAGCTGGCGCAGTCTGGCTGTAAGCGATTGCATCAATGTCCTCCACTCGAATGTCGGCCCAAAGGGACCGCTCTCCTCAAGGCAAGCTGATAGCTACAGGGCTCTATGAAAAATTTGGGATTTGTGGTCTGACCTCAATTTGAAGCGGCACAATTCTGCTGCCTTGCGATCACGGTTGTCAATAGAGAATTTCGACTAGTCTGGCCCGTCAGAGGTGATGCGATTTACTTAAGGCTCATCGTGTATAGTCCATAGCAAAACAGCTGGTCGGACCATCTGAAGCAATGCCTTCCCACTCATTCGGTCCATCCCAGAAAATTCCCCAGTCAGATGAGGCTCACTGCCAATGAATCGCCGAATCCTTTTGCGGAACCTTGCCCTCAGCGCAGGAACAGCCGTATGCAGCTCCGCTTTCGGCCGGTCTCCTTCCATTGCGAACGCGCCTGTCGCCTCGACAACGACCGGTAAAGTCCGCGGATTTGTCGATCGCGGCATCAACGTCTTCAAGGGCATCCCCTACGGAGCCGACACCTCACTTCATCGCTTCATGGCTCCTCTCCCGCCCGCACCGTGGACCGGCGTCCACGATGCGCTCGAATTCGGTCCGCGCGCTCCGCAGCCCGTTGGCCGCGGTGTCGCCAGCTTCCGCCGTGGTTTTTACCAGCCGCCGGAACAGGGCGCAATCGGTGAGGACTGCCTCCGTCTCAATGTCTGGACGCCCGCTCTCCGCGACCACCGCAAGCGCCCCGTCATGGTCTACATCCACGGAGGCGCGTACTCAAGCGGTTCAGCCAACAACGCACTCTACGATGGCGTGAATCTCTGCCGGCGCGGAGACGTCGTCTTCGTCACTCTCAATCACCGCCTCAATCTCTTCGGCTTTCTCTACCTCGCCGATCTTGCTCCCGGCTTCGACGACTCTGGCAACACTGGCATGCTCGACCTCGTGCTCGCGCTCGATTGGGTTCGCAACAACATCGAAGAATTCGGCGGCGACCCAACCCGCGTGCTCATCTTTGGCCAGTCCGGAGGAGGAGCAAAATGCGCCACGCTCATGGCCATGCCCGCCGCGCATGGGCTCTTTCACCGCGTCATTACCATGAGCGGCCAGCAGATCACTGCCAGCCGCCGCGAATCGGCCACGGAACGCAGCCGCGCCGTCCTCGCCGCGCTCAACCTGCCGGTAAGCCGCATCGATGAATTACGCACCATACCCATGGAACAGTTGATAGCAGCCTCGCGTGCCGCCGGCTACTATGGACCCGTCAAAGACGGCCGTACGCTCGTCCGCGATCCCTTCGATCCCGACGCCTCACCGCTCTCTGCCTCGATTCCCATGATGCTCGGCAACACTCACGATGAGACCCGCCTGTTGATCGGCGGCGGTGATCCGGCCGCATTCGCGCTCACATGGGATGAGCTTCCCGCAAAGCTTCACGTTGTCTCACAGTTCACTGGAGACATAAATCCCACTGACATCGTTGCGAAATACCGCGCAATGTACCCGTCCTACTCGCCATCTGATGTCTTCTTCGCAGCAACCACGGCGTTCCGCTCCTGGCGCGGCCAGCTCATCGAAGCCGAACGCCGCGCAGCTCAACCCGCAGCCACAGCGCACACATGGGTCTACGAACTTGACTGGCGCAGCCCCGTCGACGGAGGCAAATGGGGTGCTCCGCATACCCTGGACATTCCGCTCACACTTAACACTGTCGACGTCGCCGACGGCATGACCGGCAACGGCCTCGAGGCGCAGACCCTCTCTGCGCTCATGAGCGACACCTGGATAGAGTTCGCCCGTACCGGCAACCCTAACAACGCCGGCATGCCGCAATGGCTCCCGTATGATCTGAAAAATCGATGGACAATGAGCTTCGACGCCGCCTCGCGCGTGGTCAAAGACCCGCGTGGCAGCGAACGGCGCCTCGTTGAGCAGGTCCCTTACACCCAGCCCGGAACATGATTTTTCTGGAAGAAATTGAGTGCGGACCTATTTCACGAAGCCACGCCTGCCAGCCTAGCCTGCTTGCCCTTCGCCGCACCGTTCTGCGCTTTGCGATCCGCCGCCGTCGGCCGCTCCATGCCCTGCGCTGCCTGCGCCATCCGCAGGTGCTGTTCCATTAGCTTACGCGCCTCCATTGGCCGTCGTGCACGGATTGCCCGGTAAATCTCCCGGTGCATCTCTGCAGACTCGCGCAGGTCCGTGGACCGCTCTACCGTCTTGCGCCGCTTGTCATAAAGAGCCGAGGTGATGGTCTCGATCAGCGCCGCCAGTATAGGATTACCCGAGGCCTGCGAAATGATCCGATGGAAGAGCAGATCGTGAATCAAATAATCCGAAGGATTGTTGATCGACGCGAACATCTCCGCCACTTCCTCGGCCAGCGCGGCATGATGTTCTTCTTTTCCCCGCTCAGCGGCAAGCGCGGCCAGGTGGCTTTCGAGTATAATTCGGGCTTCGAACATTTGCCAGGACTGGAAACCGTGCAACGCGCCCATCAAACTCAGCGATGCTTTACCGAACTCCGGAGGCCCGTCGGCGACAAAGGTGCCTACGCCATGCCGGATTTTCATTACGCCCATCGCTGCCAGGTAGCCGATACCCGTCCGCAGGCTCGCGCGGCTGATCTTCAGCGTTCGCGCAAACTCCCTCTCCGGCGGAATTTTGTCGCCCGGCTGCAGCGTTCCATTCTCAATCAGAGAGCGGATGTGGTTAACCACATGCATCGTCCGATGGGTGTTCGGCTCGTCTTGTTTGGTCCGCGCCATAGCTCTGGGCCCTTGTACAACCTTCAAAATTGCGGGCAGAACGAGATTATCACTGAAACTACGCCTTCGGTCCAGAAACTTCCCACACTTCGGGAAAAATTGGCTTGTCGCATCGCAGATGTATACTTCTTCTGGTCTGACCTCTGTTCCGGGCCTGGCCCTCCGGCTGTTTTCGGCTCACCCGTGCGAGTGTACTTCTATGCCGGGCGCAGATCTTTGCAGCCAGAAATTCGCCCTGCATTCTTTTTGTGAACAACGCTCGAATTGTGGAGCCGCTTCCGGGCCCTCCACTCAAGGAATAGGATGAATGCCATGTTGATCGACGAAGATCGGTTGTTTCCTGCTGAACCCAGTGCGCGCAAGGTTGCGCGGGCCCTTTACGCTCATGTCCGCAATCTGCCCATCGTCAGCCCTCACGGGCACACTCAGGCCTCGTGGTTTGCCAACAACGGTCCCTTCCCTGATCCAGCCACGCTCTTCGTGCAGCCCGATCATTATGTCTTCCGTATGCTTTACAGCCAGGGCGTCTCCATGGACGATCTTGAGATCGGCCAGCCCGTTGTGAAGAATCCGCGCAAGGTCTGGCACATCTTTGCCAGCCACTACTACCTCTTCCGCGGCACGCCCACCCGCATGTGGCTCGACTACGCCTTCCAGGAGCAGTTCGGTCTCCACGATCGTCTCTCAGAGAAAACCGCCGACGTTTATTACGACACCATCTCGGAACGTCTCAACACTCCGGAGTTCCTCCCACGCGCGCTCTACGAGCGCTTCAATATCGAGGTGATGGCTACCACGGACTCGCCTCTTGATGGGCTTGAAAACCACACCGCCATTCGCGACTCCGGCTGGAAAGGCCGCATCATACCCGCCTTCCGTCCCGACTCGGTCGTCGATCCCGATTTTCCCGGCTTCAAGCAACTGGTCGCAAAACTCGGTGAACTAAACGACGAAGACTCATCGACGTGGAGCGGCTATCTCAACGCACTCCAGAAGTCTCGCGCGCGCTTCCGCGCCCTGGGATGTACGTCCACCGACCATGGCCACCCCTCTGCACAAACCGCCGACCTTTCTGCCGCTGAAGCCGAGTATCTCTTCGCCCGCGTCATCGCTGGCGAGGCCGATGCTGCACAAAAAGAGCTCTTCCGCGCGCAGATGCTCACGGAGATGGCCCGCATGAGCGCGGAAGATGGCCTAGTGATGCAGATTCACCCCGGCTCGGTCCGCAATCACAATCCGTTCATCTTTGAGCGCTACGGTAAAGACATGGGCGCTGACATTCCGCGCGCCACCAATTATGTCGACGCGCTTCGCCCGCTTCTCGCACGCTATGGCAACGCGAAGAATCTCACCATCATCCTCTTCACACTCGACGAAACCACCTACAGCCGCGAGCTGGCGCCACTGGCTGGCCATTATCCCTGCTTGCGCCTCGGCCCCCCGTGGTGGTTCCATGATAGTCCTGAGGGCATGATGCGTTTCCGCGAACAGGCCACGGAAACCGCAGGCTTTTACAACACCGTAGGCTTCAACGACGATACCCGTGCGTTCCTCTCTATCCCGGCGCGGCACGACATGGCTCGCCGCATCGACTGCGCTTTCATGGGCCGTCTTGTGGCCGAGCATCGCCTTCATGAAGACGAAGCCTTTGAACTGGCCCACGAGTTGGCCTATGGGCTGGTTAAAAAGGCATACCGGCTGTAGCGTTCGTTGTTGACCAATTCAATTTTTCTCCGGATGGTATTGCAGGCTTTGGACTTTTATGGCGACACAAGACACGACAACAGATTCTTCATTCCGCGCAGATCACTCAGCAGGTCGCATGTCGCGCCGGCGCTGGGTGATCTGCGGCTTCCTGTTTCTGGCCACCGTGATTGCCTACGTGGATCGAGGCGTAATCGCGTACCTAGAAAAGTCCCTCGAAAGCATCATCCCGGGACTCAACAGCATT
This sequence comes from Occallatibacter sp., assembly GCA_035546015.1. Taxonomy (GTDB): domain Bacteria; phylum Acidobacteriota; class Terriglobia; order Terriglobales; family Acidobacteriaceae; genus Telmatobacter. The sequence continues at coordinate 25,658 of DASZXD010000085.1, forward strand.
AAGTACGGATATATTCTGGCTGCCTTTCAGGCCGCATACGCCATTGGCATGGTGGTGGCCGGCGGACTGACAGACAGGCTCGGAACGCGCAAGGCATTCGCCATTGCAATCGGGCTGTGGAGCGTGGCAGCGATGCTCCCCGGTGCTGCGTTCTCTGTACTTACCTTCGGCATCGCCATGTTCTTGTTGGGACTGGGCGAAGCGGCTAACTTTCCCGCCTGCATCAAAACGGTAGCTGAATGGTTTCCCAAGCGCGAACGCGCTCTAGCCACCGGCATTTTCAATTCCGGAGCAAATATCGGCAACATCGCCGTACCGCTGGTAGTGCCGGCTTTGGTTGTGCTCGTCAACTGGCGTGGCACGTTTGTTGTGACCGGCGCGACCGGAATTGTTTGGCTGATTGGCTGGCTCATCTATTACCGCCGGCCCGAGCAGCATCCCGGCGTTTCCAAAGCCGAGTTGGAGCTGATTCTCAGCGACCCGGTTGAGAAGCTCGAAACCGTCCCCTGGAGCCGCGTCTTCCCACGCAAGGAAACCTGGGCTTTCGCCATAGGCAAGTTTCTCACCGACCCGATCTGGTGGTTCTATCTTTTCTGGCTACCCCGTTATCTGCAATCGACATTCGGGCTCAGCCTGTCTTCGAATCGGCTGCCGCTGGTGATTGTATACAGCGTTTCGACTGTCGGCAGCATTGCTGGCGGATGGATTTCTTCCAGCCTGCTGAAAGCAGGTAAAAGCCCTAACGTATCGCGCAAGTCTGCCATGCTGATCTGCGCTTTGTGCGTCCTGCCTGTCTTCGCTGCACCTTATATTCATCACCTCTGGACAGTGGTAGCCCTCGTAGGCGTTGCCACCGCCGCACATCAGGGGTGGTCGGCCAATCTGTTCACGCTTCCGTCGGATATGTTTCCCAAGGCCGCCGTTGGCAGCGTCATTGGTATCGGAGGCATGTCGGGGGCAATCGGAGGCGTTTTGTTCCAGTTGGCAACTGGATACATTGTGAAGATTACCAACAGCTACGTGCCGCTGTTCGTGATTGCGTGCATCGCTTACGTGCTGGCGCTGCTGATTATTCACGGGATTACGCCCAGGCTGGCGCCGGCGCAAATTGATCTGCAGGGAGATACGGAGATTCCCCGATGAGCCTCTACTGCTCCGTCGGCAGCCCCGACACCGACATCTCACCTGAGCAGCTCAAGCAGTTGCTTCACGAGACTCTCGCCAGACTTGGGCCGCGCAATACTGTTCTCGCCGTTCCGCCTGATCAGAGCCGTGAGCACTCGCAGGCCGGCCCCCTCACTCGCTATACCTACGAATATTACGGCGACAGGCTCAGGGCCGTGCTGCCCGCCATCGGCACGCACACGCCTATGCGTGAAGATCAGCTTATGCACATGTTCGCCGGTGTGCCGCTCGATCTCTTCCGCGTCCACAACTGGCGCACCGACATCGAAACACTCGGCGAAGTGCCCGCCTCATTCATTCACGAAATCTCCGAGGGTAAGCTCGACTATCCATGGCCCGCACAAGTCAACAAGCTCGTCTCGCAGGGCGGCTTCGATCTCATCCTCTCCATCGGTCAGGTCGTACCACATGAAGTCATCGGCATGGCCAACTACACCAAGAACATCGTGGTTGGCACCGGTGGGCGCGAAGGTATTAACCGCAGCCACTATCTGGGTGCGGTCTACGGCATGGAGCGCATCATGGGCCGCGCGGAGAATCCTGTCCGCAGCGTCTTCAACTACGCCGCAGAACACTTCCTCAACCATCTGCCCATCGTCTACGTGCACACCGTCGTCGGCCGCAAAGAAGGCGGCGGGCTTGCCGTGCGCGGCCTCTACGTCGGCGATGATGCTGAGTGTTTCCTGCGCGCCGCCGAGCTTAGCCTCAAGGTCAACTTCGAGATCGTTGAAGAGCAGATTCACAAAGCCGTCGTGTACCTTGAGCCCAGCGAATTTCACAGCACATGGATCGGCAACAAGGCCGTATATCGCACGCGCATGGCCCTCGCCGACGGCGCGGAGCTCATCATCCTCGCCCCCGGCGTCCACGAGTTCGGCGAAGACAAAGGCATCGATGCGCTGATCCGCAAGTACGGCTATCATGGCACGCCCGCCACGTTGAAATTCGTCAACGACAACCCAGATCTCGCCAAAGAGCTTGGCGCAGCCGCGCATCTCATCCACGCATCGTCCGAAGGCCGCTTCAAGATCACCTGGTGCCCTGGCCATCTCACCCGGGAAGAGATCGAAGGCGTCGGCTACTCGTACGGTAACCTCCAAACCATGCTCAACCGCTACGATCCGCACAAGCTCGTCAACGGATACAACAATGTTGATGGCGAAAAAGTCTTCTTCATCGCTAATCCCGCATTGGGCCTCTGGGCTCACCGCAGCCGTCTCTAACAACAAAGAACAGGAATGCATATGGCATCAAATTTGAAGCTCGGAAGATTTTCGGTCGGCACCGGCGACCGTTTCGCCCACCAGGCCAAAGCCCAACTCCAGGCCTGCGTCAAAGCACTCGAAAGCGGCGTTGAAGTCGTCCCCGTTTGGAACAAGTCCAACCGTGAACACACCATCATCGGCTCGGAGCCAGCCTCCACGCGCCAGGCCGCTGACGCAGCCGTGAAAGCGCTCAACTGGAAGCTCCCGTACTACTGCGACGCCGACCATATCACCACGGCTACCGTCGACCGCTTCCTTGCGCCTTGCGACTTCTTCACCATTGACGTTGCCGACTTCATAGGCCAACCCGCCGATGCCGCCGACATCGAAGCCTTCGTCGGCCGCCATCCCGAGCTTCTTGGCAGCATCGAGCTCGCAGGTGTTGACCAGCCCTTCGAGATCACCCGCGAAATCCTCTCCGCTACCGCGCAAAAGTTCCTCGCAGCGGTAAAAAAAGCCGGCGAAGTCTACCGCAAGGTCGAGGCCGCCAAGGGCGTGAGCAACTTCATTCCTGAAGTCTCCATGGACGAGACTGATCGCGCGCAGAGCCCAGTCGAGCTGCTCATCATCCTCGCCGCCATTGCCGACGAAGGTATTCCTGTGCAGACCATCGCGCCCAAGTTCAGCGGACGCTTCAACAAGGGCGTAGACTACGTCGGCAACGTTGCCCAGTTTGAGCGCGAGATGGCGCTTGACGTTGCCGCCATCGCCTATGCAGTCCGCCAGTACGGCCTGCCCGGCGACCTTAAGCTCAGCGTCCACTCCGGCAGTGACAAATTCTCCATCTATCCCGCCATCTACGCCACCATGCAGCGCACCGGCGCGGGCGTGCACCTCAAGACCGCCGGAACCACATGGCTCGAAGAACTCATCGGACTCGCTGAAGCCGGCGGCGATGGACTCGCACTCGCTAAGGAAATCTACGCAGAAGCACTCGCGCATCTCGAAGAGCTCTGCGCGCCCTATGCAACCGTGATAGACATTAACCCGGCAAAATTGCCTTCAGCGGCACAAGTCAGCAAATGGACCTCAGAGCAATACACCTCTGCGCTTCGTCATGTGGAGGGTGACCCGGCTTACAACGACAGTGTCCGCCAGTTGCTTCATGTCGGCTTCAAAATAGCTGCCAAGATGGGCCCGCGTTACATCAACTTGCTCGAAGCCAACGAACCCGTCATCGCCAAGAACGTAACCGAAAATCTCTACGACCGCCACATTGCGCCTGTCTTTTTAGGTCGCAGCCTATAAGCCAACTCAGCAAGAACATGGGCGCCCCAGGCCTCGCTTCTGAGACCTGGGAAAGTACCAACTCAAACGGAGACCAGATGAGCACAAATTTATTCAGCCTTGAAGGCAAAACCGCAGTCGTCACCGGAGGCACTTCCGGTATTGGCCGCGCCATGGCCCTCGGCCTTGCTGATGCAGGCGCAGATGTCATTGCTACCGGCCGCCGCGAACAGCAGGTTAATGAAGTTGCAGCCGAAATCGAATCCCGAGGCCGCAAATCCCTGCGCATTCCTTCCGACGTCAACGACCGCGCCTCGCTTGAAAAGCTTCTCGCCGCCACGCTTGAAGCCTTCGGAAAGGTCGACATCCTCGTCAACTGCGCTGGCATCATCAAGCGCACGCCCACACTCGACCTCTCTGAAGAAGAGTGGAACGGCATCATCAACACCAATCTAACCGGCACGCTCCGCGCCAGTCAGATCTTCGGCAAACACATGATCGAGCGCGGCTACGGACGCATCGTCAACATTGCGTCGTTGAACAGTTTCGTCGCTCTCACTGAAGTGGCTGCCTACGCCGCCAGCAAAGCCGGCGTCGCCTCACTCACGCGCTCGCTCGCTGTCGAGTGGTCCAAAAAGGGCGTCACCGTCAATGCCATCGCTCCCGGCGTCTTCCGCACCGACATCAACGCCAAGCTCCTTGACAGCACCCCACGTGGCCAGGAACTGCTGATGCGCACCCCCATGGGCCGCTTCGGCAAAACAGAAGAACTGGTCGGCGCAGCCATCTATCTCTCGTCTGACGCAGCATCCTTCGTCACCGGCGAGATATTAGTCGTGGACGGCGGCTTCCTCGCAAGCGGCGTCAATCAGTAAGTCAAAAACATCGAGCGATGTCTGGCTCTAAAAATGAATAGCCCATGTCTCTTAAGAGACACGGGCTATTCATGCTGACTTTGCTGACCTGCCAACTAGCCGACTCTTTGCTACTTCAGTTCCACCTCAGCGCCAGGCCCCTTCATAATCGCTTCGCCCTCGGCAGCCTGCACCGCCACGCCTGTTCCCTTTACATCCGCGTAGCCAATCGTCAGCCCCTTTCGCGCGCTGATCTTCACATTGGTCAGCGTTACATTCTTCACCGGCGACTCCGGCAATCCCACAATCGCGCCCGCCATATCGCTGCCCGTTGCCGTTACATTCTGAATCGTGATGTCGTGAAAGTGCGGTGTGAGCCGGCCCACGGGCTGCGCCGTCGCATCTGCAGGCGGCAGCACCTTCGGGTAGTACTCGCTGATGATGATTGCGTTCTTCACGTCCTTCATTTCCAGATCGCGGAACACCAGGTTCCCCACATCATTCCCGCGATCGCGGTTGGCCTTCACGCGGATCCCATTGTCCGTTCCCTCAAAGTGAATCCGCTCCGCCAGAATATTCTGTGCCCCACCCGCAAGTTCGCTGCCCACTGAAACACCATGCCCATGCATGAACGTACAGTCGCGAATCGTGATATTCGTGCTCGGCGAGTCTGGCCCCGGCGAGTTGATCGGCCCCGACTTGATTGCGACGTTATCGTCTCCCACGTCTGAGTACACATGATCGATCAGCACATTCGACGACGAAAACGGATCGATGGCATCCGTATTGGGCGAAGGATACGGCGCGAGAATCCGCACTTTGCGAATCGTCACATCATCCGAGTAGTACGGCACCAGTTGCCACATCGGCGAGTTCTGCACCGTTACGCCTTCTACACGCACGTGCTTGCAGTGATCAAAGATCACCAGCTTAGGCCGCGGATGATTACCCAGCACGCCGCGGTCACGCACCTTGCGCGACTCCTCCCACCAACTCTTCCCGTTGCCGTCAATTGTGCCCTTGCCGGTGATCGCAATATTCTCCGCATTCGTGGCGCTGATCAGCGGTTGCGCATCCGGCACCTTGAACTCGACCTTCGGTGGATAGTCATCGTGATCGGGCGAGCCCAGCAGTGTCGCTCCCTTGTCAAGATGAAGCGTGATGTTGCTCCCCAGCACAATCGGCGCGCTCACATACGTGCCCGCGGTCAGCAGTACAGTACCGCCTCCCTTCTTCTCGCATGCGTCAATTGCAGCCTGGATCGCCGCCGTATCCTTCGTCGTGCCATCGCCTTTCGCACCGTAATCGCGCGCTTTGCACTTAGCCGCATGCGCCGCGCCTGCTGAAACCACAAGTGCCAG
>DASZXD010000086.1:0-25086 GCA_035546015.1 Occallatibacter sp.
CTAGGGGCTTGAGCGCCAGAATCACCGATGTCGAATAGCAGCCGGGATTCGCGATCAGCTTGGCGCCGGCAATCGCGCTGCGATGCAGCTCCGGCATTCCATAAACAGCCTTGGCCTGCGTTGCCACAGCTACATCCGAGCCGTCGTCTTCAAAGGCGTAGACGGCCCGGTTTGTGGCCTCTGTGAGCCGCCATGCGCCGCTCAGATCAATCACGCGGATGCCCCGTTCGAGCGCCTCTGGAACCCATTCGCGCGATTGCTCGTGCGGCGTAGCCAGAAACAGCACATCTACACCGCGCTCAACCAGCAGGTCCCAACTGAAAGCTTCCAGGCGCAGCTTGCCGGTGCCGTTGTTGTCGCCCAACTGCGGGTGGATCTCAATCAGTGGCGTGCCGCCGCGGGCGGCCTCTTTCTCGTCAAGCCGGCCTGCAAAAACGGGCGCCTTGCCCTTCAGCCGCGGATGATGCAGCAGCAGCCGCGCCAGCTCTGCGCCGGCATATCCCGTGACTCCAATAACTGCGGTTTGTACTGTGTCCGTCATGATTCCAGAAACGTCCTTATGCGGCTCTCCACATCTCCTGCCCTGCGTTGATCGGCGCATATCACCAGCACCGTGTCGTCGCCGGCAATGGTGCCCACCACTTCGGGCCATCCGGCGCGGTCCAGCGCCGCAGCCACAGGCTGCGCCCCGCCCAGCACCGTGCTCACTACAACCTGGTTCATCGCCTGCCGCGCCCGCAGGCCAAAGCTTTCAAGCATTTCCTCAAACGAGGGAGGCCCATCATCCTCAGCAGGGGTGCCGATTCCATTTCCATTAGGCAGTGCATATCCACCGGGGCCCTTTGAGAGACGCAACTCGTGAATGTCGCGCGAAAGCGTAGCCTGCGTCACGTGTATGCCGCGCCGGCGCAGCTTGCGACGCAGCTCGTCCTGGCTTGAAACCGGCGAGCTTGCTACCACATCGCGAATTGCATCCAGCCGCTGTGCCTTCATTGCAAAAATTCCGCTGCTACCCATAGAAAAATCGAAGGCGCGGTCCGCGAAGCGGAAACCGCGCTCGTATAAATATACGACATGATGAATAAGTATGCAAGAAATTGCAGGGTGGATTCGGGGGCCGACGAAACTTAGTTTACCAGAATTTTCTTGCGCCGCTTCTCTGCGTACATCGCCTTGTCAGCTTGTGCGAGCAACTCGGAGAGGGAGTCGTGACTGCTGGAATCCGACGTTACATAGCCGATGCTCAGGCTCAGCTCCGGGCCACCGCTGTTAGCTGCGTTTCGCTTGGCTACAGTCTCTTCGATACGCTGCGCGGCCAGTGCGATTCCTGTCCGGTTAAATTGGCCGGCAACGGCAAACTCATCGCCGCCGATGCGCCCCACCACATCGGCCTCGCGGAAAGATGATTTGAGAATCCTTGCCGTCTCAACCAGAAAATCCGAGCCGGCCTGGTGGCCGAGGGTATCGTTCGTGCGTTTCAGGTTGTCCAGATCAATGAACAGCACCGAGAAGCACAGATTCGACCGCCGTGCCATGCGGAGAGCCTGCTCGGCCAGAAGGCGAAAACCGCGCAGGTTGTAGAGATCGGTCAACGCATCCCGCAGCGACAGGTCATGAATCTCTATCTCCATGCGGTTGATGCGCCAGGCGAGAAACAGGAGCAATGCACAGGAGAGCACGACAGCCAGCGATGCCAGAACGGCCGTGGTGTAATGCGGCGGCATGCGCCGCGAATCGATGAAGTGTGCTCGTATAGCCTCGCGCAGGAAGGGGATTATCAGCAGCACAGGCGAAAGTCCGCGTGCAATGTTGCTTCCGATACCCTGTCCCAGAAGGATGGAATACACGCCGTTCTCGGCCTTGCGCAGAAAGGCCACGGTGGTGAGCAGCAGCAGTGCAATCATGCATGCTGACGATGTATTCACGCCCGAGGCGGGGCCAAAAAACTGGAACACGTCGAGGAAATGCCCCGACACCAGAGTGAGCACCAGAAGGACGAGCAGAAGCATCAGTGCATCCGCTACAAAGACCGCCGGCTGTTTGCGTGCCTGGATGATGAAGAGGGTTAGTGCGAGAAACGCGAATCCGCAGGCCGTGGGGAACGACATTCTGGCTGCGATTCCGGATAAAGCCCCGTGACCGGCTGATACGGGAAAATCCACCCCAAACGAAATACCGAAAACGAATTCACAAACCACACTTGCGGAAAGAAGTGCGGCTGCCATGACCAGCAGAGGGCTGGTGCGGCGAACCGTATTCGAGTAGTGAGGCTGGGAAAAGAGCAGGCTGAACGCGCAGAAAAGTGCAGCACATGCTGACTCGGCGTTCATCGGATGCCAGTTCAGCGGAAGACTCATGCCTGCAGCAACCGCAAGCCAGCCGGCTAGATTCAGCGCGACAAGAACAATAACCGCAGCCAGGGTGACACGCTCACCCCTTGCCAGCTTTTCGAGCGTGGCTGGATCTGGTTCAGTTGATTGCAGAGCCGGGATCAATTTGGGCATAGTTCAACGATTCAGCGTGGCTTTTTAACTGCATCAATTTGCCGGATTGTGCCGTGAGTTCAGTCTACCGCCGAATGTGGCGCCGCCGAACCCCGAAATTCATAGATTTTTCAAGATGGCCCCATCCGATTCACCGTCCCGGCTATACGCCGATCCAAGCCGAATGCGGGTTTTCCTGCTCCGCGCTGATACACTGCCGAATGGCTGGGATTCCACCGTGCCGCGTGCTTTTTGATAACTCATGACAACCACTCCGATTGCAACCATCAATGACCTTTTCCTTCGTGTGGCAGCCGCGGGCAATCCGCGCGCCGTACTCTGGCAGGACAGGTTTGGCCAGTGGCAGCCCCTCTCGTCTGACCAGATCTATCAGCGGGTTCGCACCCTGGCGAAAGTATTTTTGACATGGGGTGCGCAAAAAGGCGACCGCATTGCTCTGATTGGCGAGAATCGCTGGGAGTGGGCGGTGACCGACTTTGCCGTGCTCGCAATCGGCGCGGCCGATGTGCCCATCTATCCCACCCTCACCGGCGAGCAGAGCGCCGAACTCATCCGGGATGCAGGCTGCAAAATCGCCGTTGTCTCCACGCGCCAGCAGTTTGACAAGCTTAACTCCGTGCGCACCCAGACGCAGCTCGAGCGCATCGTCATGATGGACTCCGGAGCGCCTGAGGGTGCGATTGCCATGAGCGAGCTACTGGCAGGTGCCGACGAGCAGGGAAATGAGCGGGATCCTGTCTTCGACGCGCTCCTGCGTGCTACACAGCCCTCTGATCTGGCCTCGCTCATCTACACGTCTGGCACAACTGGCGAGCCCAAGGGCGTGATGCTGACCCATGGCAACATTGCCTCAAACCAGAACTGCGCCACCCTCGCATTTTCGTTTGACAAAACAGACGCCTGTATCTCCTTCCTTCCGCTGTCGCATATCACAGCTCGTGCGCTTGACTATGTGATGTATGGCTGCGGCGCGCAGGTGGCCTACTGTTCGCAGTTCGACAAGCTGCCGACAGCTATGAAAGAGGTCCGGCCTACGGTGATCGTGGGTGTTCCGCGCGTCTATGAGAAAATTCGCCAGGCAGTGGAGCAGAAGTCGTCCGTCTCGCCGGTCAAGAAACGCATTCTGAGCTGGGCCATCAAAGTTGGCTCGCGGCACGTCGATGAGGTCTACAGTGGCCGACAGCCCTCATCGCTCATGTGGAAGCTGGCTGGAAAGCTGGTATACGGCAAAGTGCGTGAGGCCTTTGGAGGACGCGTGCGCGTATTCATCTCAGGCGGAGCGCCGCTGGGTGTCGATACTGCGCGGTGGTTTGCCTCTGCTGGCATTGCGCTGTGGGAAGGGTATGGGCTGACCGAAACCTCACCCGTCATCTCGCTCAACAACCCCAAGAAGCACTGCATGGGTTCCGTAGGACCACAGGTCCCTAACATCGAGCTCAAACTGGCCGATGATGGTGAACTGCTGGTGCGCGGCCCTTCGGTCTTTGGAGGCTACTGGCAAAAGCCCGAGGCTTCGGCCGAGTGTTTCGATGCCGAAGGCTGGTTTTGCACCGGAGACATCGCGCATATCGACTCCGACGGTTTTCTTTACATTACTGACCGCAAAAAGGAGCTGCTCAAGACCTCCGGCGGCAAGCTCGTCGCGCCGCAGCCCATTGAAAACAAGCTCAAGAACTCGGTAATGGTCGGTCAGGTGGCTCTCGTGGGCGACAAGCACAAGTTCATCTCTGCGCTCATCTCTCCTAACTTCGCTGCTCTCGAAGACTGGGCAAGAAAGCAGGGAATCGAAGCAGGATCGCGCGCCGAACTGGTAGCCGACAGCCGCGTAATTGCGCTCTACGGCGAGCTGGTAAGCGAGATCAACAGTGGCCTTGCCAACTTTGAGACCCTCAAGCGTTTTCGGGTTGTCGCCGAGGAATGGACTCAGGAGACAGGTGAACTGACGCCTTCGATGAAACTCAAGCGCCGGGTCATTACGGAGCGATACGCGGCGGCGATCGCCGAACTCTACGCGGACGAAGCAACCGCGCGCGGCGAATCGGCGAGCTGATCTTCCACAGCCCCTTGCGGAACAGCACCCGCTTGGTCCACATGATTTGCAGTGCGCGGAAGAACGGTGCTCCCCATGCGCCCACAGCCAGCACCGCACCGAAAAATACTACCGCGTCGATGCTCAACCGGCCTGCGCTGGACCAGTAAGCGTCCGGCTCGAGATTAAGCCACAGCGCAAACTCGTCCAATGTAAGCGCCGCGCCCACGCCGTAGCTCACGGCCATCAGCCGGCTCAAAAAAATCGACATAGGAGAGTGCGAACGGCCCAGATCGAGTAGCCATCCATACCCGACCAGGAGCAGGATAAGAATCCCCCACACCAGATGATGGATGTGTACGCCCCGTACAACGACCCACTGAAAATGGCCTTCGTGATTCACGATCCGGTGAACCAGAATGCGGACTCCGGCAAATGTGATCAGGAACGAAACCGAGGCGATGAACATGCGCCGCCGCGGCCGATCGGGAATCGTGGCGCGAATGAGAAATCCAAGCCGCGTGAGTTGCAGCAGGACCAGCAGGACGACAAAGACCAGACTGACGAAGGCCAGCAGCAGGAGTGCTCCACTTCCGGGCATAACTCCTATTCAATCACTCCCGCGCGGCGGTCGGCCCGAAAATACACAGGACACAAATTTTGACAGCTACGTGAGCCGGATCACGCCGTTCTCTTTACAACGGCAGAGTACACTGATTAAGGCGTCAAAGGCGCTGGTTCTTCCGAGCCGGCCGCACCTTTTCCGGGATCCCGTCCCGGCCCATTGGAATTTTAAGAGGAGATTTTTGCGATGCGAGTTGCTTTACTGACCGGAGGCGGAGACTGCCCCGGATTGAACGCCGTGATCTACGCGGCCGTGAGAAAAGGCATCAACCACTACGGAGACGAATTCATCGGCTTCCTCAACGGCTGGCGCGGCGTTCTCGACAACAACTTCATTCCCCTCACGCTCGAAAACACTGACGGCATTCAGCTCAAGGGTGGCACCATCCTTCACTCCTCCCGCACCAATGTGAAGAAGATCCCCGGCGGCATTGAAAAGGCTCAGGAGGTACTCAGGGCCAACAATATCGACGCGCTCATCGCACTCGGCGGCGACGACACGCAGTCCGTTACCTTGTATTTGAGCGAGAACGGCGTCCCCGCAGTGGGCGTCCCCAAGACCATCGACAATGACATCAACGGCACTGACGCAACCTTCGGCTACGACACTGCCGTGATGATTGCCACCGAGGCAATTGACCGCATCCACACTACCGCTGACTCGCACAATCGTGTGGTGGTCGTTGAAGTTATGGGGCGCGACGCAGGCTGGATCGCCTGCGCTGCGGGCATTGCCGGCGGCGCGCACGTCGTTCTCGTGCCGGAGCGTGAGATTGACATCGACCACGTCTGCAAGCTGCTCAAGTACAACTACGACCATGGCAAGCACTACGGCGTGGTGGTTGTTGCTGAAGGCTGCCATCTGCCCGAGGTAGGCCAGGTCGTCGGCTCACAGCAGGTCGACTCGTTCGGTCACGCACGTCTCTCCGGCATCGGTGAAGCGCTCGCCGAACTCATTGAGAAAAAGACCGGATACGAAACGCGCTCTGTCAACCTGGGCCACACACAGCGCGGCGGCGTGCCCACGGCTTACGATCGCCTGTTAGGCCAGCGTTACGGCTTGCACGCCATCGACATGGTTCACCAGAACAAGTGGGGACGCATCGCAGTCTTGCGCGGTACTGACATCACTGATATCACCATCAAGGAAGCCATTTCCACCAACCGTCGCCTCGATCAGCGCTTCTTTGACGTAATCTCCGATCTTGAAGCAAAGGTTTGAAAAGCTTTATTGGCGTTACACTCCACAAAAGCCATCCTCTCTGTGGGGATGGCTTTTTGTTTCTCTGATCATGGATTATCGCCTCTACAAGCCGAAAGATTTTGAGCCGCTCTATGCGGTAGAAGAATCTTGCTTCGAGCCGCCGCTCCGCTTCAGCCGCGGCGCCATGCGCAAACTTTTGCGCAGCGAACACACAGCCACATGGATTGCCGAAGAAGACGGCCAGATAGCCGGATTCGCTATCGTCGAGTGGGCCGAGGAGGCTGGCCTCACGATTGCTTACATTCCCACCATTGAAGTGGCGCCTGCCCGACGCCGCGCAGGTGTGGGGGGCGAACTGCTGAGGCTGCTTGAACAGTCTGCACAGCAAGCCGGAGCGCGCGTGATCTGGCTTCATGTAGACGAAGCGAATGCCGCCGCCATCCACCTCTATGAATCGCACGGCTATCAGCGCGAAGGCCGGCAAACAGACTTCTATCCACGCGGGCGCGCAGCCCTGGTCTATGCTCGGCGGCTCGATACGGTATCAGGTTCCAGTGGGTGAGCCATGCGGCACAGTAAGTTCCAGAAGGTTCTGGATGGTGATTGGCTCGGGCGCTTGTGTGCCACGAGGCAGTTCCGGACCGATGGCTACAGCTTGCTGATGCCCTTCTGACCACGCAATGAAAGACGCATTCTCCGATCCAGCAAGACGGTTCATATTGATCCACGTGTAGTAGGCACCAAAGTCCGCATCCACCAGCGAGCCCGCATAATCCATCTCTGCCGCGGCATGCGCAAACATCTCATTCATGCTGCGCTGCCGCTGCCGCGGGCCAAAGCGTGCCACAAGGCTCACAGGCTCCGCGCGGCGCATCAACTCGCGTGCGGCCCACTGCACAAATGTTGTGCTGAATATCTGCGTTCCCGAGCCCCCGCCATAGACATTCACCACAAACTGGTCAACTACCGCATCGCGGGTATCCTTAGTGTTTTCGCGCGGTGTCCACTCCGCCATGATGGAGCGCAGCATCTCGGGTCCTGATGTGCCGCTGCCGATGACTGACTGAATCCGTTTAAGCAATGCTTCACGAACAATTGACGACTCGCTCCAGCTGAACGCACTTACCGCGTTTGACTCGACGGGCGACGGATTGCCGCCATCCACATACCAGTGCCCGTAAGCTACTGGCGTATTCTTGGCGCGCTCTGTCAGCCGTTGCAAAATGGCCGCAGTTCCATCCGCGCCCTTCACATTCGAGAACAACACGCCCTGCGGCTGCAGCTTGCGGAACAGAGCATAACCATCCTTGCGCAGCTCCTGAGGAATTATGACGACAGCCCAGCGCGAGGTGGCAGGCGCTTCCGGAGGTGTTGCCTTGCGCACCGTATCAACAAACTGCGTGGCCAGCGTGTGAAAACTGTCGATCTGATGCGATGCCCAGAGATACGCGCTCAGGTCCTCCTCAAACTTTTGCGGATACCGCACCCAGTCTTCCGCAATCAGCTCAGGCAAAAGCGAAAGATCTGCAAATCCTCGCGTAAGCTGGTGAAGTTTATCCGCTGGAAGGGAAGCAAGGTAGGTGAACTGCGCCTGCGTAGCCGCGCGCTCCCGCGGAAAGCTCGCGTCCATCACAATCACTTCGCGCAGCAGAACGGCCGCGAGCACCAGAGGCATCTCGCGCAGAAGCGCGAGATGATCGCATGCCAGCTTCTGCCCCAAAGGACCATACGTCCGGAACATCCCCTCGTTCAGGTCGCGCGGCTGCATCACGCCACCTCTGGCAACACCGAGCCTTGTGCGAACGGCGTAGGAAATCCGAGCAGCCTGCCCACCGTCGGCACCAGGTCGGTCGAATCGATAGCCCGCTCGATGAACACGTTCTGCCGTACGTCTGGCCCCAGCACCATCATCCACGAAGTGCGCGAAGCGCGATCACCTGTGCGATGATGCTGAAATCCATTGCCTGCCGGGTTGGTATCGGAGTCGCGTCCAAAATCAGGCAGAACGAACATCGTTGTCTTGCCTGCATACTCGGGATTCGACTGGATGTAGTTCCATATCTCCACACACAACTGGTCGGTGCGCTGAATGCCATCAATGTAAAGCGAGTAAGCCCCCGAGTGAGCAATGTCGATGTCGTGCAACGTGATCCATAAAAGGCTCGGTGCGGACTGCGTCATCAACTGCCTGGCGACATAGACAGAAAGTTGGTCGGCGCTCTCCATGCTGAGCGCATGCCGCGCAAAGTCTCCCGGAGAGAAGCGCAAAACACTCTCGAGTTGCTGCAGCTGCGACTCAGCTTCTGGTGCGCCTGCCGCGAGGCGCGGTTCCTCGTAGGTCTCGCGCAGCAGGTTATCGAATCCGACGCGGCTGTCGTGGCTGGGAGCGGCGGCGCTCAGCAGCATCTTTGGTAGCATCACGCCTGCGCCATAGCGCGAACCAAAGCTGCGGTTGGTGCTGCATCCCATATTCCTGAAGCCGCTGCTCGGCGAGATCAGCCACGCATCGTTCACAGGCTTCTTGAGGCCCTTGCGGTAGTACTCAAAAAGTGTCGGATGCGGAGGCGCAACGCCGGAGAAATTATTGAACGTCTCGTAGACCCCGGTGGCAATGCTCGTGGTAGCCACATAATGGCCGAGAATCCCGTGATTGATCACCTGGCCGTAAAACGTACTCTGCGGCAGTAGTGTTTTCATCAGTCCGGGAATGTTCTCCTGCCCATCCGGTGCAAAGGTCTCCTCATCCCGTGCCCCGCCGCCAAAGGTGACAATCACCACCTTGCGTCCGCTCGGTGCAGAGATCGCGCGAACAGGAAGGGAAGAGAACGCGGTGCAGGCCAGGGCCGAACGCAAAAACTCTCTGCGGTTCCAGACTAGTGCGAGTCTCGACGACGAAGAACTCCGAGGCAGGATCATCTCCGAATCCCTCGCGATAAACTTGCCATTGCAGCCATCAGAACTTCACCATCTTGACCCGCACGACTTCGGGCTTCCCATGAAAACAGATGCCACGGTCTGTCTCATCGCCATTCCATAGCCTGACCGGCTTCCACACGCCATCTTCGTATGTGCCTTCTTCGGCAGAGAGAATCTCGCTCCGTATCCACGGCAGCTTGCCCGGCAGATGGAAAGTCACACTTGCGTCGACTCCTGTGACCAGAAACTCATCCGGTCCGAGTTGTGCCACCAGCGCAGTCCCGTGCGCGTCTTTCGTTCCCGGCGCGCGTCGACCGTCGGGCTGCGGAAAGCCGAAAGCAACCGTCGCCTGCCACCCGCCAAAATCCAGCTCCTGCGTGGCCTTCCCAGGCTCTTCGACAGCGGTCTTAAGCTTGCCGTCAAACTCCAGCTTGGCGATCACGCGGCCCATCGGGTTGATCAGCGCAAAGTTTCTTGAATGCGCTGCCCACGGATCGTCGCCCAGAATATTCCAGCCCGATTGGTCGACGCCAAAGGGCGAAAAGCCGATCGCACCGTCGCCCAGCGCATAGAAAAAGAACTTGCCAAAGCTGTCGCCGCGCCCGGTTTCAGGAATCCACAGTGGATTGTCCGACCGGTGATAAGCAGCCATCGTTTCCCTGTAAAACTGTGAATCATCGGCATAGATGTCCGGGCCAATCATGTCAATCGACGGCGCCAGTTTGCGCCACAGCCCGACCAGCTTCTGCACCGCGCCGCCGCTCGGATACGCAATGCCGGGGGTATCGATCTGCCGTTGCGGCAACTCCGCGGGTGGATAGTCGATCCACACGTTAATGTAGCAGGGGATGTCGAACTCAGCCTTGCCCGCCGCCGCAATTGCATTGATGTACTTGGCCTGATGGTAGGCCTGAAAGACTTCATCAGCCTCTGCGCCAAATACCTGGCTCCACGTGCCTGGCTGCTTTTGCGCTGCCGCCAGCAGATCGCCCGGCACCTGACCGGCAAACTCGCGGTTTGCTTCGGCCGAATTGTCACGCACGCTTCCGATGTTGCCCGATTCGTTTTCAACCTGGATCAGCAGTACGGTGTGCTGTTCGCCGTCAATCTGCTTGAGATGGCGCATAAGCGTAACGAAGGCAGTCTTGTCGGCTTCCAGCGTCTCATGACCCAGCGGCGAAAGCACGTCGATCGGCGCGCCATCCGGGCGCACAACACGCGGGAATCGCTTGCCATCTATTTTCACCCACTGCGGCGCGTAGTGGTCGTTACCATTCTTCCATGTTCCAAACCAGAGCAGCACAACGTGCAGGCCATGCGCCCGCGCGCCCTCCACAATCTGATCGACATTGGTGTAGTCGAACTTGCCTTCCTGCGGTTCAAATTGCTCCCAGTAAACCGGCGCCTCGACGGTGTTCGCGTGCAGCGCATCCAGCGACTTCCACACCTGCGGAAGCTCAGAGGGCCACCCGCTGGAGTTATGAATCTGGCCACCCAGAATCAGATACGGCTGGCCGTCGACCATCAAGGCATACCGGCCGTCCTGCTGAACAATTTTGGGAGCCTGCGCGACTGCAGCAACAGAAAACAAGGCCGTCGTAAGTAAGGCGACAAGAGAGCTGGAACGCAGGAAGGCGAAGTTTCGCATGATGAACATACCCCCAAAGAAATGTAACCGTGTACATGGCTTTGTGCAAGTGCTATTTTTCAGGCTGCAACGAGTCCGTGTTCACGAACGGGTCACAAAGGCAGGATTACTGCCCGATTTCTTCAACAATGCACAGGTCCCACGGTGACAGCGTCATTTGTTGCCCATTCGCAACCTGCTTGCCATCCAGCAAACTGGTTCCTGCTGCATAAGGATAAGAGACCTTCACAGCATCGGGTGAGTAGTTGAAGTAGTAGTGAAGCCGTTTGCCAAAACGATTCACGCCATGCTGGACATGCACATGCGCGGGCAATTGCTGATCGGGCCCGGTCAAACCGGCCTTCTCTACTTCGCCTTTCAGCACTGCCGTTTGCAGTGCATTCGAAAGGTAGGTGCCTTCATAAAGAAGCCTGCCGGTCCCATACTCGTTTTCGGTAATTGCGGGCCACTTCCCAAAGAATGGGTGGTCATAGTAAGCCACGGCATGCGCATGCTCCGGCATCAGGAACTCTGCCCAGTACTGCACCTTGTTGTCGTCGCCAACATGAAAGGGATCGCCTTTGAGAGCGAGCGGCTTTTCGAGATTCGAAAACTCCTGATAGCTCATGCCTGCCGCTTCACGCAATGGACCCGGCGCACGCACCCAGCGCACAGCAGAGTTCTCATTCGCAAATCCGCTCTTGAAAGTCATCACTACATGGCCGCCATTTTTCACATAGTCTGAGATTCGTTGCAGCAGCGCATCGTCAGAGATATAGAGCATCGGCACAATCAGCAGCTTGTAGGCGGAAAAGTCCTGCGTGTCGGGAAACACGAAGTCGCAGCCGATATTCAGGTCATAAAGCGATTTGTGCATCTGTTGCAGAAGCGAGATGTAGCCATCGGGTTCGCCTGTCCAGCTTCGTGTTGGCGCGGGTCCGCCATATGGCATGAAGTTGATGGCATTGGATGAATCTCTGCTATAGAGAATCGCAACCTGGTTCTTGATCTTGAGCCCGGTCAACTGCGGTCCAAATTTTTCAAGTTCGTGCGCCGTGCGGCTCACCTCAGCGTAAGCGCGATTGGGTTCGAGATCGTGCGACAGTATGCCCTTCCAGTAGGTCTCCTGATTCGCTGCAATCGAGGCCCAGTGCCAATACTCCACCATATCGGCCCCGTTGGCGAGGTAGGTATACACATCCTCACGAAGCTGCCCGTCGTACGGCGGATATTGACTGCCCGACGTCCAGCCGATGGTCTGCGCATTTGTCTCCGTCACAAGAAAGTTGGAGTGCCTGAGCGAACGCGTGAAGTCTGACTGCAGGCTCTGAAAGGAGCCATCGTAATGGTCCTGTGTTGCGTGATAAATGTTGACCGCCGGAATATCAAGGAACGAAGCAACGGCATTCTCGTTGACGTCGCGCCGCATCATCCCGCCAAAATCAGTAGTCACGAATTGATGCGGCGAAGCGCACGCACGCACCAGCTCTGCCTGCCAGTGCAGAAAATTTGTTACACGCATCTGGCTCCAGCGGGTCCATTCGAGTTTGTAGCCGGTGCTCTGCGCGCCGTCGCGCATGGGCAGGTCTTCCCACGTGTGCAGATTTTCTCCCCAATAGTTAAGGAACCACACCTTGCTCAGTGCCTCAGGAGTGGCGAATTTTTTTTCAAGATAATGCTGAAAGCCGATGAACACGTCCGGATTGTCTGCATCGTAGCTGCTCGTCTCGTTGTCGATCTGCCAGCCAATGACCGTCGGATTGTCCTTGTAGTGCGCAACGATGTGGCGGATGAGCCGTTCGGCATAGAAGCGGTAGGCTGGTGAATCGGTGTCCATGTTCTGCCGCAATCCATATGTGGAAGGCACTGCCTTGCCACCGAACATGCCGCCCGGAATGCGATCCGCAAGAATCTCCGGATGCTGATGCGCCATCCAGGCCGGAATGGAATACGTCGGTGTGCCGAGAATCACCTTGATGCCAGCCTTGCCCATCGCATCTACAATGCGATCCATCCACGCGTAATCGAACTGGCCGTCCTCTGGCTCCCACAAACTCCACGTGGACTCGCCCATGCGCACGACATTCAGCCCTGCGGCCTTCATCATGGCCACGTCTTTGTCCAACCGGTCATAAGGCATGTATTCGCTGTAGTACGCGCTGCCATACAGGACCGTGGGGAAATCCGGCATGCCAGCCGCAGCTGTTGCGGTGGAATCTTGTGCTGTCGATTGTCCCGCCATGGCAAGCGCGAATAGCGCCGCAAAGACGATGAAGGTACGAAGTACTCTTACGGGATCGGTCGGAAATGTCTTGGCTGAATTCATGATCTTCGCTTTCGTGTAAACCAATTGCCCATGTCGTTCGTATTATGTAATGTACGCAACACCGGGCAACGACAAATGCTACACCATCCCGT
This sequence comes from Occallatibacter sp., assembly GCA_035546015.1. Classification (GTDB taxonomy): domain Bacteria; phylum Acidobacteriota; class Terriglobia; order Terriglobales; family Acidobacteriaceae; genus Telmatobacter. Next base: position 13,323 of record DASZXD010000086.1, read on the forward strand.
TTACCGGTTGCTTGACTGAAGCGATTAACCTGAATACTGTAGGAATAATTAACGCCATCGAACTGCGGTACTGGCTTACATCGCCAGCATCGGCGGGCAGCTTCCCCTGAATCTGGAATTTTCGACCTCAGGATGCTGGATTGGTGAGAAGCGCGGGACACGAGCGGAGACGATGACCCCAGCCCCCGAACGATCGCGGCTCAACATACGCACAGTTGCGCAGCGCGCCGGTGTTTCCAGCGCCACGGTGTCGCGGGTTATCAACGGATCGTCCGCCGTGAAAGAGGAGACAGCCCAGCGCGTCCGCCGTGTCATCAAGGATCTTGATTTCATCCCAAGCCCGATCGCGGCGACCCTCAAATACGGCCACAGTAAGACCTATGGCGTTATTGTTCCTGACCTCGCCAATCCCTTTTACCCGGAGTTTCTCGTTGAATTCGAGAAGATTCTCGTGGAAAGCCACCGCGAAATGCTGCTTACCACCATTCAGTCTCATGAAGAGGCGATGATTCGGTCTGTGCGCCGCATGCTTACCCGCCAGGTTGATGGCGTGTTGCTCATGGCGTCGGAGTATGAAACCAAGGCAATTGAGCCTCTCTTTGATCGCAAAATTCCCATCGTTACCGTTGATCGCCGCAAGGTGGAGAAGGGAACAAGCGATGTTTCGATCGAATTCGAAGACGGCTACCGTGAAGCGGTTATGCACCTGAGGAATCTCGGTCATCGCCAGATCGGATTCATTGGTGGGAACAATGAAATTGGCACATCGCGCGTGCGTCTCAAGGCTTTCCAGGGCGCGCTCAGTTTTGCCGGGCTCGCCTACGAGCCGAACCTCACTCGCCTTGGAGACTATCGCTTCGCTGGCGGAGAAGCTGCGGTCAATTCACTGCTGCTCGAACGCAGGTGCCCGACCGCGATTGTCACCGCGAATGATCTGACAGCATTTGGCGCCATGAAGGCGCTGCACGCCAGAGGCATCAATGTTCCCTCGCAGATGTCTCTTATCGGCTTTGATGGCATCCAGTTGGGTGACGCGGTGCATCCACGTCTGACCACCGCAGCCATCTCACAAAAAACATTTGCTGAGGCCTGCGTACGCGCTCTCGACCATCTCAAAGCCAATGCGGCAAAGCGTGGTCTGCTTCTGCGCATTCCAAGTGCGCTGCTCGTGCGCGAGTCTACGGCTCCGCCGCGGCGAACCGCGCGCTTAACGCCATAGATAATTCAGGGTCGCGCATAGTACCAGCAGCAGCCCCGCAAGTGTCCACCAGCCAATCGCTGTCCGCGAAGATCTGTCCTCCATGTCCCGCTTGTAGACCAGCAGATTCAGCTTTTCGGCGCTAAGTCTTTCCGCTCTTCTGCTCAACAACACACTGCCCGCAAACGATGCACAAAATGCGTAGACAGCCGCATGAAAGCTGGCGCTCATTGACGAGATGAAGAACAGTTTCCCCGATGCAACCAGCAGATGGAACAGGCTCGCGGCCACTGTGCCGCACAGCAATCCGGCCAATGCGCCTGACGATGTTGCCCAGCGCGTAAAGATGCCGATCAAAAAGACGACGAAGAAGGGAACCCCGAAGATGGAAAAGACCATCTGCACAAATTCCATCAGGTTCTTGAAATTCAGACACACGTAAGAGATGACCATGCTCAGTCCGATACCTGCGAGAAGTGCAATACGTGCTACGAGCAGGTAATGTGCTTCGCTGGCGTCGCGCCGTATGCTGGTTCGATAAATCTCCTCCGTCCATACAGCGGAAAATGCGGAAACGTTTGCTGCTAGGCCCGACATCAGACTGGCCAGCAGCGCCGTCAATCCCAGAGAAAGCATCAACGGGCCATAGCACGCAACCATCAGGCGCGGCAGAGTTTCGTCAAAAGATGTAATGTGATTGCCGCCAATAAAGGCAGGAGCCGCAAGCGCCGGAATAACGACCAGATAGGCAAAAACGAGTTTTCCAAGTCCGGCCAGTAGAGGCACCATGCGTGCAGTTTCAGCTGATTTTGCCGTTAACGCGCGCTGTACTTGGACAAAGTCAGTACACCAGTAGCTGAAACTCAGCACCAGGCCAAGCCCCGCAATCACTCCAAACAGATCGATGTTGCCGTTCGGGGACACGAACCGTAGATCAGTCCACAAATGCCAGTATGACCCGCTTCGCGCCGCCGCTTCAGGCAGTTTGTCGGCGGTCAAAAACAGAAGCGGAGCTAACCCGCAGATGACAATCGCGAGTTGAAAAACCTCGTTGTAGATGGCTGCGCGCAAACCGCCAAGCAGCACATAGACAAGCACCACAATGGCAATCGCGACTGCGCCGCGTGTAAAGTGCCATCCGAAGACAACATGAAAAACCCGCGCCATGGCATAGAGACCAACTCCTGCAACCGAAGCAACCTTGGCCAGGATCAACCAGGAGTTGATCAGGCGCACGCGGCCGTCGAATCTCTTTTCCAGATACTCGGGAAGGCTTTGTATCCGGTTACGCATATAAACGGGAATCATGGTCCCGCCAAACAAAATCATTCCTGGAATTGCGCCGATCAGGTAGAAATGCAGAGCCTGAACGCCATATTGCGCTGCGACCGCGCTCAGCCCGACGATCTCGAGCGCCCCGGAGTTTGCGGAAAGAAACGCGGCAACTACTATCCAGAGGGGCATTGCCCGGCTGGCGTTCACAAAGTCGTTGGACACTACCTGGCGCAGTCTCGACTTCCAGCCGATGGCGATGGTCGCAAGCAGATATCCGGGCAATATCGCCAATCTGGGAAGATTGGCCAGGAAATTCGTCAAAGAGCCCCCTGGCGAACTACTAAGCAACGTCGGAATGTTCCTGACAACTATCGACCGTCACCCTGCATGCGTGCAAATCAATGCTTCGGAATTGAATGCCAATTTTCCACAAGCAAGGCAAATTGATGCACGCGCTCGTTTAGAAAAAGCTTCGCAGCCGAATCCCCAGGACGACTCCATGTGCCGCACGTCAAAAGAGAAGCCGCAACAACCTTTTACCGCGAGTACCGGGCCGCATGCCTGATACAGGCTCTTCGAGCGTAAACGCTTTCGCTATTGCAAGCTAAAAATCTTCTTGACAGCGCTTCTCTAGCGCAGGTAAAGTCTGGAACGCGGTCGAATTGTAACCGTATTCAGTAACCGTATTCAGTAACCGTGTTCAACTTCCAGCAGCCCAGCATGCCGGTTGACGGCATCGCTGTAACCTGTTGCTCCTTCCCTTGGGAAATAGATGAATAGGGCAGCAACGAACGCCCTTTGGAGGCAATGATGAAATTTGCACGCAAATGGATGACAACCGCGCTTGCAGCGCTTCTGCTTCTGCCAGCGCGGTTTGTTCTCGCTCAGCTCGATCAGGGGACAATCACCGGCGTGGTCCAGGATGCGTCGGGAGCCGTTATCGGTGGCGCCAATGTCACCCTGACCAACGTCGACTTGGGTTTGGTGCTTAAGTCGAAGACCGATGGTGGCGGCATTTACGTATTCTCGCCAGTCAAGATCGGCAACTACACCGTCTCAGTCAGTGCGCCGGGCTTCCAGACCACGACGCAGACCAATCTACATCTCAGTCTGCAGCAGCGCCTCAACGTGACCGTCGTTCTTCAGCCTGGTGCGGCCACTGAAACGGTGACAGTCACCACCGAAGAGCCGCTGATGCAGACCCAAGAAAGCTCGGTTGGCCAGACCATCGACAACAAGGCCATCAACTCGATTCCGCTCAATGGCCGCAACTGGGTGTTCATTGCGCAGCTTGCCGCTGGCGCAGCGCCGCCTGAAGGCTCGCGTGGCGCAGGCAAGGGCGACTTTAATGCCAACGGACAGCGCGCCGAAGAGAACAACTTCATCCTCGACGGCATCGACAACAACGCCAACGTCGTCGACTTCTACAACGGCGCCAGCTTTGTGGTGCAGCCTCCGCCGGATGCGCTGGCCGAGTTGAAGATCCAGACCAGCGATTACTCCGCCGAGTTCGGCCACTCCGCCGGTGCGGTCGTGAACGCCAGCATCAAGTCCGGCACCAACAGCTACCACGGTTCATTGTGGGAGTACTTGCGCAACACCGCATTCGACATTCACGATTGGAACGCGAAGTCCCTCCCCGTTTCTCCGTATCACGAGAATCAGTTCGGTGCAACGCTTGGCGGACCAATCTTCAAGAACAAGCTTTTTCTCTTCGGAGATGCGCAGGCCAGCCGCATCCGTTACGGCGAAACCTCCACGCTTACGGTGCCCACGGCTCTTGAACGCACCGGCGACTTTTCCGAAATCCTGAATGGTAATCTCACCGGCAACTCGCCGGTTCAGCTCTACTACCAGACACCCAATGCTGCTCCTGTGGCCATTACCAACAACTGCATGGTTACCAGCAGCAACTGCACCGCTTCGCAGGGTCTTGGGATTACTTTGAACCCGACAGCAGTGAAGATGCTCGGCTACTACCCGCTGCCGAACGCGAACGGCGGCAAGCTTTATAACAACTACGTCGTAGCGCGTCCGGTACTTGATGATGTCTTCCAGTGGGACCTGCGCGCAGATTGGAATATCGGCAGCAAAGACACGGCATACTCGCGTCACAGCTACTGGAATGAAGTTGGCAACAACGCGCCTCCGCTCGGCCCCATCCTCGATGGCGGCGGTTTTGGTGACGACGGCAAGCAGAAAGATCTGGGCCAGAGCTTCATGGCTTCTGAGACTCACGTCTTCAGCCAGACCGTCACCAACGAAGCGCGCGTAGGCTTCACCTACCTGCACACCGGCTTCCAGCATCCCAATGCGGCCAACCTTGGTTTCGCACAGTCGGTGGGTTTCGGTGGCATTCCCACGGCTCCGCTCAACGGCGGTCTGCCCGCGGTCTCCGTCGGCGGCATCTCCGGTTTCGGCAGCCCGACGTGGTCAACCACAGACGAGCATGAGAACGTTTACCAGATCATCGACAACGTAACCAAGATCGTCGGCAGCCACGCGCTCAAGGCGGGCGTCAGCTTTGAGAGCATCCGCTTCTCCACGCTGCAGCCGCAGCAGTCCCGTGGCAGCTACAGCTACAACGGCACCTACACCAGCAATCTGAAGGCCTCTAACACTGGCTATGGCGTTGCTGACTTCCTGCTCGACCTGCAGAACAGCGCTGGCCTTTCCAACGAAGTCACCAATGGAGACGCTCGCTGGGACAATGCAGCCTACTTTCAGGATGACTGGCGACTCAACCAGAAGCTCACGCTCAACCTGGGGGTACGTTGGGAGCACTTCCAGCCCTACAAGGATGTGGGCGGCTATCAGGCCTCTTACAACATGACGGGCCCGTCCTCGCTCAACACCTCAACCGGCTTTGGCAGCGGACAGGCGCAGTACCTGATTCCCAGCGAGGCCAAGAACTACGCCGCGCCGATCATCACCCAGTATGGTTTTGATAAGGTTCTGGCCAAAGACAACATCGCTCTGAAGTATGTAGGCGATCCGCACCTGATTCAGTCGCAGAAGACCAACTTTGCGCCGCGTATCGGTGTAGCGTTCTCGCCGGATGCGAAGACCACTTTCCGTGCCGGCTACGGAATCTTCTTTGGCGGCCTCGAGAGCACGGGATACTGGCCGAACCTCGGAGAGAACTATCCATTCCAGTACGCGACCAACTTTCCGTCGGCAAGCTGCGGAACATATAACTGTCCCACCGACGGCATCACCATCGCCAACGGTTTTGCGACGATCGTGGCCAACGGCTTTGCTTCGAACGTTACCAACCTGACTATGCGCGGTTCTGATCCGGTGGCCAAAACGCCCTATACCGAGGACTACAACCTCAGCGTGGAGCGTAGCATCAGCAACGACATCGCAGCTACGGTCAGCTATGTCGGGAATGTTTCGCGTCACCTGCAGGTGTTTCCCGATCCAAACAACTCGCTGGCTTACGAAAACCCCAACAACAGCATCCAGAACGCTCGTCCGCTGCCTGATTTTGGTGGATCGTCGTACACCTCTTATGCAGGCAACAGCAACTACAACGCCTTGCAGGCCAAGGTCGAGAAGCGGTATACGCACGGCTGGAACCTTCTGGCTACCTACACATGGTCGCACGCACTCGATGATGCTCCAACACCTCTCGGTACCACTGGAGACGGCGGCTATCGTCAATCCAACTTGATTCCCATCAAGATGGACTACTCCGCCAGCGGTTTTGATACCCGCCAGCGCTTCACGTTCAATGCCATCTACGATGTTCCTTTCGGCATCGGACGCAAATATCTCAACACCAACCGTATTGCGGATTATGCCATCGGTGGATGGTCGGCCAACGCCACCTTCATAGCCCAGACCGGCAATCCGTTCACCGTCTACACCAATGGCATCAGCTCTCCCAGCGGCAGCGGAACTCGCGCTATCAAGGTTAAGGATCCGTTCGCTACTGGAGGTACATTCACCTCTCCAAATCCTTCGCTGGCCGCTAGCACTACCTGCGCCACGTCCACCAAGAACCATCTGCACTGGTACAACCCGTGCTCGTTCCAGAACCCATGGAATGCTAATGACCCGACGAACGAACCGCAGCATTACATTCCAAAATCGGCTACGGATACAACTCTGGCAAGCTACCAGATGCCCGTCTACGTCAACAGCTTGTCTTCGGTTCTTGGTTACTCCGGCGGAAAGCGCGACGAAGTGGCAGGTCCTGGATACAACCGCGTGAATATGTCCATCTTCAAGACGTTCAAGACATATCACGAGCAGGATCTGACGTTCCGTACCGATGTCTTCAACCTGCTCAACACGCCATCCTACGGCCAGCCGAGCACCAACAACATCAGTAGCTCGGGAGGCACAATCAACAGTCCAAAGAGTCTGCAGAGCCATGCGCCTGACTCACGCTTCTTCCAGCTTTCGCTGAGCTACAAGTTCTAAGACCCTCAGCGAATGTAAGTTCAACATGGCGTTTCCACGAGGAGGTTCGCTTTAGCGAATCTCCTCGTTTTTCTTTGCACGCGCAACAAGCCTAAGAGCGCTGCATTTCCTGTACGATGAAGCAAGAAGCCCGGAGGCAGAAGCCTGGTATGCGCGGAAGTTTTCTCCGCTCGATTCGCTGGATTGCAGCCCTGGCCTGCGCTTTAGCCACCATCGCCGCGCTTGCTGAACAATCAGCGAGCGTATCGCAGAACACCACACAAAATGCGTCGCAAAGCGCAGTAATGGAGCAGCAGTTCCAGGCTGCCATAGCTGCGCAGGACAGCGGCAATCTTGACCGCGCCGAAGCGCTACTCCGCGATCTGCACACCCATCATCCTGGAATCTTTGCCGTCGACGAATCACTTGGTCTTCTCCTCGCAGGACGCGAAGACTACTCTGCAGCGCTGCCCTTTCTTGAATCAGCCGTGCGTGAGCAGCCATCTTCTGATGCGGCGCATGCCAACCTTGGCGCTGCCTGTTTCCAGTTGCATCGTAGCCAGCAGGCGCTGCGTGAGTTTCAAATCGCCACGCGTCTCAATCCCCGCAACGCCACCACACAGCAGTCGCTGGGTCGCCTGTGGATGGAGGCGCATCAGCCCAAGCGCGCCGCTGATGCCTTTGGCGCAGCGCTCTTGCTCAAACCGTCAGACCCCGACCTGACCCTCGATCTCGCGCAGGCACTCTCTGACGCAGGCGATCTTGCCAGGGCCAAAGAAACGGTGCAGGGAATGCCCGGAGCAGACTCGTCCGCAGCGGCGCAATCACTGCTCGGCGACATCCAGGAGAAATCTGGCGCTTTCAAAGATGCTGTACAGGCCTATCAGCGTGCCGCAACACTCGATCCCAGCGAGTCGAACTTGTGGGTGCTCGGAGTCGAGTTTCTCCGCCATTGGACATTCGACGGTGCAATCCCTGAGTTCGAAGCCGGCGCAACCCGGTTTCCATCGAGCCAGCGCATGAAGCTTGGTCTCGGCATCGCCTATTTCGGCAATGCGAATTACGCCAGTGCGATTCCTATCTTCGCCGATCTACTGGATGCCAATTCGGGCAACAGGTTTTATTCGCAACTGCTCGGCATGGCTTGCACTGCCGTCATGCAGGAGCCTCGGCCTCGCTGCAGTTCGCTTGTCGTTTACGCGCAGTCTCACCCGCACGACACGCAAGCCGCAGTTTACGCGGCGACAGGAATTCTTCAGGGCCAGCCGTCAGAAGACCAGATGGCGCTTGCGGAAAAACTTCTGCGCAACGCGATTGCCGCTGACCCCAAACTGCCTGAGGCGCACTTTCAGCTCGGCATCGCCGAGCAGGACTGCGGTAATTGGGCCGCCAGTATTCCCAACCTCGAAGCTGCAATTGCCCAAAAGCCTGAGCTCGCCGCAGCACACTACCGCCTCGGTCTCGCTTATAGCCACGTGGGTCGCAAGAAAGAAGCCCAGGAGCAGATGGCGCTCAACAACAAGTACAGAGACGAGCAGCAGCAGGATTTAGGCCGCCGCTTGCGCCAGGTCACATTATTTCTATTGAGACAACAGAATTGATCTGCCTGAAAATGGCGGCGATAAGCGAAGATATGCGGGGAAGGCGGAGCTCGTTTTTTACCGCTACTGCCGCTGAATAAGCCGAAAATCGCGTCAAAACCGCCAATGAAACCTCGGATGAGCACAGCCCTATAAGAGAAAATGCTCAATATGCCTAAAGTTGATTGACCATGAGCCGACTTACATCTCTGTTTCGCAGTCTGCTGGAATTGTGAGAAACTTCCTTCTGCCGTTTTACGGACAGCGATTACTCAGACAACACACACTGGGCAAACCGGCCGTCCTCGAATTAGTTTGCACCCCTTTTGAGACATTCAGGCTATACACCTTTCTACGAAAGGTCTCTTTCTGTAGACCGATGGATGTTCCTGGCCGTAAAATTATTAATATCAATTAGATGCACTGAGAGCGTGTTGCTGAGATCCGGCATGCAAGAAAAATCCTTGACAGCAATATACCTGACCGGTAGGATTGCTTCCCGGTAAAGTTAACGTTAACCTTCCGGCGCCCAATCTCTGTAAAGAGAGAGCGTAAACGTTATCTCAGGGACTCACCAATGTTGCTCAGGAGGCAATATGAAAGTGCTGATCAGGAGACTCCGAAACAGGCACTGGTGTTACGGGCTGCTTGTGATGCTTTTGAGCGTTGCAGGCTTGATATCCCCGAATGCCATGGCTCAGCAGGCAACCGCTAACGTAAACGGCGTCGTTAAGGATCAAAGCGGCGCTGCAATTGCAAATGCTCAGGTTGAGCTCACGAACGTCAATACGGGAGTCGTGAGGAAAACAGCCACGAACACGGACGGTATTTACGTTTTTCCAAGCGTAGTGCCCGGCACCTACAGCATGCAGGCATCCGCGCCTGGTTTTGGTGCAGTTTCGCAGCCGCCTGTAACGCTAGAAGTAGGCCAGACCGCAACGTTCGACTTTCAATTGAAAGTCGGCGCAACCACGAGCAACGTTACCGTTTCCGCTGCCGCGCCTGCGTTGGAGACTGCAACCTCGGAATTGGGAACGGTTGTTTCGCCGAAGCAGATGAACGATCTACCGTTGAACGGACGCAACTTTACGCAGTTGTTATTGATTACACCTGGTACCGTGAACCTGAATACCGACCAGAACTCGGGTGGCGGCGGGGGATGGAATGGTGCGTCGATCGGGCAGTTCAGCTTCCCGGCAGTGAACGGTGCCCGCAACCGCAGCAATATTTTCATCCTTGATGGCGCGAACGACTTGAACACGCTGTCTGGGACATACAATTATGCGCCAATCGTCGATGCGATTCTCGAGTTTAAGAGCCAGGGACACAACGATCTGGCTGAGTACGGAGGCGCTGCCGGAGCGGCGGTGAGCGTGGTTACGAAATCCGGAACCAACCAGTACCATGGCGATCTCTGGGAGTTCCTGCGCAACGAAGTGATGGATTCACGCGGCTACTTTGAGCAAAATCGCGCTCCCCTGCGGCAGAATCAGTATGGCGCGTCGGTCGGCGGTCCTCTCTCGATTCCGAAGCTCTATAACGGCAAGAACCGCACCTTCTTCTATGGAGCGTGGGAAGGTTACCGGTATGCTTCGAAGTCCGAAACTGGTACGCTCGCTCCAACGGCTGCTATGGATGCAGGCGACTTCAGTGGGGTTACGGATGCCAATGGGAACATGATTCCAATCTATGACCCGCAGACCACAACTCTCGTTGGTGGCAATTACACTCGGCAAACATTCACCGAGGAGTACAACGAAGGTCCAAACAACCCCTCTTTGTGCGGCGGTCACGTCAACTGCATCCCTGCCAGCCGGTTTAGTCCGATCTCGAAGCTGTACCTGCCGCTGATTCCGACTGGTAGCGCGACTGTGGTTAACGGGCAGAACCTTTTCTACCCCTTAAGCACCGACTTCACTCAGAACTCGGGGACACTTCGCGTTGACCAGAACTTCGGCAACAACAACCAGGTCTATTTCCGCTATAGCCAGTTCGATCTCTACAAGACGGCCCCATCGGGCACAATCGGCAACTCGTTTGTGCATGTCCCCGGCCATAACTACATCGGGCACTGGACGCACGAATATAGTTCGACAACCTTTTCTGACGTCTACTTTGGCAGAAACTGGGGATTCACCACGACCGGCACAACATGGACGGGCGAGAATGCGGCCTTTTTCGGAAGTTTGAAGTCGGCCGGGATGTCTCCCTATTTCATGACCCTGAACAACACGACATATGCTCCGCAGTATTCGGCGAGCGGTTATGTCGGTTTGACTGGTTCGCAATTGCAGGGCTCCGGTTTGGGAGATGACTGGCAGTTCGGCGGCTCATTCAGCAAAATCGTAGGCAGACACACGATCAAGGCTGGGGCCGACTTTGAGACCAACAATTTCACGTCACCGATTGCGTACTCAAACGTGGGCTTTGATGTATTGCAGACCTCGAGCCTCGGGGCAAGCAGCACCGGTGGAAATAGCTGGGCCTCTTTGTTGCTCGGCGTGCCTAACTCAGCGGGCTACCGGAATATCTTCGAGGATGTCCATGGCGGCTGGATCGACGGAGTCTACATCGAAGACCAGTTCAAGGCGACCCCAAAACTGACCATCAACCTCGGGTTCCGCAACGACATGATCTGGACGCCGATCTATGGCACTGGGAATGGTGGGAACTACTACACGGGTAATGCCAATCCCGTCACGGGCTTATATATCCTGAATGCGCTTCCGCCCACTTGCTCGGCGAACCGCGGCGCGCCTTGCATTCCGAGTGGCAGCTATACCGCATCGAGCACGCCTGGCACGGGTCTGCTTCCTCCGAACGCCGTTGTTAGTCCGAGTCTTCGCGTGATCAAGAACTCACTGGCCGATTGGGCTCCCCGGCTTGGCCTGGCCTACCGCCTCAACGACAAGACGGTCATTCGAGCAGCTTATAGCCGCTTCTTCGACGAGTGGGCTGATATTACTCAACTCTCGCAGAACTTCGGCGGGAACTGGCCGGCAGTCAATACCATCCAAAACAACGGCCTGAACGCCGCTGTTCCTGCAGTTACAGCCGCCGATCCGCTGCAATTCGGCAGCGGCGGATCGATCATTTACCCGATCAATGACTTCAGCAAGGTGAGCCAGTGGATGGTGGATCCAAACTTCAAGACTCCGGTCTTTGACCAGTGGAATGTGGGTATCCAGAGGCAACTGCCGGCGAACATTACTTTGGATGCAAACTATGTTGGTTCGAATGGCAGACATGAGGACTGGGGGCCGACTCTGAATGTTCCTTCGCCGGGGCCAGGCGATCAACA
>DASZXD010000087.1:0-6821 GCA_035546015.1 Occallatibacter sp.
CACCTTCCGCATCGCCTCAGAACCTCCCAGTTCAAAATCTCTCAAAATCCAGATCCACGAATTGCCCAATCATCATACCCGTTCATACCTGCAGTGGTCATACCACTAACAGCAACCACCCCTAATGATCTGCATTATCCCGATTTTGTCCAAACCTGCTACAATTCCGCTGAATTGCCTCGGGGCTGCATAACCACCATGAAAAACTCGCGCCGTAATCCCTTTCTTCTTGCCTTATTCTCTGTCTGCGCCTTGCTCCTCTTCACCGTTGCACTCCAAGCACAGCAGCCGCGAATCACGCATGCACAGGCCGTGGCACGCGCGCGCCAGATCGTCGCTCGCATGACTCTCGACGAAAAGATCGCGCAGCTTCACGGCATCCGCGACGCAAACAACTTCCGCGTCATTCCTGGCCTGCCACGCCTCGGCATTCCTGCATTCCACATGACCAATGGCCCTGCAGGCGTTGGCCCCGGCGGCGCGGGCCCGCAAAAGCCGGCTACCGCTATGCCCGCGCCCATCGCTGTCGCCGCCACATGGGACCCGTCGCTCGCGCACACCTATGGCAGGCTCGAAGCCGAAGAGACGCGCTCACTGGGCAGCCAGCTCTTCGAGTCGCCCGACATTAACATCGCCCGCGTCCCGCAGGGCGGCCGCGTCTTCGAGAGCTTCGGTGAAGATCCGTTTCTCACCTCACGCATCGCCGTAGCCGACATCGAAGGCATCCAGTCCATCGGCATGATCGCCAACGTCAAGCACTTCCTCGCTAACAATCAGGAATCGGCGCGCATGAGCGTCGACGAAATCATCGGCGAGCGTGCACTGCGCGAGATTTATATGCCCGGCTTCGAAGCTTCCATCAAAGAAGCGCACTCCGCTTCCCTCATGTGCGCCTATCCCAAAGTCAACGGCGCATTCAACTGCGAGAACAAGCCACTGCTTGATGGTGTCCTTAAAAAGGAATGGGGCTTCAACGGCTTTGTCGTCTCTGACTGGGGTGCGACCCACAGCACCGTACCCAGTGCACTCAATGGCCTTGACGTCGAGATGCCCACTGGTCGCTACTTCGGCGACGAGCTGCGCAAAGCCGTCGATGCAGGCCAGGTTCCCGTCTCCGCCCTCGATGAAAAACTCGTCCGCCGCTTCTCCACCATGATTGAGCACGGCCTCTTCGACGCACAACCGAAGCCGACTACAATTCCGGCATTCGAACACGGAGCCATCGCGCGTGACATTGCCGAACAGTCGATGGTCCTGCTCAAGAACGACGGCAACATGCTGCCCATCGATCGCAAAACTGTAAAGACCATCGCACTCATCGGCCCATGGGCTGTGCGCGCAGAAACCGGCGGCGGTGGCAGCTCGCACGTCATCCCGCTCTACACCATTACGCCTGACAATGGCCTGCACGCCGCGCTCGACTCCTACACGCGCCTCACCGTCCTCGATGGCACTGACATCGACGCCGCAGTCACCGCAGCCAGGCGCACTGAAATCGCTATCGTCATGGTCGGCGACCAGGACAGCGAAGGCCACGATCAGAGTCTCGAACTCACTGATGCGCAGAACAAGCTCATCGAAGCTGTAGCCAAGGCCAATCCCAAAACCATCGTTGTGCTCAAGAGCGGCTCGGCCATTCTCATGCCCTGGATCAACGATGTTCCCGCAGTCCTCGAAGCATGGTATCCCGGAGAAGAAGACGGCGCAGCCGTCGCAGCCGTTCTTCTTGGCGACGTGAACCCCTCCGGCAAGCTCCCGCTCACCTTCCCGCGCACCGTCGACCAGACACTTGCCGCACATCCCGACCAGTATCCCGGCGTCGACGGCACCGTGCACTACACCGAAGGGCTCGACGTCGGTTATCGCGGCTACCTGGCCAGCAGCACTGCGCCGTTATTTCCATTTGGTTATGGCCTGTCCTACACGCAGTTCAGCTTCTCGGGAATCAAAGTCACGCAGCAGCCCGGCAGCGCCAACGCAAGCGTGACCTTCACCGTAACTAACGCCGGCCAGCGCGCTGGAGCAGAAGTGGCGCAACTCTACCTTGGCTTCCCATCCATCGCAGAAGGTAACGAGCCGCCCATCCAGCTCAAGGGCTTTCGCAAAGTCGATCTCAAACCCGGCGAGTCGAAGCCAGTCGAGCTCAAGCTCGACCAGCGAGCATTTTCTTATTGGTCAGAGAAGGCGCACGCCTGGCAGGTTGCACCCGGAGAATTTAAGATTCTAGTTGGAGATTCTTCAGCGAACATGCTACTCAAGTCGAGCGTCATGATCCACTAAAGGGCCATCTTTCGAGATAGCTCTAATTCGCCGCAGCCGCAGCTTCCTTCGCTGGCAGCCGCACAATAAACTTTGTATCTCCCGGCTCAGACTTCACCTCGATCGTTCCGCCAAACTTCTGCGTAATGATCCTATGCACGATCTCGAGGCCCAGCCCTGTTCCCGAGCCCTGCGGCTTGGTCGTGAAAAACGCTTCCCAGATATGCGGCAGCACTTCCGGCGGAATACCAGTACCGTGATCCTCAATGCACACCGCCAGCCACCCTGGCTCGGTCCACGTCGAAATATTGATTACGCCACCGGTCGGCGACGCATCCATCGCGTTGTCGATCAGGTTGGTCCACACCTGGCTCAGCGCCGACCCACGTGTCTTGATAATCGAAGGCGAAGCCTCAAACTTTTTCTGAATGGAGAGATTCTTGGTGCGCAGCTTGTGTCCAAGTATTGTAATCGTGCTCTGCAGGCTGTCGTGTACATCAAGTTCCTTACCCGGTGTCCGCTCGTCATAGGCGAACTTCTTCACCGCCATCACCAGTTCTGACACACGCGAAATGCTCTCCTCAATCGCGCACACCAGCGCCACGCTCGAAACCAGCGCCTCCAGCCAGTTCAACGCGTCAGAAAAGCTAGGCGCATCGAATGCATCCCGCGCGCAAGCTAGTTCCTCCTGCTTGAATCCGATCTCCACCAGCGCCGGCGCAATGGAAAACGCATTCTCAACGCCCGCTTCAGCGAGCCACTCGCCCATTGCCTCTTCGGCGTCGGCCTGGTCCAGACTGCTCATCGCCGCCATGCGGCATCCGCCCAGCGCATGCAGCAGCAGATCGCGCATGCACTCGAGCTGTTCCTTGGTCTTTTGCTTGGCCGCATTGCGCAGGCTCATCTGCTGCAGCCTTAAAAGGTTTTCTCTCAGCTGCGAGGCCGCGCGCTTAGCCGCCGATCCGGGATTGTGCAACTCGTGCATCAAACCGGCTGCCAGCGTTCCCAGCGAAACCAGCTTCTCGCGATGCAGCGCCTCGGTCTGGTAAGCCTGATGCCGCACTGCCATGTCGGCCATCACTACTTTGCGCACCGAAGGGCAGCATGCCAGCAGTGACCAGAACTCATCCTCGGTAAACCGCAGCAGAACGGAGTCCTTGGTTGTCGAAATCAGGAACGGCGAGTGTGTTTTGCCTGTCAGGAACGGAACCTCGCCAAAGGCCTCGCCCGCATGCGCAATGCCCACCAGGGTCAGCGATCCGTCAGACTCTGGCCGCTCCGCGCGCGACTCGCCTTCCAGCAGCAGCCAGTAGTAGCGGAACTCATCTCCCGGTGAAAGCAGTGTGGTACCCGCGGGCGCCTTCACGCGATCCACGCGCTCCACGCCTGTCACCGCATCCGGGCTGGTTCCTGAAAAAGGACGGGTATGAAAAAGAGCGTCGCCGACCTCCTTCAACAGAATCGGCTCTATCTCCATCGGTTGTCCGCTCTCGCTCATTCTGTCAGCAGTCCCTCAATTTCAGCGGTCCACTTCAATCGAAAAACCGCCTTAAAATCCGGCCAGGTATTGGTGGACCAACTGCACCGCAATCGACCCCTCCCCCACCGCTGAAGCCACTCGCTTCACCGACCCGCTACGCACGTCTCCGGCCACAAACACTCCCGGAACGCTGCTTTCCAGCAGATACGGCTCACGCGGCTCCTTCCAGATCTCCGCCATCTTCGGTTCGCCGCGCAGATCCGGCCCAGCCAGTAAAAACCCACTCTTGTCACGCAACAGGCACGGCGGCAGCCATGCGGTCACCGGCGCGGCGCCAATAAACACGAACAACGAGTTCGCCGCCACCTGCTTTTCTCCGCTCGCATTGCACAACCGCAACGCTTGCAGGCGCTCGGCGCCAATGGCCTCGATCACCTGCGTGCGTGTCTCTACCACAATATTGGATGTAGCAGCGATCTCATCGATCAAATATTTCGACATGGTGGCTGAAAGTCCGTCTCCGCGCACCAGCATCGTTACCTTGTTGGCGAATTTTGCAAAGTGCAGCGCCGCCTGTCCCGCGGAGTTGGCCCCGCCCACGATATACACTTCCTCACCCTTGCAGGCCACGGCCTCAACCAGTGCCGCACCGTAGTAAATGCCGCTGCCCGTAAGTCTTTCCGCTCCCGGCACATCGAGCTTGCGATATTGCACGCCCGGCGCCAGCAGCACGCAATGGCTTGAAATCTCGCGCCCGTCGGCCAGCTTCACAAATCGGTACTGCCCGTCGATGCGCAGCCCTGTCGCCCGCTGCACCACAAACTCCGCGCCGAACCGCGAGGCCTGCGTGTGCGCGCGCCGGCCCAGTTCCGCACCGGTCACGCCCGAGGGAAATCCCAGATAATTCTCGATCCGCGAGCTTGAGCCCGCCTGCCCGCCGGGCGCCACCGGCTCAATCACCAGCGTCTTTAGCCCCTCGCTCGCTCCATAAACAGCCGCCGCCAGACCCGCCGGACCAGCCCCTACCACCAGCAGATCGTAGAACTCCTGCGCCGCCTGAGTGCTCAGCCCCACGCGCGCCGCCAGTTCTTCCAGCTCTGGTTCCGCCAGCCAGGTGCCATCGGCAAACAGCACCACCGGCAGCTTTGCCGGATCGAGTTGCCGGTCGGTCAGCAGCTTCATCACCTCGGGATCGGCCGTCACATCCAGCCAGCGATACGGCACGTGATTCCGCGAAAGGAAGTTACGCACCTTGTGGTCTTTCAGCAGCCACCGATGCCCAATCACCCGCAAGCCCTCAAACGGAGGCCGGTATCCGGCTTTCCAGTCATCCAGCAGGTCGCTCACCACCGGATAGAGCTTCTCCTCCGGCGGATCCCACGGCTTATTCAGGTAGTAGTGGATGCGCGCCGAGTTTATTGCGCGGATCGCCGCCTCCGTATCGGCATAAGCGGTCAACAGCACCCGCCGCGCATCGGGATAGATGGGCCGCGCACGCTCCAGGAACTCCACGCCCGTCATCCCCGGCATCCGCTGATCGCTGATGAACAGCGCCACCGGCTCCTCACGGGTCTTAAGCTGGTCCAGGATGTCGAGCGCAGCCTGCCCGCTCGCCGCGCGCATCACCCGATACGTCGCGCCATATTGCCGCCGCAGGTCCTGGACCACCGCCTCCAGCACGCTCACATCGTCATCTACCGCCAGCAGAATCGGCCTTGCCATATATCCTCAGTCTACGGCTTTCGGGTTATTTGCGGGACAACGGGTATGGACTATCCCTTATGACACGCCAACTCTATTCGTTTCACTATCCTCCGATGCACCGGGGGAACGAAAGTGGCATTGACCCTGCGCAATTGAGTCAGGTAGAAGGAACTAGGACGCCTGCAGTGTAGCAAATGCGGACATTACCTTCGGAATCTGAAGCATGTGCCGATACTGACAGGAAAGGGCCGCAACAACAGCCCTTGGGTTTCCATCGATTCCGGTAACCGCCGGGGTTAATGGACGCCGATACGATGCGAAAAAGCGAATAACAGCGTATAAGGCATTCATCATGAACAAGATCATCCTGGCCGATTCGCAAGCCATCTTTCGTGCCGGCACCGCCAAGGTGCTGGCCATGGACGAAGATCTGCGCATCATCGCTCAGTGTACTGACCTCGAGCGGATGTACCACGCCATTACAACCTTCCCCTCATCTATTGTGCTGTTCGCGGCATCGCTTCACCCCGATTTCCCGCGCCTGCGCGTCCTGCTTGAGACCATGGGAAGCCGCGGAATCGTCATTGCTGAAAACACCGACGCAGCCTCCAGCTACCTGCAGCAGGGCTTCAAAGGGGTTGTCTTCCGCAATGTCACCGGCCCAACCTTAGTTGAGTGCGTGCGCCAGATTGCCGCCGGAAACACCTGGCTCCCGCCGCAGGTCATGCAGCCTGAGTCTCCGGCAGACGACCTCGTCGGAACCCGCGTCCGCGACCGCCTCACGCCCAAGGAGATGCGTATCGTCGCGCTTATCGTCCAGGGCTGCAAGAACCGCGAGATCGCTCTCCGCCTCAAGACCACCGAGCAGGTCATCAAGAACTACCTGCGGTCCATCTACGATAAAACCGGCGTAGGCGACCGTCTCGAACTTGCTCTCTTCACCATTCATCACCGCGTCCTGGCCCAGGCCGCAGCCGAAGTCGGCAGCAAACTCGAAGCTGAAGAACAGGCCGCGTCCGGTGCCGTCGCTTAGTTCAACTCAGCATAGAACCCGGTGCCCCATCCTGAACACGTTTTTTGTGTTTAGGGTGGGAAAGCATATAACCGGCATCACCGCGCATGGGTCAAGCTGAACACCAACACTCCCAGCACAATCAGGCTCACCACCGTATACAGCTTGTCTTTCTCCAGCGCAAATCCCGCCACCGCCATGGCCACCCGTGCAATCGGCGTCAGAATCAGCATAACCAGCCCAAACTGTATCAGCCCTTCGCTCCTGAACTGTGCCGCCGACCGCAGGATCCCCTGCACCGTGCGCATCTCCGGCCCACCTGCCACGAACGTATGAAAGCTCGGCTGCGCGCCATGCTGCTGCACC
>DASZXD010000088.1:0-4723 GCA_035546015.1 Occallatibacter sp.
CCTCGGGCGACAAAATCACGGCAGCAGTCCCAGGTTTTTGCCCAGTTGCACAGCCTCTGTCCGCCGCCGAGCGCCCAGCTTGTCGAAGGCCCGGCTGCAGTGGGTCTTCACCGTGTTCTCACTTACGAACAGCCGCCCCGCAATCTCCCGATTGCTCAGCCCCTCGGCCACCAGTCCAAGAATCTCCAGCTCCCGCCGCGTAATCCGCAGGTCGTCCCGCTTCCGCTCATCCGGAGCAAAGGCAGTCCCAGCCGTTGCCGCAACCGGCACTTCCTTTACCACGGTGACCTGTCTCTTGCCTGTGAGCCGCAGCCCCAGCCATATCCCCAGTCCGGAGAAGACCGCAGCCACCAGCGCCGCATAGATCTCCACCGAGTGGTCGATCACCAGAAACCGGTACTCAGACCACTGCAGCACAGTGACCAGAATTCCCCCCACCAGCCCGAGCATGAACACGTGGCGCTTCATAACAGAGATACGTGTGCACATCCTACTACAGGATTTGCCCAGCCAGCTCCGCAGTTCTTACGGCACCGAACACGCCCCATCCGCCGTTGGCTTGAATTCAAATCGGATCGGCCGCCCGGTCTCCGGATCGGATGAAGAGATTCTCGTTCCGCCTCCCGGCAGTGCGTGCGCCAGCTCCGCATCGCCTGCCAGCCCAGCCCTGCCATCCCAGCTCAACAGCATGCGCGTCGGGCGCAGTCCCGGCACTTCATCCTGTGGCGGCGAAAAGATCAGCAGCGTTCTCTCCGCGTGCCGGTCTTTGACTGTCCCCGCCACCGAATAGCTTTGTCTGCGCCCCGTGGAGTCGCACAGCATCGCCTGCCCCGAAAGCGAGCGGTGATTATCCTGCGTATCGCCGTCTCCGTAATCGAAGAAGCTGAACTTGTCGCGCTTCAGCGTCATCGTCATGCGCAGGCGCGCTGGCCCTGCATCCGCGTCGCCGGTCCAGGTCTGCGTCAGTGGAGGCTTCGCATAGGCCCATGCATTGTACGAACGGTCGATCCACACTTTGAAGCCGGCAAAGATCACTGTCAGTACAACAAGCCCGGCAATCACTGCCACATATCCCACAGCACGCTTCATCTGTTACCTCGCTGCGCGCGTTTCACTGGAGACCTGCGGTCACTTTTCCGCTGTCCTGCGTTCCGCTGCCAGAAATACCTGCTCGCCTACTTTGAAAATTCCCGCCACTACGTCCAGCGCAGTGTCCGCATGTGGAATGTTTGCTGCTTTGTTGGCGATTTTGAGCATACGCACTGCATTGTTTCCATAGAGCATCAGGTTTTCGGCAGCCCAGCGTTTCTCGCCCGCCAGCGCATGAACGATCTGCGGACTCGCCATCATCAGCGCAACTCCGTCTGCCACCGCGTCTGCGCCCGACTGCTCCAGAACTGGCAGAGCCTGCTTGCCCGCATCGAAAAACGTGGCTAGCAGCGAGTCATCCGCCGCGCCTGCTCTGCATGCCTGCAGCCCAACCCCTCCGGGCAACTCGACTGCATGCCGCGGCTCCGCAGCACTCGCTCCGCCAGCCTGTCTCCACATCACAATGTTGGCGTCATGCGCAAACACACCGCTCTCAATCAGCGCTTTTGAAACCTCCGGAGACAGTGGAACAGCCGGTACCGGCGCAACGTATGCCGGTATGCAGTCGATAGGCGGACCAATGCGCATCGTGCCCTCGTGAGCGTGAACTTGGATGTCCGATTTTAGCACCGGGCACACCACCCCGCAGCCTGCAGAGAGTCGGTTGTAAACCATCTGCGCGACTTCACCGTAGTCTCTCCAATGCTGTCCGAAGCGTCTGCTACCATGATCCCGCCATGAAGAAAACCCTTCTCCGTACACTGTGCCTTTTCGCACTCCTTGCCACCGCCGCATCTGCCCAGCAGGTCATTCCTCTTTATACCGGCAATGAGCCTGGCGCCACGCAGGGCGGCTATCCGGAGCAGGAGTACTTTTCGAAGGCATGGAATACAGAGATCGTCGCCAATGTGACCAAACCCACGCTGACTGTCTTCAGGCCCTCGTCGAAGTTGAAGAACGGCACCGCGGTGGTCATCTGTCCGGGCGGTGGATTCATGGCTCTATCCATTGCCAGCGAGGGCACTGAGGTCGCCCAATATCTCGCCGCACGCGGCGTGACTGCCTTCGTGCTGAAGTATCGCCTTGCGCACACCGAAAGCGGTGACGCCGGTGAGGAGTTTCATACGCTCTTCGCTGACAAGCCGAAGTTCAGTGCGATGCTGAGACAGATTGTGCCGCAGTCCATTGACGACGGCCTCGCCGCAGTCATCTGGGTACGCCGGCACGCGGCGCAGTTTGGAGTCTCGCCCGACCGCGTTGGCATCATGGGCTTTTCCGCCGGAGGTGGCGTTACCACCGCCGTCGCCCTCCACTATAAACCTGAAGGCCGGCCCGCATTCGTCGCCCCGATCTACATGGGTGGAGCCCCGATAGACACTCCCGTCCCGGCCGATGCCCCGCCTATGTTCATCGCGGCTGCCACTGATGACAACCTCGGCCTCGCGCCGATCAGTGTTGCTCTCTACCAGAAGTGGGCCGCCGCGCAGAAATCCGTTGAACTGCACATGTACGCAAAAGGCGGCCACGGCTTCGGCATGCGCAGGCACAACCTCCCCACTGACCACTGGATCGACCGGTTCGCCGACTGGCTGCAGCTGCAGGGCTTCCTGAACAAATAAAACGAGTCGCAAGTCAGCGGCACGCTGCCACGCTAACTCCGCTGTCTTGCTAGCTTGCTGACTCGCTGCCGTTCAGATATCCCATCCCGCGCAGAACCCCGCGCATGAACGCAAAGCTCTCGATCACACCCGGCATCGGGTCGTCTCCGTGAATCTCGTACTCGAGATCAACGAAGCCCTTGTAATCAATCGCAATCAGCGACTCGAAGATCGCACGGAAGGGAATGATTCCTTCGCCCACTGCAACCTGACTTTCCTTACTCGTGAAGTCGGTCAGATCCTTTGAGTGCAGATTGAACAACCGCGGTCCTACGTCGCGAATCGCCTGCGGCACGTTGGCCCCCGCCCGGCACGCATGCCCAATATCGATGCAGCACCCGATTCGCGGGTCCATCTTGTCCACTACCTTCAGCACGTCATACGGCGAGTGCCAGATCTTGTCTTCGGGCCCATGGTTATGAATCGCCAGTGCGATATCGTACTCCTTCACAAACTTCTCGATGCGTGGCAGAGTCGTCGGCGCAGGATCGCCGGCCACAATCGCCTTCGCTCCGGCGCGCTTGGCATACTCAAACTTCGCGCGGATGTCGTCGTCCTCATCCTTCGGAAAGTAGACTGTGCCCACAGCGTGCACCTTGATTCCGTTAGCCGCATAGTCGGCCAGCGCCGCATCCTCGCCCGCCTGGTCCATCGGCAGATGGTCCTTTGCATCCTTACAATTCAGGTCGGTCAGGTGCAATTGCTTCATGTTGGCGATCATCTGTGCCCTGGTGAACTCGCGAAACGTGTAGCTGGCCAGCCCCAGTTTGATCGGCGCAGGTTTGCCTTTTTCTGCAACGGCCTCAGCCGCGGCAACGGCAGGTGTAACTCCAGATGCAGCGCATGCTGCGGCAGCAAGCGCACCCGACTGAAGAAAATGACGGCGCGAAAGATTTTTTTTCATGTACGTAGCTCTCCTGTATCCGGACTTGTACCCGGATGCAGGATTGCAGGCGGGAGGTTTTGTCCGAAGTTAAAACAATCAACTTCTAAAACACCCACCCCACATCTGGCAACCGCAAATTATCTATCGCTTGCCGAACCGGTAGACGAACCCGCCCGTGAAACCCACGCTGTTCTGCGTTGTCGAGCCAAAGCCCGTTACCACATCCTCGCCCGTCAACCGCAGGCTCACGCCAGGAGTCACGTTGTACTGTCCGATGACGCTCCCAGCTATCGCATACGTGGTCGAGTCTGGCCAAATGCCGAAGGTTGTCGAGCCTTGGCCGTTTGTATCGCCAGAAAAGCTGCCCAGTGCCACGCCGCCCAGCGCGCGTGCTGAAATCGAGTACTTGGGCTGCAAATAGAAGCGATACGTGGGGCCGAACATCAGCGTGTACGCGCTGATCTTGGGCCGCGTATTCGCGCCATTCGTCACACCCTGCTGCAGCCCGGTGAAAGCAATGCCATAGTTGCCGCGGGCATCGAAGTTAAAGCCCAGCCGCTCGGTGTAGTAGCGCGTCAAGCCCGTGTTCCACGCATAGAATGTGGTCCGCTGCAGATACTTGCCCGGCTGAAACCGCAGGTAGCCCATTCCGACGTAGGCCTCGAACAGGTTGTCATACGTATCGTGGATCGCCGTGGCCCGGCGCTGTTCCCGGCGCTGCCGGATGCGCTCCTGCACGCTCAACTGCTGCGGCGTTGGCTGTGCAGGCTGCTGTGTCTGATTTTGTGTTGCGGCAGAGGCTGAGGAACTGCTGCTTGAGTTTTGTGCGAATGCGGCCGATGCGGCCAAGGGCGCGAGCGCCAGCAGCAGTAAAGAACGACGAAAAGAGTACATCGGTATCGGGTTTCCTCCACGGGATAACGGGAGCGCACCTCCACCGCGGCGGATGCAGGCTCCCCCCATTAGGTATTAAACCATCTTGGGGGCAGGATTCGCGGGTGGACCGGCACTCTTTAGACGCGCCGGAAAGCGATTCGGCGTCTGTTACACGCATGCATCCGGACAAATGAAAGGGCCCGATGGCAAAGCC
>DASZXD010000089.1:0-3037 GCA_035546015.1 Occallatibacter sp.
AGAAGTACACCGACCTGATGAACAAGGCTTCGGAATCGCAGTTGGCCACCAAGCTGGCCAAGCGCCAGATTGACGCTCAGTTTCAGATTATCGACTCGGCCAGCCTGCCAGATCGTCCCGCTTCACATCAGCGCATCGCAATCGCGCTGGGCGGAATGGTCGCCGGCCTCATCCTCGGCCTGGTTCTTGCCTTCATCGTAGACAGCCGCAACAAGCCCTTCTACACCGAGAAGGATCTGAAGGCAGCCTACTCCGTGCCGCTGGTGGTGGCAGTGCCACCGTTCCGCACAGACAACGAGCTGAACAAAATCGCATCGCGCACCCGCATGGAGTGGATATTCGCCTCCGCATTACTTGTTCTTGCACTGGCCGGTCAGGCCTTCATCGTGTACAGGGGTTGAGACGTGAGCACAACATCGCAGACCAAAACTTCCGCATCCGGCAAATTCTCCCGAAATCCTTCCGTTGAAAGGCAGGTCATGTCCACAACGTCCGTTCATCCGTTCAGCGCTGAGTCCATTGCAACGGTGCAGGCGAACCTTGCTCCCGAAGACCGCGTCGTGGTGCATACTGACCCGCGCGGCATGGCGGCGGATCGCTTCCGCCTGCTGCGCATGAGCCTCAATGCGCTTTGGGTAGCGGGAAAGGTCAAGACGCTGCTCGTCTCCAGTTCGCTGCCCGGCGAGGGCAAGACGACGACTGCCATCAATCTTGCCGCCAGCCTTTCAGAGCGCGGCAAGCGCTCGGTGGTGCTGGTCGAGACCGATTTCCGCAAGCCTGTCTTCTTCAAGCGTCTCGGCCTGGAGCCGTGGCCGGGCTTTGTGCAGGCCTTGCAGGAGGACACCGATCCGTTCGCATGCCTCCGCCGCGTTGATCCGCTCGGCATCTACGTGCTACCCGCGGGCCAGCCGGCTGCCAATGCCATTGACCTGCTCAACTCCGTGGCCTTCGCGCGCACGCTTGTCCGTCTTCGCTCGGCAGCAGACTGGGTCGTGCTTGACTCCGCTCCTGCCCTGCCCGTGCCCGACATTCAAAGCGTAAAGACCAAGGCCGATGGATGCCTGTGGGTGCTGCGTGCCGGAACTACGCCGCGCGATGCCGTGGAGGATGCCGTGCAGCTGGTGGGCAAGGAACACATCATCGGTATGGTTTTGAATGATGCCGAAAGCCTGGAAGAGCGCTACGCAAACTACCATAGCTATGGTTACGGCTACGGCTACGGAACCGACGGCAAAGATAAACCCGCCAAGTAGACTTTCCACCCAGTTGCATCGTCTATCCCAAGAGAGATGCTGCGAACCCATCGCGAGCCTGTGCAATGCACAGCTCGCGATGTAAGGCGCAGAATGTTCCCCTTATCGTCTCGTCTACAAAATCGATTTAGAAGTTATTCGGGCCAAAGCGGCAATCTGCAATTACAATGGCCGGATAGCCCCTTAACCTAACTCTTTGTGCTGGAGCCCACGAGGTCCTCGATTGAACTTGGAGAATAAACTCATTCCGGCAGTCAATCGGATGACCGGAGCTGCAAGTTCAAATCTGACAAGCACAGTTGTCATTTGCACACGAAACCGCCCGGTGAATCTCAAGCCGTGTCTTGAGGCAGTTGGGCGCCTCAATCCGCCGCCGACCAGCGTTCTGGTGATCGACAACTCCAAGGGTGATCCTGAGACGGAAGCGATTGCCCGCAGTGCGGGTACTCGCTATTCCATCGAGCCCGCTCCCGGATTGAGCCGCGCGCGCAATCGCGGACTGCGCGAATGCAATACCGACATCGTCGCCTTTCTCGACGACGACGCGATTCCCGACCCCGACTGGCTGGGTCTGCTGGTTGCCGCCTTCGCGGACCCGCAGCTTGCCATCGCTGCCGGCAAGGACATTACGCCTGAAACCATCCCCGGCGATGAAGCCGACAATCAGTTTCGCCGTCTCTCTTCGGAGACGCCGCAGTGGTTTGAAATTGCCACGTTCGGCGGCCTGGGCGTTGGCTGCAACATGGCGCTGCGCCGCGCCGCCTGCGATTCAAACGTTCTTTTCGATGAACGTCTCGGGCGTGGTGCGCCGCTTCACATCGCCGAAGAGCACTACGCCATCGCGTATCTCATCTCAAGCGGATTTGCGGCCGAATACCGCCCCGAGGCCGTGGTCCATCATCCCGAGCACAGCCGCCTGCCGGTGCTCATCGAAGCGCGTCACGCCTTTGCGTACTGGCTACTGCTTTTGGCGGAGTTCCCCAAGCAGAGGAAGAGCATGCTCAACTTCCTCTACCGGCGCCTGCGCCACAAGCCGCTCGGCTGGCCGCGCCAATCCAGCGAGCCTGGTGCGATCGTCACCAGCAGCTTGCGTGTAAAGCTCGCTGCCGCCTTTTCCGGCGCCATGCTCTTCTTCACCACGCCCAAGCAGCGCGGCGGTTCTCTCAAGCACTAGGCGCAATCACTGCACAAGCCTTGCCTTCATCCATGCGTGAAGCTCCTCTGGAGTCACGCTGCTTTCGTGTGTCCATACAGGCTGCACCGCTTGTGGCGCGATGACATACGCCGTGCCGCTCGCCTCCGAGACACAAACACAACTGGTCTGCTCGCGCTCCGGATAGCGCTGCGAGGAGAGCCACACGTAGCGCGCCAGAATCAGCGCATCGACTGCGCTGCCCGCCGGGTCGTCCACATCGCCGAGCGCGCTAATCTTCTGCTGGTTCTCAAAAATTGCGATTCCGGTAAACGGCTTCGGCTTCGCACGCAACCCAAAGCGCGCCACTACCAGCCGCGGCCGCGCGCGGCGAATCGCCTCGGACGCGCACCACTGCACAAATGCGTTGGAGAAAATCAGCGCGCCATTTCCACTAAGAAAAAGCTCCACCAGAAAGCGCCTGAGCCGCGCTTCGCCGGCCAGCGATGCCGGCCAGCGCGACTCCCAGTCCTCGCGGCGGATGCGCGCAAGAATCTGGTCCGTGACTGTCATGTCGCGCGGAACGGTATTCACTTCTGCCAGAAAATCGTCGCGAAACCGCTTCAGCGCCGCGTACTCCAGCAGCGACACC
>DASZXD010000090.1:0-21427 GCA_035546015.1 Occallatibacter sp.
TCCGCATCGAGCTTCACAATTTTGAAGCTGCGCACCTGCCCCTCCGCCAGCGGCTCGGGCTTGGCCGACGGCGCAGGAGCACTCCCCTTCCACCGCGCCTTCAGCATCGACGAAAGCTGCGAGAGATCGGGCTTGCCCGTAGTCTGCGTTCCGTCGTCCGCTGACGTCGATTGTGCCGCAGCCGCTGCACCCATGCGTCCACGCGCACGAATGCCCTCGCCGAGCTCGACTTCCATATCTGTACCCGTCACAGACACCACACGGCCTGAAACCGAATCGCCCGTCTTGTGCTCGGCAATATATTCATCCAGTCCGGTCGGAATGAGCTGCTTCATCGAGAGCTTGATCTGCCGCTTCTCCGCATCAATGGCCAGCACCAGCGCCTGCACCCGCTGTCCCGCGTGCAGCACCTCGCTCGGATGATTCAGCCGCCGCCCCACCGCAATCTCGCTGATGTGCACCAGCCCCTCGACGCCTTCGGCAATCTCTACAAACGCGCCAAAGGCCATCATCTTCGTCACCGGTCCTTCGATCTGCGATCCCACAGGGAACCTGCGCTGCACCTCAAGCCACGGGTCTGCCAGTGTTTGTTTCAAACCGAGCGCAATCCGCCCCGGCTCCGACTGCGCCGGCGGCTTCACCGAGAGCACCACCGCATCCACACGGTCGCCCACCTTGAGCAGATCCTTTGGATGCCGCACCTTCTTCGCCCACGACATCTCCGAGACGTGAATCATGCCTTCCAGCCCCGGCTCCAGCTCGACAAACGCGCCAAAATCCGTCAGCCGCGTAACGGTTCCTGAAATCCTTGCACCCGGCAGATAGCGATCCGCCGCAGTCTCCCATGGCTCTGGCTGCAACTGCTTCAATCCGAGTGAAATCTTTCCGGTGTCAGGATCGATCTTCAGAATCCGCACCGTAATCTGCTGCCCAACCGTCAGCACGTCTTCCGGCTTCGCAATCCTCACCCGCGAAATATCGCTCACGTGCAGCAGCCCATCGAGTCCGGTAATCTCTCCGCCGCCGATATCGACAAACGCGCCATACGGCATCAGCGTACGCACCGTGCCCGTCACCGTGTCGCCTGCATTCAACGCTGCCCGCCGCTGCGTGAGCACTCCCCGCGCCTGTTCTTCCAGCACCACGCGCCGATCGACAACCACATCCTCATCCGCGACATCCAGCTTGGTAATGCGGCAACTGATCTGTGTTCCCACCAGCGCCTCAAGTTCTGCTGCGTCACGCGCGCCGCTCCGCGAAGCCGGCAGAAACGCGCGCACGCCCACATCCACCGTCAGCCCGCCCTTCACCACTGCGGTCACCGTGCCCGCTACGGCTACCTTCTCTGCAAAGGCATGCTCCAGCGCCGACCAGTCCCGCGGCTGCGCTACCTTGAACCGCGAGAGCTGGTAATAGCCCTCCTCATTGCGCCCGGTAATGGAAACAGGGAACGCATCGCCACGCTTCACGCCCTCGGCATTGTTCTCAAAGGCTGAGCGCGGCAGCACGCCTTCCATCTTGTAGCCGACATCCAGAAACACCTGATCGGCAGAGAGCGAAACAACGGTACCGTCGAGCTGCCGGCTCCCCGGCTCGCTCTTGTGCGTGTGGCTGCGCTCAAAGTCCCGCAACGCATCGGCAAAGGATTCCGTCGGCTCAGTAGCAGTTTGTGTGGTGGGCTCAGTCTCGGAGATATTTTCGTCACTCATGGCGTCTACTCATTCATTGTCACATGCGCGCGCCATCTCACACCGTGGTTGCCTTTCTGGACAGCCAGAGGCGCAGCGAGTGAGAATGGTGCACGCTTTTGGGGTGCCTGCATGAAGATCCCTGAAATCTCGCGCCGTGACTTCGTGCGCCTGGGTGCTGGCGCGGCCGTCGCCTCGGCCGCAGCCAAAATCACGCTGCTTGAGCCGCCCCCTCTCGCCGCGCAGAGTCTTCCCGATGGCCGCAAAATTCGCTTCGCCATCGTTGGCACAGGCATCCGCGGCTGCAATCTGCTCGAATCGGCGCGCAAAGTGCCTACAGGCATCTGCGTTGGCTCGGCGGACCTCTATGCAACACGTCTTCAGGCCGGCAAAGAGGCCTACGGCGCCGACTTCGAGACCACCGGTGACTACCGTCGCCTGCTCGACCGCAAAGATGTTGACGCCATCCTCATCGCTACCTCTGACCATCATCACCGCCGCATCACCCTTGACGCCGTCGCCGCCGGCAAAGACGTCTACTGCGAAAAGCCCATGTCGCACAGCGTTGAAGACGGCCATGCAATGGTTGAAGCCGTACAGGCCAACAAGCGCATCTTCCAGGCCGGTAGCCAGCGCGTCAGCTCCATCCTCTACGCAAGGGCCCGCGAAATCTATGCCTCCGGCCGTCTCGGCGAAGTGCACGAGATTGATGCCCGCTGGAACCGCAACTCGCCCGGCGGCGCCTGGGTCTATCCCATCCCCGATGACGCCAGCCCCGGCACCGTTGACTGGAAGGGCTTCCTCGTCGACGCCCCTGATCATGAATTCGATCCGAAACGATTCTTCCGCTGGCGCTGCTTCCGCGACTACGGTTCCGGCCTCGGTGGCGATCTCTTTGTCCATCTCATCAGCGGCATCCAGGTCATCACCGGCATGAACACACCCGCCAGCCGCGCCTACTCGAGCGGTGGCACTTACACCTACAAAGACGGCCGCGACTTTCCTGACCTTCTCAAAACCGCCTTCGAATACCAGTCGCCCACCGGCACTGTGCAGGTGAACGTCCACTGCAATCAGAGCAACAACGATGGCGACCAGACCATCGTCTTCTACGGCCACACCGGCACCATGGTCGTCACCGGCAACTCCGTCACCTTCACCCCGCAGGACGTACGCCCGAAGTTCGAAGCCTACGGCTGGGGCGGTATGACAAAAGCCCAGCGGGAAAAGGGCGCGGAAGAATGGAAGGCCGCCCATCCCGATCCGTTGCCGCCGCTGCCAGAAGCCGAGACCTTCACCCTGCCGAATGGCTACGACGACACTGCAGTCCACATCGCCAACTTCTTCAACGCCATCGTCACCCGCCAGCATGTAGTCGAAGACGAAGTCTTCGGCAACAACGCCGCAATCGGCTGTCATCTGGCAAACCAGTCGTTCTTCCATCAATCCATCGCTGCGTGGGACGCGCAGTCGCGCACCATCAGGGTTTAACCGGCACAAGACAACGCATTGAGATCACAAGGAGAGCACATCCATGGGCATTTCTTCGCGCAGAACGTTCCTTAAAGCCACAGGCGCTTTTGCCGCCGCAGCCTCGGCTGGCGTCCACCGGGTCGCAGCCCAATCGCAAGCCATGCCCATCGGGCTCGAGCTCTACAGCGTACGCGAACTGCTGCCGAAGGACTTCGATGGCACGCTCGCGCAGGTCCGCGCCGCCGGTTACACCGTCGCTGAAGCCGCCGGTTTCTACAACCGTTCCGCGGCAGATTTTCGCGCCTCCCTGGACAAGGCAGGCATCCGCTGCATCAGCGCGCACTATACGCTCTCGCTGCTTCAAAGCCAGCTCGACTCGCTCATCGAATACGCGCGCAATCTCGGCCTGGAGTACATGATCTGCTCCTCATCCGGCGGTACGCACCGTGACCCCTCCGTCAAGGGACCGGACACACTCGACGACTGGCGCTGGAGAGCCGATGAGTTCAACCGCATTGGCGAAAAAGTGAAAGCCGCCGGCATGACCTTTGGCGTGCACAATCACATTCCCGAGTTTGCGGTCTTTGACGGCACCATCGTCTACAACGAGCTGCTCCGCATCACCGACCCCAGGCTCGTCGTCTTCGAAATGGACGCAGGCTGGGTGATCGCTGCCGGATACAATCCGATCGACTATCTCAAGCAGTCTCCTGAGCGCTTCCCACTCATGCACATCAAAGAAGTTCTGCATGGCCCTGACGGCAAATTCCACGCCAAGGTCGTTGGTCAGGGAATGCTCAACTACGCGCCCATCCTCCGCGCTGCCACCGGGCTCAAGCAGTACTTCATCGAGCAGGAAGAGTTCGAGATGGACCCCATGCAGGAACTGCGTCTCGAGGCCGATTACATGCGCAGCCTCAAGGTATAAGCGCAGCGCACCGTCGCCGCAGACTGCGCAGAACGTCGTCTGCTCCGGCAAGCAATCCAACGCCATCGGATACGCTTGAAGTATGAACATATTCGATGAGAAGCGCGCGGAGCTGGAGCAGCACGAGTTCATGATGGGCATTGAGCGCGGCAGGCTCGCCGTTGCACTCGACCTGCTGACAGACTCGCTCATCCTCGTGGGCCAGCACGGAGTCTACTGCACATCGAGCCGCAACCCCTCCAAACCGGCCCTCGATCTGCAGGCTGTACTCACAGGCATGGAAGGCGCAAAGACGCTCATCCAGTCCGTGATGGAAGAGCTCAGGAAAAGCAGGGAACAGGCGTTGGGGAATGCAAAGTAGAACGCTGCGCCCGGTCTCAGGCGCACCGAAACGCCTCGAAGTGCGTTATCCTTAAAGAGCGCGCCCGTAGCTCAGCTGGATAGAGCGAATGCCTCCGGAGCATTAGGTCGGGAGTTCGAATCTCTCCGGGCGCACCATCTTTTACTCATCTTCCTCCTCAGCGCCTCACCTCGGTTCATCCTCTTCACAATTTTCACCTCTCGCTGCCCACCCGTGTCTTTGCACTATGGCCTGCAGCCAGGCGCCTCTTCAGCCTCGAGCCCCGGATAGCCCGGCATTTTCTCTCTCGCTTACCTTCCCGCGATTGCAGAAGGTCACATCACTGGCGCGTCAATATCTGCTTTGAATATTCATTTCTGGGCGTAATGTTTCAAACTCGGACCGCCAGAACGCTATCTCACATAACTCCACGATGAAAATCGATCTTTGCTGTACATCTTTTGGGTTATAACCGGCAGTTTTCTATTTCTTACAAGTAATCGGTTATGCAAACATAAGTAACCTCACATCAGATTTGCCGGACCTCTCTGCTTTTTCACTCCGGCGTATTGCGGAACGAATCGGCAGCTTCCCCCAGCTGGCCCGTCGCCTTGGGTTCGCGGCCGTCATGCCTTCTGGGAGAAGTAATCGCCAGAGGATTAGAGAACGGAGTCACCCATGAGCCGCGCCTCGTATGCTATTGCCCCCCAGAAAAATTCAGTAATTACATTGCACAAGCTTGCAGGCCATGCACAAAAGAGCCGAAGCCTGAGTTGGATCGCAAGTCTCATCATCCTTTTGCTGGCCGCTGCCGGCGCGCAGGCGCAGTCCGGCGTCTTCAGCCCCGAACCGGTTGGCACACCATCTGCCTCCCAGGCGGTTACGGTCACGGCGACAACTGCAGGCACGGTGACCAGTGTAGAGGTGCTCGCCGCTGGACAAAGCGGCCTCGGCTTCGCTGTTGGAACCGGCACGTCAACCTGCGTCGGCGCGGAAGCACAATACTGACCATGGTTCTGGTCATGGCGCTCTCAGTTGCTGCGCTGCTGGCCACTGGCTGCAGCGGGTTCAGTTCTTTTTCAGCCGCTCCGGGCACCTATACAATCCAGGTAACCGGCACCGGCGCCAATAGCAATGTGATTCATTACCAGAATGTTACGCTGGACATCACGAATTAGAGCGGCAACGCAGGAGAACAATGAAGACCATCCACGAACGACTCAAGCGGCAGAACCGGGACCCCCGACCGAGTTTCTGGCGGAGGGCGGCTCTCAGCGCAACTGTTTTGACGGCGTGCTTCGCTCTCGCGGGCACGGCGCGAGCGCAGGTAGTTCCCGCGGCCACCTCCGGGGAATTCAAGCTCTCAGCGGGTGGAACCGCTTCCGGCTACTATATCCAGTATGGCCAGCAAAAGCTGTTCGGCGCCACAGCCTTTGTGGACGCGGACATCAAGCGCGGCTTCGGCATTGAGGGCGAGGGCCGTTGGCTCGAGTGGAACAAGATCTACAACGTCCATGTCGAAACCTACTCCGTAGGCCTTCGCTATCACATGAACTTCCGCCGCTTTCAGCCCTATGCCAAGGGCCTCATCGGGTTTAGTGACTTCAACTTCCCCTTCAACTACGCCCACGGCCACTATCAGACCATCACCGCCGGCGGTGGCCTCGACTACCGCTGGACCCGCCGCATTCGCCTTCGCCTGGCCGATGTCGAGTGGCAGGATTGGCCGCAGTTTACTTATGGATCCATGAATTCCGTAGGCGTAAGCACCGGCATTCGCGTCGGAATCTTTTAAGGCAGTTCCAGGGTTGCTCTATCCCGAATCCGCTACCCTCCAGACTCTTCGGGCAAAGAAAAAGACCTCGCAGCCACCGCGCTGTGAGGTCTTTTTCGCGAGCCCGCTCTACTGCGGCGACTTGGTCTGGTCTGCGCCGCCGGATGAATCTGGCGGCGACTTCACGCTCTTGCCCACGTCGTTTGAACCCGGTCGCCCCAGGCCAGCCGCAGCATTGGGTGCAGCCTCGGTCTCGGGGGCCTGCGGCTGACTCGTAGAGGTCTGCGGCGTCGCTTCCGGTTGTGCCTGTGGCTGAGTCGGCGAAGGCTCCGTCGCCGGCTGAGTCGAATCACCAGCAGCGGGCTGCGTGGCTGTCTGCGCCCGAGCCTTGATCGCCGCTGACTCCACCGGTGCCGAGACCGGTGTAACCGGCAGCGTCAGCGTTTGCACCGTTGCCGGGTCGTCGCGCAGCTTCACATACAGCATGCCATTTACCGGGTGCGGAACGGTAAGCTGTGTGCCGGTAAACTCCGCCGGCACATCTGTAGAACTCTCAAAGTCCGGTGTCGATGCAATCGAGTCGGCCAGGAACAGATTGTTCCCCGTCAGCAAGCACGGCTTTGAAGCAGCCCTCGGGCAGCGCAGCTCCTTGAATCCAGGCATCCGCACCAGTGTCCCCAGCGGCAGCCAGTCGCCGGTCGTGCCGTCCGCCGCAACCGCGCGAATGTGCACCGGCCCAAACGCCGACGAGCCGAAGCGCGAGAGTGGCTCAAGCGTGCCCACCGCGGTCTTGGCATCTTCCAGCATCAGGCTGCCGTCGGCAAGGTCCAGCAGCGTGCGGAAACTCGAATCCGCTGCCGCAACCTCTACCTTTTCCGTCCGCGGAAAGCTCGCCGGCGAAGTTGACTTCAGGAAGAACACCAGCCGTCCATCGACCGGCAGGTCGTCCGGACTCCCGAACTGCACTGGCAGCGGTTTGGCTCCCGCCCCATCCTGCACGCCCTTGCTCAGCAGCGCAATCTGCGGCCGCGGTGGATCGACCCGAACCGTAGTCTTCAGCTCGCGCCCATCCTTCAGCTCAACCCGTGCCGTATAGGACTTGCCCGGCTTCAGCCCCGCAGTCGAACTGCCGGCGCTCATCATCAGCTGATCAAAGTCGTCCACATGCGTCAGCGCCACCGGCGAAAAACTGATCCCTTCAAACCTGGCGTTGGCCACCTCGTCCAGCCGTGTTCCTTTCAACAGCGCCCCGCTGTCACCGGCGGAGAGACTCAGGTTATCCAGTGAAGCCGCCGCATCGTAGGCGGTCATCTTCACCTCGTCCGGCTTATCCAGCCCATGCTGATACACCGCCACCTTCACCAGGCCCGGTGCGGCATCGTTCAGATTCAGTGAAACTTCCAGCGTATCCGGCTTTGGAGACTTCCATGTCAGGTCGGCAGGCTTTCCTTCTGCAGACAGCCCTTCCACCTTGTCCACGCACAGCGAGCTCTGGCCTTCCAGATGGACCGTATCGTCCCGGCCCACAACTAGCGCCGACTGATCGGCAGCAGCCAGGCTCCACTTCCCGCTCTCAGGCGAGTAAAGATGGAACCGCGGACCTGTCCAGTCGGCAAAGCCCCACTTGCCTCTCACCTCGCCCGTCAGCTCACCCGGCGGCAGTGGCGGAACCTTGCCTACTGGAACCAGTCCGCCCAGCCCCGCCTCTGCCTTCAGAGGCACGTTCACTGGCGCGCTCTTCTGTCCGGCTGCCGGTTCGATGTGCAGCACTAGGTCGTGCGCAAGCTGCGTGGCAAATATCAGCGGTGCCCCTTCTGCGGGAAGCGCCAGCGTAGGTTTGTAGGCACAGAAGGTATCCGATGGATTCACCGGGTGCAGCGGCTCTGACTTCGGAGGTCCGATCGGCGGCAGGGCCACCACCACCACCGACTTCGGATTGCGGAACGACGGTGGCATATTCAGCCGCAGGTTCAGCGTATCCGCCGTGGGCAGGGCCAGAGCCGGAATGTACTGGAAGTGCGCCGTGTGCAGTGAAGAAAGTATCCGCGCCGTGTCTACCACCGCACCCACATAGGCGCTGTAGATGCCCCCGCCCGCCATACTCGAGTAGCTGAGCTGGTTCATCAAATCGGCTGTCGAGCCGCTCGTGAGCTGGTCCACCCTCGATTGAATATTGGCGTCATCCAGTACCAGTCCTTCGGAGTTCTGTGACAGGCAAGTCGCCTGCTGATCGATTGGCCGGTTAAAACAGTCCTGATTGAGCTTGATCCCCAGGCTCCGCGCCGCCAGCTCTGCACGGTCCTTGAGAGACTTGGGATCGGTCTGCGAGGTCATCTTCACATCGCTCAGGTAGGCCTCAAGCCGCATCCGTTCCCAGCTCGCCGCCTGCAGGTCCTGCGCCGCGCGCACAAAAGATCCAGGACGCCCGCGCACTGCGCCGCGCAGTGTGTTGAAGTCGCCTCCCGTCTCCGGCGCTAGAAACAGCACTGCCTGCTGCGCCTCAGCCGGAACCGTCACGAATACGCCTTCTTCCCGCGCCTCGCGGGTCCAGGTCTCCACCCGTGTAAACCACTCCGGCGGTGGCGGGTTGGTCGATCCACGCAGAAACACCACCACCAGCACAAACCGGGTTGACTGGCTTTCGGGCAGGTCCGGATGGATCCATAGCCGGTCACCTGGGAGCAGGTTGGCCGCCTCGGAGATGGGCAGCGTCACATCCCCGCGCTTTACATGCACGTCCACCTTAGGCCCCGAGAGGTCGAAGGCCGGGCCGACTTCAGCGAACAGCCCGGTTGAAGTCGTAAAGAAAAACAAAAACAACAGGAACCGCAAAGACCGCATGTTCTTATTGTACGAATTTGCTCCGTTGAAGTAAGCGAGATCGCGGTTAACTTTTCAGCGAAAATCGTACGGAAAGGGTTAACATAAAAGGCACTGGAGGTTGTATAGTTTGGGATTGAGCTAAATTTTTCTCGAAAACCTGTGCGATGTATGAGAAAAAAGCAGCTTTTCCAAAGAAAAGCCTCGCACAAAGCCATGCGTCGTCTTACATTGATTCGAGGAATTCGTAAGTTCCTGTTTGCAGTCCTCATCGAGACAGGAGTTGCTAGCTCTGGTAAATAAGCTGCTTCAAGCGTCGCTGGGCCGGCTTGCGTCATCAAACTAAACACCGGCTGCAGTTCCGCAACAGTCTCATAGTTGGCCGTGGTGTTTACGGTTTACCAGTTTAAAAAGAAGCGGATGCACCCCCAGCGGACAGGTAACTCCGGATCCCTTCTTGGCAGCAGAACAAACTCTTAGATGAATCGAGAAACCATCAGGCCTCGATAAGTGGCAACGCTTCCCCCGGAGCGGTTGCCGGCATGGCAGGCCCAAGATAGAGCAATCGGAGAGAACGATTATGAAGTCGACAAGAGCTGCACAGAACAGCGTAGAGAATGCTAATCTCACTATCCCCGCAGCCGAGGAAATTATTGAAGATGCCCTGAATGAGTTGCAGTACTCGCAAGATCCGGGCCTCACGCGTGCATTGCGTTTTCTCTCCCCGCCGGGATATCAGGCCATCGTGGAACTGTGCAGCGAAAACGGTCGCAGCAAGCGGCGCAACGCCTCGGCAGACACCTGGTCCCCCGAGGAAGATGAAGTCCGCATCTACTTTGAGCGCATTGGCGACAGTGAACCCGCTCCCCGGCCCTCCCGTGCCCCGCGCATCGCCGCCTCGAACGTTGCAGACGAAGAGGAAGAAGAACCGGAAGCCATTCTGCCCGCTGATATGGACGCCCGCGTGAAGGAGCTCTGCGCCGCACTTGCTGAGGCGGAGCGTGGTGGCCACGCCTTCATCGCCCTCAAGTGGTTCCGCGACTCCTTCCTGCCGCGCAAGTCCTTCCGCTGGAATCAGCATCCTGAGTCCCGCCAGTCCGTCCTCGCTGAAGCCATTCAACGCGGACTGGTCATGACCAGCAAAATCGCCAATCCCAAGACCCCGGCCTATCCCACCACGACCATCCGCCTCAACCGCGCTGAAGCAGGAATCCCCGAAGAGGCGCAACGTTTCCATCCAGTCGCCGTGCAGGGCGACTCCGCAGCCGAAGCCATTGAAGACGAACGGGGTGACGAGTGAGCTTCTACTTTCTTGAAGCTACGGCATTCATCAAGCTCTTCGTGCAGGAGCCGGGCACGGATGCGCTCATCCGGCTCATGGAGACCGTGGAAGACAACCGCAAGCTGA
Organism: Occallatibacter sp.; assembly: GCA_035546015.1. Classification (GTDB taxonomy): domain Bacteria; phylum Acidobacteriota; class Terriglobia; order Terriglobales; family Acidobacteriaceae; genus Telmatobacter. The sequence goes on from DASZXD010000090.1 coordinate 10,432, forward strand.
TCTCGGCAGCCACGCCCCTTGAGGTCTACGCCGCCATCCGCCGCCGCGAGCGCGCGGGCGACATCGCTACGCCCGACGCAGCGCAGGCCCTCGAAACCCTGCGCATCGAGTCGGCCCGCGCTGTCCAGCAGCCGCTTAACCCGGCAGTCCTCGAAGCCGCGCGCCAGCTCCTCGACCGTACCCAGCTCCGCTGGCCGCAGGCCTTGCAGCTCGGCGCAGCCCTTGCGGCGCGCGATATGTTCAAAGGCGCTGGCATCACATTCATCTCCACTTCGGCTCCGCTGCTTGATGCTGCCAGGGCCGAGGGCCTGGAGACCCTCGACCCCGTACATCAGCCGGCTGAAGTTCACTGAGCCGCCGTCGCAGGCCTATTTCTTCAGCCACGCCTCAAAGCCCAGCTCAGAGCCGTCTATGCGCGGATCGGTCCAGCCTGCTTCGACCGCCATCCGTCGCATCTCATCCAGCTCGTATGCGCGTTTGATCAGCGTCGTCTTGAAGGTCAGCCGGATCAGCAGCCTGTTCAGCAGATTCACGCCCAGCCCATCGGCATAACGCTTGATCTCTGCGCTGCTCACGTCCCGCCGCAGATCGATAATCAGCGCTGTCCCGCCCGGCCGCAGCACGCGCCGCATCTCTTTGAGCGCCTTCACTGGCTCGCTGAAGTTTTTAAACGCCGCGCGGCACACCGCAAAGTCCACGCTCTCGTCTTCGATCGGTAACTCCGACGCATTGCCCTGCTCGAACCACACTGCTGCGCCCTCCTCCGCCGCGTTCTGGCGCGCAATGCCGACAAAAGTCTTGCTGATGTCCACCGCGCGAACCTTCAGGCCGCGCCGTGCCAGTTCGATCGAAAGAAATCCAGGCCCCGGTGCAACCTCCAGCACCTGTGCCGCGGGTGCAACCGCCGCCGCAATCCGCGCCGCCAGTGTCCTGAACTCCGGCATGTCCTTTCGCGTGGTCCGGTCGTACCATCGCGCCACGCCGCCCTCCATGCCCATGCCTCTGTATGCCTTCATTGTAGTAGCCATTCATTTACTCCTTAAATATCTTATAAACTAAGATACTTTTGAGAGTAAAGTAGAAAAGGAGCGCCTGTGCAGAAAAAATTCGAGAGCCGAAAAGAAAAGCCCCTTCGTACCGCTGACCTCGCGCGGATTCCCGAGCCCGAAACCACCGCCGACCGCATCGTCCTCGAAATCCGCAAATTTCTCATGGCCGGTATCTTCTTTAATGCCCAGGCCGCCGAGCGCGCGGGCCTCGGCCTTACCGACATGCAGATGCTCCACATGTTGCAGCTCCACGGCTCCGCAACGCCCGGCAAGCTGGCCGCTTCAACTGGCCTCAGCAGCGGCGGCGTCACCGTCGCGCTCGACCGCCTTGAGAAAGCCGGCTACATCCGACGCGAGCCGAATCCCGCCGACCGCCGCAGCCTCCTCGTCAACCTGGTTCCCACAAAATTGCGCAAGCTGGCCGGAATGTATGAGGGCATTGAGCACGAAACACGCCGCCTTTTGGCCACGTTACCCGAGCGCGATCTTCAGGCTGTTGTCCGCTTCTTCGAAACGATGAGCAGAGCGCGCGAGGATGCAGCACCGCTGCCATGACAGATGCCTTCCGTTGCGGATTGCATAGATGCGTCTCCGCCCGCTCCGGTATCATCACCGCATACGCAATCCATCCTCCCGCATCACTGAAGGTCTGAAGCTATGACGATTCCCGCGCCCGACGCGGCCGGAACCAAATCGCAGCTCCGCAAGGCGATGGGCTTCTGGGATGTGCTGTTGTTCAACATCGCCACCGTGCTCGGCCCGCGCTGGATCGCCGCCGCCGGCCACAACGGCACCTCGTCCATCAGCCTCTGGATACTGGCCGCGTTCTTCTTCTTCGTGCCCGGCGCCTTCGTCATCAACGAGCTGTCGTCGCGCTTCCCTGAGGAAGGTGGCCTCTACGTCTGGTCGCGTGAGGCCTTCGGCCCCTTCCACGGTTTCATCGCCGGCTGGACCTACTGGATCTACACCGTCTTCTACTTTCCCGGTCTGCTTCTCGCCAGTGCCTCCATGGGCGCATACGTCCTCGGCGGCCGCGGCGTCGCGCTCTCGCAGGACCGCACCTTTCTGCTTACCGTCTCCATCGCCATGCTCGTCCTCGCCGTGGCGCTGAATATCATTGGCCTCAACATCGGCAAGTGGCTCCAGAACGCCGGCGGCGTAGGCACCTATCTTCCGCTCATCATCCTCGTCCTCGTCGCCGTCGCCGTCTGCCTGCATCACGGCTCAGCCACGCACTTCACGCTCGCAAACATGATGCCCACGTGGAACTGGGACACAGTCAACTTCTGGTCACAGATTGCCTTTGCCTTCACCGGCCTCGAACTTGTATCAGCAATGAGTGAAGAAGTGCGCGACCCGCGCCGCACCCTGCCGCGCGCCGTCTTCGGCGCGGGCGCGCTCATCGCGCTCATGTACATCGCCGGCACCTTCGCCGTCCTCGCACTCATTCCCGCAGCGAGTGTAGACCCGCAGAGCGGAGTCTTCGGCGCAATTGCCGCGGGCTCCATGGTGCTCAAGCTCAGCTTTCTTGGAATCCTCGCCGCATTGCTGGCCGCGGCTGGCAATGTAGGCGGCGTAGGCTCCACGGTGGCCGGCATCGCCCGCGTCCCCTTCGTCGTCGGCATTGACCGCTACCTGCCGCGCGCCTTCGGCAAGATTCACCCCAAATGGAAGACACCCTACATCTCAATCCTCGTGCAGGCGATGCTCTCCGGCGCCATCCTGCTCATGAGCCAGATTAAGAATCCCGGCGTCATAGCGGCTTATCAGGTAGTCGTGGCTGCGGCCATTATTCTTTACTTCATTCCGTTCCTCTACATGTTCGCCGCGGTCATCAAACTCGCCGGCCGCAAAGATCGTAATGAAAATAAGCATGCTGTACTTGTGCCGGGCGGCAAGGCCGGCGTCTGGATATGCGGCAGCCTCGGCTTCGTTGTCGTCTTCATCGGCATCGCGCTCTCTTTCATCCCGCCTGGCGGAGTCGACAAGAGCATTTTCTTGATCGACGTAATCGGCGGCACCATTGGCTCGGTCCTTATCGGCCTTTTCCTCTACTGGCGTGGGGCACGATCGCAGCAAGTCAGCACTTAGCCGCGCTCCTTTACTTAGCAGCCGATCCAACCTCGACAATCATGAAGCTATCTGGCTTCATCGGAGGCCTGCGTGCGTCTCCTCCCGGCAGCACCGGCGCAAACTCCGCCGTAGGCAGATAGATCGTATCCGTTGCCGCATCCACATCCATCGTCCGTGCGCCCGCGGCTGTCTTCACCATCTGTTCCACTTCGAACTTGCCTTCCTTTTCGCCCACCACAGTCAGCGACCCGTCGCGGCAACTCGCAAAAGCCTGCCCGTTGTGGAACCGCGTTGCATCGACGCCAGCGCCAATCGGCAGATCGGCCTCTACCTTGCCATCCACCGTGCTCATCACAATCAGCTTCTGCGGATTCCGGCAGCCGATGAACAGCCTATGCCCCTCAGGGTCAATCGACATCCCCACCGGATGCCCGCCCGGCGCCACCGGCCAGCGCGCAATCACCTTCCGCGTCTTGAGATCGACCACCGCCACCAGGTCTTTGTCTTCGAGATTGATATACGCCTTCCCGGTCCCGTCAACAGCCAGAAACTCCGGCGCGCCGCCCAGAGCAATCGGCGGATCGATCTTGCCGCTCTTCGGATCGACATCCGGCTTCACGGTCATCAGCGCATTGCCATCGCCTGAAACCGCAAGCACCAGGTTGTCGGCCTTGTCGTAGAGAATGCCGTCCGCATCCGGCATCGCAGCCAGCTTGCCCAGCAGCGCGTAAGTATTCAGATCGAACACATCGATCGCTCCAGCGCCGCCGCCGTCCGTAATGAACCCGCGCCCGGCTACAGGAACAATAGCCGTTCCATGCGAACGAATCTGCCCCGGAATGTCCCCCAGCACCTTGCCAGACGCAGTGTCGATCACCATTGTGTGCGTGCTGCGCGTCACAAACAGCCGGTGCGTCGCCGGATCGGCAGTCACATAGTCCCACCCGCCTTCTCCGCCAATGTGCAGCGTCTTGGTTACGCTCCACGTCGACTGCGCGCTCGCAGGCAAAACACCGGCAGCCATGACTGCCGCAGCCAGCATGAAAACCATCCGCATGGTACGCATTCTCTTTTTCTCCTCGCTGGATGCAACGGTGGTTGACCCACAGCAATGCATCAACAGCAAGAACCGTACCACAGGGATTATGAATCCACGCTTAAGACAATGGCCGGTGCGCGCGCGTAGCTCTAGGCTCGCCCCATCACCACCGTATGCGGACTCATCGGGATCGGATGTGCCATGATGCCGCCGAATCCGGCTTCTTCATACATTGCCGTCAGCTCGCTCAGGGGATACGCATCGCCGTCAGCCGTAGTCGCAAGCATCGTCAGGCTGAAGCCTGCCGGCATCGGTGGTGATACGCGGTCCTCATTGGGCACAAATTCGAGAGTCGCGGCGCGTCCGCCGGGTTTGAGGGCCGCGCGCACCTTCTTCAGCAGGCCTACGCAGGTTGGCTGGTCAAAGTGATGCAGAAAATTGGTCAGCAGCACCGCATCGTACGGGCCGCCATACTCCACGTCGAAGGCGCTTCCGGGCAGCATGTTGTAGCGTTCATGCACACCGGCCTTGCGTGCGTTTTCCAGGGCCACATGCAGCACCGGCGACCAGTCCAGCGCGGTCACCTGCGCCTGCGGATTCTGTTTGGCGATCTCGATGCCGAACAGGCCGTGCCCGGCTGCGATATCCAGCACATGCATCGGCTCGGTGCTTCCCTCAAGCACCAGTCCGCCCAGCGGACCCGCCATGGGAGCCATCATCGGAGCCATCGTCTCGGCAAACTGCACCCATACTGGATTCTCCGGTTCTACCGAGCCGTCGCCGGGCAGCACCGTCCTGCCATTGCGCACAATGTCAGCCAGGTGGTTGTAGGGCTCGCACATGGCAGGATTGCCCAGAAAGTGCGCCACCGTCGCCAGGCACGCAGGCGACCGTGGGTCAAGAAACAGCGCGCTGGTAGGCGTATGCCGGTACTGCCCGCCTTCTTTGTGCAGCACGCCGCTAATCACCAGAAAATCGCTCAGGATGCGTATCCCGCGCTCTGACGCCGCGCATTGCCGCGCAAGCGAAGCCACATCGCCCGGCCCCTCGCCCACGGCGCGAAACAGATCGAGTTCGATCGCCGCCTTCAGCGCCGCCGTGCGCTGATGCGCCTGCATCATTTCAAAGACCAGACCTGGGTTAGGTATAGCTTCAGTAGAATTGCCGGAGTGCATGACGAACCTCCCATATTTCTCGTGTAATTCAATCGTTGTTTTTGCAGTTGTTGGACAAGACCGGCTTATCCGCGGGGAAGAAACTCGAGACCGCTGCCAGGCTCACGCAGCCTATCACACGGTAACAGCCCGTGCAATGAACTGTAGTCGCCGCGTCATGACTTCCTTTGAGGCCGACGCTCGCCATCTTCGATTCATCGCGCAGCAGGGACAGACATCCCTATAGCATTTTCGGAATTACTGTAGACCGAAGTCGCGGACTCAAGTGGCTTTTTCCTTGAGAAAAAGCCACTCTTCACGGCTTTCAAAAAGTCTGCGTGTATTCCGACATGCTCTAATACCTTCGCGTAACGGACTTCCAGGAGAGAAGAAAAAGAACGAAGAAAGCCACATCCGCCCACGCCCACGGAACCCAGAGCGTCGGAATGCCGCCGTGAAACTGATACCAGAAAACCAGGCCGAAATACGACGCTTTCAGGGCCATGCCATATTCAATCTGCTCCCGGCTCGCTGCGGGATGCGACGCGGCACGAAGAAACATAACTCCGAAGATCATGAGCAGCAGTGCAGCAAACTGAACATATCCGTAGTGATTCGGCGGGGTAACACCAGCGATGCGAAACACCGTGGCGGGCGCAAGAAGAAAAACGAGGCCCAGCAGGCCGTCATAGATTCCGCATACAATCAAAAGAATCCTGATCCACGAGATAGGCATCTTGGCCCTCCTCAATGCGTCATTTCAGTCCGTCTCTTCCTTCGATAATTGCGATGAAACTGCCACCTGCGCTCGCGCGTCGATTCCTCTGAATAGAGCCGTCCGGCAAGCTCTCTGAAGCCGGCCTCAAGCTCGGCCACGCTCATCTGCGCCGGCCTGAAGTTGACATCGAAGAGCGTGCACAGCTCCCACGCTTCGTCGCGCAGAATGCGCCCCTCCCGTTTCAGGCGTGCGTAAAGCGGCGTTCCGGGAAATGCCGTCTGCACCGTAATCTGCACATCGTAAGGATGGCTTTCTTTAACAAACCTCCAGACATTGTCGAAAGACTCGAGGCCGGTTCCATCAAGACCCAGGATGAAACACGCATTGACCCGGATGCCGTAATCCTGAATCGTCTGAATCGCATCGAGATAATGATCCACGCGCTTGGCCTTCCAGTTTGACCGCTGTTCCACGCCGTCGAGTCCTGAAAACGTCGTGCTCTCCAATCCGATGAGCACCTCCGCGCAGCCTGCGTCCTTCATCATCTTCAGCAGCTCGGCATCATCGGCAACGGAAAGATCGGTCTCGGTAAACCAGCGGATGTTCTCACGCGCGAGCGCTCGCATGAGCTGCTTCGAATGGGACTTGTTCACAAACGTGTTATCGTCGGCAAACTCAATGAAAGGGTGCTTCCACAGAGACTTGATATTACGCACTTCGCCAATCACTCGCTCAACCGGTTTTACCTTGTAAGTAGGCGATATGCGCATGGAGGCGGCGCAAAACTCGCACCGGAAGGGGCAGCCTCTCTGCGTTTGCACCGTCAGCCGGTTGTAGCGCTCAATGTCGAGAAGATCGAAGCGCGGCATCGGCGAGCAGCCGAGGTCGAACTGCTGGCAGCGCGCATCGTAAATCTCGCGCAGCGTGTCCGTCCCGCGCAGCAGATCGGCCATGATTTGCGGCCACACAGGCTCACCCTCGCCAATCACAACTGCATCTGCGTGGGCACGCGCTTCGTCAACCGCGGCGCTCACATGAAGCCCGCCCAGAATCACCTTGGTGCCGAGCGATCGATAGCGGTCGGCCAGCAGGTACGCCTCGTCGATCTGCGCTGAGAAGCTCGATATCGCCACCACGTCAAACTCTTCCGGAACGCCGGACAGCGTACTGACATCCGGAACCTCCAGGTAGTGCACGTCGACTTCAGGAGGAGTCAGGCCCGCCAGCGTGAGCAACCCAAGGCTTGGAAGTGATGCGATAACACGATTCCGTTCAACAAAGCCAGGCAGGGTGAGACCGAGCGCAGTCAATTCCGGGTTGTGCGCGCGCACCCCGCTCATTGCAATCAGTCCTAGTTTCATCGGAGCCACCAGCCGGCCAGTATCGCGAAGATACCGGTCGCAACTGCAAGTACGGGAATAGGGAACAGATGCCGCCATGGCTTGCGCCAGGCGGAGAGGAAACAGCACACGGGCATGGTGATCGCGCCCACAATGAGCCCGTCTGAAGCGATCTGCAGGTATGTGGGGCGAAGAAGGAGCTGCCCGGCCGTGGCAGCGAAGATCAGGTTAAGAAACCCAAGGCCGAAAAAGGAGATATGGCCCAGCCGCGTCAGCCTTCTGCGATAGGAGTCATATCCTCCCATCCAGTCGTCCCGATGGAAGAAAAGGCCCGCGACTGCGCCCGAAAGCACGCCGGCCGACATGCCAATCCACCCGCCGATCAGGTTTACGACGGCTGCCTGCATGTGACTTCCCTCCAACCCAAAGCAGCGCTATCGAACTCCAGACGGAGTTCAATGCAGTTCGGGTCTGAGAAGCAATTTTGCAGGAATTGTACCGCACATTCAGGCGTAAATGTACGCCCAGCGCGAAACAGATCGCGCTACTCCCGCCGGAACCGGTTCGCCTGCTCGAACTCGCTCCGCAGCTCCGGCGTGCGCAGATTCTCGCGCAGATGCGCCAGCCGCTGCTCCAGCGCATGCAGCGCATGCTCCACCGCCTCGGTATTGGTATGTGCTATGTCCCGCCACATCGAGTAGGGACTCGACCCAAGCCTGGTCATCTCGCGCAGTGCGCGTCCGCCCACATCCTTGAGTTCCGGCGCGTTGCCCACTTCTTCTTCCAGCAGCGCGCTCAGCGCAGTCGAGACAAACTGCGGCAGATGGCTCACCCACGCCACCAGTTCATCGTGCCGGGCAGGGTCAAGATCGATGACTCGTGCGCCGATCTTCACTACCCACTCCCGCCACGATTGAATGAGTGCAACCGCCTCCGGCGTCCGCCGCGCTTCGGCATCGTCCGTAAACAGCCACACCGCGCCGCGAAACAGATTCGCGTCGCCCAGTGACGCCCCGCCGCGCTCTTTGCCCGCCATCGGATGCCCGGGCAGAAACGCAGGCCGAGTGGGTGAGTTGAAGAGCTTTGCAGCCGACTCGGCAATCATCCGCTTGGTGCTGCCCACATCGGTTACAAGATGCTCCGGCGTAAGCGCATTGGATAGCTGCGCCATGTAGTCCAGAGTGGCAAAGATCGGCATCGCCAGCAGCACCACCTGGCTCTCGCGCGCGGCCGCAATCGGGTCGTCGGCAATTACGCTCAGCGCGCCCATCTCCAGCGCAAGGCTCGCCTGGTCGCGGCTGCGGTTCCACCCCGTAATCTGGCCGTTGAACCCCGCCGCGCGCAGCGCCAGGCCCGCCGATGTGCCCAGCAGGCCCGTGCCCAGAATAGCGATGCGCTCCATCATAATCTCCTTCAGACTACTGTATGGAGCCTCGATTTGATCGACGGGGAATGGGCTTCACTCATTGGGAGCAATATGAATCGAGTCGGGCACGTCGTCGCTCCTGCTTGCTCCTTTTTGGCTGTCGGGATCGAAATCAGAATCGGGATCGTCTTCGTCCTTGTCTTTGCGCGAAAGAATCGCGATGCCGACACAGGTGAGAATGAAGAGAGGCAGACCGATGGCAAGTGCAGGCTTCCCAATCCGGTAATCACGAGCGCTGGCAACCGAGAAATCCTCAAGCCTTGAGTTTTGAAATGGCTGGAACGAATAGTAGACGATTACCGGGCCGTTGTTGTAGCAGGCGCCTGGCTCAAGTGGGGTGCGGCATACTCCGCTGTAGTCGTCAAACCTGACTTCGTTGACCGTGAACGTGTAATGCCAGGTTGGCCCACCCTTCCCATGGTAGATTCCCACGATGCGCCCGACCGTTGTGGCTTCATGCTGTGCGGCTACCGCAAAATTGTGGCCCGATATGCACTGCCAAATGCCGACGATAGTGCCCGCGATTCCCAGGAGCAGGCAGAATGCGAGAACGCGGTCCGTCGGTTCATCCATGCGCGGTCTCCGGAGAGTACGGGTCAGGCACATTCGGTCTCAGCAGCATCACTAAAAGCTGGCCCGCCTGACCCGCTGACTTGCCGACTAGCTGACCCGCTCCATCTTACAGCGTCCTCCCCACGGCCTGGGCTATTGTGCGCAGCTCGCGTGTCAGCTTTGTGAAGTCTTCCAGATACATCGTCTGCGCCGCGTCTGAAACAGCCTTGTCCGCGTTGGGATGAATCTCGATCAGCAGGGCATCCGCGCCCGCTGCCACCGCGGCCTTGGCCATCGGCGCCACCATGTCGCGCCGTCCCGTCCCGTGCGATGGATCGGCCACCACCGGCAGATGCGAAAGCTTCTTCAGCACCGGAATCGCCGAAATATCCATCGTGTTCCGCGTCGCCGTCTCATACGTCCTGATGCCGCGCTCGCACAGAATCACGTCGTAGTTACCGCCCGAAAGAATGTACTCGCTCGAAAGCAGCAGCTCTTCAATCGTCGCCGCAATCCCCCGCTTAAGCAGCACCGGCTTGCGCACCTGTCCCAGCTCGCGCAGCAGGTTGAAGTTCTGCATGTTCCGCGCGCCCACCTGGAAGCAGTCCACATAAGGCAGCATCGGCTCGATCTGCGCAATCTCCATCACCTCGCTCACCGTAGCGAGTCCATGCGCATCCGCCGCCTCGCGCATCACTTCGAGTCCGGGAATGCCCAGCCCTTGAAACGCATACGGCGAGCTGCGTGGCTTGAATGCGCCCCCGCGCAAAAAGCTTCCGCCCGCCGCTTTCACCGCCACCGCAATGGCAAAAATCTGCTCCCGATTCTCGATCGAGCACGGCCCGCCGATCATCGCCACCTGCTCGCCGCCAATCGCAGCCCCATTCGCAAACTTCACAACGGTTCCGTCGGGCCGGAAAGCGCGCCCCGCCAGCTTGTAAGGCGAGCTGATGCGGTGCACATTCAGCACGCCCGGCAGCACTTCAAACTTGCTCAGGTCGAGGCCCGCGGTTGGTCCCACTGCGGCCAGAATCGTCTGCATCGCGCCCGTGGTGCGATGCACGTTCACTCCGGATTCGAGCATCACATCGATGACGGCATCGATCTGCTCTTCAGTTGCATTCTCCTGCATTGCCACAATCATTGCTGTTTCCCTGTCTCGGGTGTCTCGATACCCGTGGCATGGCCCATCTGCCGGGCGTTCCTCTCTGATGCCAACTCGTTCTTCTGCAGGGACCGCATGACGTCAATGATCCGCTCGTAGATGTGCGTTAGCTCGATGTCCGGCAGCGGCCCCTTGTTGGCCGCGCGCACGTTCGCGTAGATGATCTTTTCCCGGTTCGGTTCATACACCGGGAGTGAAGTGGCCGCCTTCAGGTGGCCGATCATCTGCGCAGCGCGTGCACGCTCGCTGAGCAATTCAACAAGTTGCCGGTCCAGTTCATCGATGCGTACTCGAAGCTCTTCGATCGTCATTGCATCCTCGTGTCCGGTCCTGCGCCGGCGGTTCAGGCCGTGCGCATGGCGAACGAATTGGCTATTTTGCATCCAGCCTTGCGCTCCGCTTCAGGCCTGAGATCCGCTGCGGCCAAATCTGCCGCCCGACAGACTGAAAGCTGAGAGCTTATGGCTGGAAGCTTCAAGG
>DASZXD010000091.1:0-12464 GCA_035546015.1 Occallatibacter sp.
ACGCCTTCTCTCCTGACAGGTTGGGCGAATCTTCGCAAGCCGGAAGCCGTACGGAAACTTTAGCGTCCCGGCCAGGTCGAAGCGGACCCCGAGGCACTCGCAACACTCCGATCGGCTTTCGATACACTGGATCAGTGAAGCCCACTCATCCCGTCCAGCCCAGCCGCAAGGAGTTCCTGGCACTCGCCAAAGAACACACCCTCGTCCCCGTCTGCCGCACCCTGACCGCCGACCTCGAAACCCCGGTCTCGGCCTTTCTGCGTGCAGCCTGGGCCGAGCGCGAGTGCTTCCTCCTCGAATCGGTTGAAGGCGGCGAGCAGTTGGGCCGCTATACCTTCATCGGCCTCGCGCCCTTCAAGCGCATCGTGGCCCGTGGCCGCCAGATCGTCATCAGCGAAGGAAAAAAGGTCACGCACCTCGAAGGCGATATCTTCGATGTCCTCCGCCAGGCCCTTAGCGGCCACAAACCCGCGCGCCTCCCCGGCCTGCCGCCCTTTACCGCCGGCGCCGTAGGCTACTTTGCCTATGATGCCGTGCGCCAGATCGAAAAGCTGCCCTCCACCGCGAAAGACGAGCTCGGCATCCCCGACGCCTGCCTGCTCTTCTTCGACGAGGTTCTCGCCTTCGATCACGTCCGCAAAGAGATCTGGCTCGTAGTTACAACCGACGTCACCGGCGGCAAAGCCGGCCAGGTCTATGAACGCGCCATCGCGCGGCTCAACAAGCTTGAAAAGCGGCTCACCCAGCCCTTGCCCAAACTCGCCGCCAGGCCCGGCAAGCTCAGGGTCAGGCACCGCACGCCCAAGAAAGACTTCCTCTCCGCCGTCGAGCACACCAAAGAGTACATCCGCGCCGGCGACGCATTTCAGGTAGTCATCTCACAGCGCTTTGACGTGGAGCCTGAAGTCGACAGCTTTCAGGTCTATCGCGCCCTGCGCACCGTCAATCCCAGCCCCTACATGTTTTTCCTCCGCTTCGCACCGGAAGAAGCCTTCGGCGGCAAGGCCGAAAAAGCTGGAAAGCGCTTGAAGAATCGCCCGCAGGCAATTGAGCTGGCAGGTTCTTCGCCCGAGCTGCTCGTCCGCGTCAACCGCGGCAAGGTCGAGTACCGTCCTATCGCCGGAACGCGCCGCCGCGGAGCCACTGAAGCCGAGGACGAAGCACTCGCCAGCGAGATGATGCACGACGAAAAGGAGCGCGCTGAGCACGTGATGCTCGTCGACCTTGGCCGCAACGACGTGGGCCGCGTGAGCAAATTCGGCACCGTTAAGGTCGACAAGCTCATGTTCGTCGAGCGCTATTCGCACGTCATGCACATCGTCAGCTCCATTGAAGGCGAGCTCCGCCCAGACCTGACCGCTGTCGATGCCCTCCGCGCCTGCTTCCCTGCCGGCACGCTCAGCGGCGCACCCAAGGTCCGCGCCATGGAGATCATCGAAGAGCTCGAGCCTGCCCGCCGCGGCACCTATGGCGGCGCGGTGCTCTACGCTGACTTCTCCGGCAACCTCGACTCCTGCATCGCCATCCGCTCCATGCTCTCCATCGGCGGCAAAGGCTACGTCCAGGCCGGCGCAGGCATCGTGGCCGACTCCGTTCCCGAGTTCGAGCATCAGGAGTCGATCAACAAAGCGCAGGCCGTAGTCCGCGCCATCGAACGCGCTCGCAGCATGTAGCTGAGCCTCTGCCCATAAAATCCTTGAGCAACCGGACAGTCGTCTGCGTCCATGCAGACAGAAACCGGTAGCGAGGGGATATCTATGGAAAAAGCAGCAGGTTGGCTTAAAAGCATCTTTGCGCTCGTGGGCGTGCTGGCGTTCGGGTTCTGGCTTGGCGCGGGACGCACAGCAAAGGCATCGAGCGACGACGACGGAGCCGGAGTGCAGTTTCAGCTCACCGGCATCAGCCCGTCCAGTTCCCTGCTCGTCTACCAGCCGGGCACAAAAACGGTCTACGTCTATCAGGGCGCAACCACCGGCAACAATGCACTGCAGTGCTCGTTCATGTTTCAGCTCACCCGGCCCGGTGAAGTCATTCACCGCGTTCCGTGCAGAGTGCCAAGCCTGATCCCTTAACTGAAGCAATCACTCCGCGCCAAACAGCCGCTTGAAAAAGTGGCCGATCCGCGTAAAGAATCCAGCCTGCTTCTTCTTTTCCTGCGCGGGTGGCTTCGCCTGCACAGGCGCAACCGCTTGCGGCGCGGCCTCCGGCTGCGGAATCGCAGCGGTCTGCACTGCCTTATCCGCTCCCACGTAAACCAGCGGCGCGGCAGCCTGCGAAGAAAGTCCTCCGGGCTGCTTGGGCGCGGTCTTCGGCGCAGGCGTTGGAGCCAGCCCCTCGCTCTGGGCTAAAGGAAATTCATTCGCCGCAGGATTCGCCGGCGCAGCCGGACACCCGCAGGGCTCCTTCTCGTTGTCCACCACCTCGTGCAGGCTGCCGTGCTGAAACATCACCCGCTGCCCCGGTTGCACCCGATACAAGCCGTTGTCGAAAAGGCTCGTCACCACCACATACGGAGCATCAGCGCCTGGATTGTCTACGCACGTATCGCCGCCCGCGCCCAGCCGTATCTTCACCTCAGATGCGCCCGGCCCGCCAATCATGATCCTGAAATCCGGTGTCATCACCACATCGGCATTGCGCCCCGTGGCAAAGCTGGTCTCAATCGCACCTTTATCCAGCGCCATCAGCAGCCCCGGCGTCTCGCCCGCAGGCACGCTTGAATCGGCTGCCAGCTTCACTGACGTCGAAGCGCAGATGCGCAGCGTGCCCCGATACGGCAGCGTCACCTGCGCCGTGTCAGTCCCTGCGGTAATGGTTCCATTCGATGCAATATACGCGCGCCCGTTCCACACCTGCAGCGCTCCTGTAACCAGATTCGCCGCGCCGGTGATCTTGCTGTCGAGAGGAACAATCGCAATGGGCGGAGTAATAAAAGACGGCTCGCCGCTCGCAGCCCCACCCGTGCTTGACATTGCAGTCGGTGACGTTTGCGCTGCCGCCGCCGAAGAATTCGCCTGGGCCGTACAGAAACGCGCTCCCATGAATGCAGCACACGGCAGACAGACGCAAAACACGAAGCGGCGGCGCGGCATTCGGTGCATCTGCCCTTACATCGCGAGGAAGTTTCGAATCATCTGGTGGCCGCTCTCGGTAAGCACGCTCTCAGGATGGAACTGCACGCCTTCGACAGGCAGTGTGCGGTGCCGCAATCCCATAATCACTGTACCGTCCCCGTTCGACTCCGCCGTCCGCGCCGTTACTTCCAGCTCAGCAGGCAGCGAGTCTTCAGCCACAATCAGCGAGTGATAGCGCGTACAGGTCAGCGGCGTAGGCAATCCCGAGAAGACGCCCTTGCCGTCATGCTGCACCGGGCTGGTCTTGCCGTGCATCAGCGTCTTCGCGCGTACCACCTGCCCGCCAAACGCCTCGCCGATGGCCTGATGCCCAAGGCAGACGCCCAGGATTGGAACTTTCCCGGCCATGTGCCGGATCAGCGGCACCAGAATCCCCGCCTCATGCGGCGTGCAGGGCCCCGGCGAAAGCAGAATGCGCTCGGGTTTCAGCGCCTCCACCTCTTCCACCGCCAGTTCGTCGTTCCGGCGCACTTCAACCTTCGCGCCCAGTTCTCCGAGATACTGCACCAGGTTGTAGGTGAAGGAATCGTAGTTGTCGAGGACGAAAACCATCTCTTCTCCAGTGTAACCCGTTGGGATTCGAGAACCGCATCAGCGCAATTTGCGTAACAGAATCCGGTCCGGACCAAATTTCCTTGACAGGCGGAACAAACCGGATAATTATGTCGTATACGACATATCGTACACGACGGAGTTCACCCATGAATCTCTCGCCTTCCCTCATCGGCTATCCGTGGATCGCGCTCGGAGCTGTGTGGCTTGCCGCCGCAGCCGGAAAAAGGCCTACCCTCCGCACCCAGACTGACGGTCATCGGATGCTCCACATCTTCCTCGCCCTGCTCGGCTTTTGCATGCTCGCGCACCCGTGGTTTCATCGCGGCTGGCTCGGCCTGCACTTCCTGGCAGATACGCGCGCTCTCTTCTATGCCGGCTTTGCCATCACCGTCGCCGGCACGCTCTTCGCCATCTGGGCCCGTTTTGCCCTGGGCCGTAACTGGAGCGGCCGTCCCAGCGTGATGGCCGGCCATGAGCTTGTCACCTCCGGACCGTACGCCGTGGCTCGCCATCCCATCTACACCGGCCTCCTTCTGGCCGCCGCCGGCACCGCGCTCGCCATCGGAGAATGGCGCTGCATTCTTGCACTCGCGCTCATCCTCGCCGCCTTTCTGGTAAAAATAACTGCCGAGGAGCAGCTCATGATGCAGACCTTCCCTAATGCTTATCCGCAATACCGGAAACGCGTGAAAGCGCTCATCCCCGGAGTCCTTTAGTGCCTAGGAGACCGGCAAAAGCAGAATCGGGCACGCAGGCCGCCGAGATCGAGCGCGATCTGAGCGCAATCCGGCGCATGATGCGCAAGCCCCTCGAAGCCGAGGTATCCAAAGGCAATCTCACCGTGCCGCAAAAAGCTGCTATGGCCGTAGTCGTGCGCCATGAAGGCATCAGCCTCAAGGGGCTGAGCACAGCGATGAGCCTGGCTCACTCCACCGTCAGCGGCATCGTGGATCGGCTCGAAAAGCAGGGGCTCGTGGAACGTCGCACCGACGCCAGCGACGGCCGCATCAGCCGCATTCACGCCGCAGCAGTCGTCAAAGACTTCGTCCGCGAAAAAATCCCAGAACTCAGCCGCGGCCCGCTCAGCGCCGCTCTCGACCGCGCATCTGCTCAGGAACGCTCACAAATCGCCGCAGCCATGCGCCGCCTGCGCGAATTGCTTGAAGCCGCGCAGCTGTAGACATCCGCCGCGTCAAAGCGCGCCGAGCCGTCCGGTTGCGTGCATGCCTCCAACTTTGCAAAACTGGCCATGGTCACTTGACGATGGTTCTTCATTTTCTGGTACAGGGACGTGTGCAGGGGGTGGGCTTTCGCTGGTTCGTGCATCGCGAAGCCAGCGAACTCGATCTGCGCGGCTGGGTGCGCAACACCGAAGACGGCGATGTAGAAGTCGTCGCCACCGGCGAACCCATCGATCTCGATGAGCTGCGCGCCAGCATCCGCCGCGGCCCGCGCGGCAGCCGCGTCGACCGCGTCATCGAGCACGTCCTCGAAGAGCGCGAAGCCGAAAACCTTGAAGCCTTCCGCATCCAGGGCGCGTGGTAAAGACAGGAAATAGGGATCGGGGAATAGAAAAAACGCACTCGCCCAGACTTTTTCAAATCCCATCTTATTTTTCGGGGCTGCCGCAATCCTTATTCCCTAATCCCTATTCCCTTATAATCGGAAGGGAAGCCGAACCGTATCCCGCCTGTTCCCTTCCCATGCAATTTGAGATTTGAATCCCTGAGAAGCAATTGAGGAGCCCTGCGCAGCCATGTCGGAACAAGTCAAGCCGGTGAACGTCGAAGACCTGAAGAAACTGGTGCGAACCGTACCCGACTTCCCCAAGCCGGGGATCCTCTTTTATGACATCACCACGCTGCTCAAGGACAAGACTGGCTTTGCGCAGATGATCGACGCGCTGGCCGCGCATTACATCGCGCAGAAGATCGATCTGGTTCTCGGCATCGAAGCTCGCGGATTCATCTTCGGCCCCGCGCTCGCCTACCGGCTCAATGCCGGCTTTGTTCCCGTGCGCAAGCCGCGCAAGCTCCCCGCGCCCGTTGCCCGCGTCACCTACGATCTTGAATACGGCTCTGACACGCTCGAGATTCACATGGATGCCATCGCGCCCGGCCAGAGCGTCGTACTCGTCGACGACCTGCTCGCCACCGGCGGCACTATGGAAGCGACCGTAAAGCTGGTCAAGCAGCTCGGCGGAAGAATCGCCGGCCTGGCCTTCGCCGTCGAGCTCGACTTCCTCAAAGGCCGCGATCGCTTCTCGGAGTATGATGTCTTCAGCCTGCTGCACTACGACGAGTAGCCGCTCAGCATCCTCCCGACACAGAGCCGGGCACTTCATCCACTGCCCCGTCTTCGTCTGACGCAATCGTGTTTTCTTCAGCGCTCGCACCGCCCGTGCCCTCGCGGAACATCTGCGCATCCGCGAAACGGTACCCCACATACACGTCGGTCAGCAGATACATCGGATTCGAAGGATCGTCTTCGATCTTCTTGCGCAGTTGCCGCACAAATGTGCGCAGATACTCGACCTCCTCGCGGCAGTCGGCTCCCCACACGGCGGTGAGCAGCTTGGCATAGGTCACCACCCGCCCGGCACGGCTCATCAGGCAATGGAGAATGTCGAACTCCTTGCGCGTGAGCTTCACAATCTCGCCGCGCTTGGTCACCGTCCGCTTGGCCGGTTCCAGGCGAATCTCACCAATCTCAAGCGGCGCATCCTCGGCACGCGCCGGAACACGAACCCGCCGCACCGCGGCGCGAATCCGTGCGATCAATTCGCGGGTGCTGAAAGGTTTGGTCACATAGTCGTCCGCTCCCAGTTCCAGCGCCTGCACCTTATCCTCTTCCTGGTCGCGCACCGTGAGCATCAGCACCGGCAGCCGCGGCGCAAACGAGCGGATGCGGCGCAGCGTCTCGATGCCGCCGATGCCCGGCATGTTGATGTCCAGCAGCACAACATCGTGGATGGCCGCGCGCAGCGCCTGCAGAGCCTCTTCGCCGCGCGACACCTCAGACACCTGAAAACCGAGCTCCACGAGCGGCGGACGCAACGCCCTGCGAATGGCCGGTTCGTCGTCGACCACGAGAATGCGAATGGCTTGCTGATTCATTGAATGCTTCCCTTCTCCGTAATTGCCGGAATAGCCGCGAAAAATGTAGTGCCGTCATGCTCGTCGCTGGTGACCCAGACGTAGCCGCCATGAATCTGCGCCACGCGCTTGGCCACCGACAAGCCGATTCCCGTTCCCGGCGCGCGGTTCGAATAATTCGAAGACCGGTAGTAGCGGTCGAAGATTCTCTCCCTGTCGGCTATCGGGATCACCGGCCCATAGCTGTGCACGGAGAAGATCGCTTCCGCGTTGGCCACAACCACGCGAATGGTGATCGTGGTGCCGAAGATCGAATACTTGCATGCGTTGTCAATGTATTGGGTGAGCAGCATGATCATCAACTGCCGGTCGCAGCACAGCATCAGGTTCTCATTGTCCAGCTGCACTGCTACCTTCATGCTGGCCAGGCGGTCTTTCAGGCCGCTCAGCACCTCATCAATCAGCGGGCCCACGCTTACCTCTTCGGCGTTGGTGGAAACCTCGTCCGCATCGAGCCGCGCCGTGGTGAGCAGACGCGTCGTCAGGTCGTTCAATGCTGCGGTCTGCTCGTTGATCAGAGCCACCAGGTCGGCCTGCCCTGCGGAAAGCTTGCCCATCTCCAGCAATCCCGTGCCCGCAGCGCGAATCGCCGTAAGCGGCGTCTTGTAGGCATGTGCCAGAGAATCCAGCACTGTAGCGCGAAGCTGCTCGGTGCGCCGCTCGGTCTCAATGCGGCTCTCGTTGGCAAACGCGCGATAGCGGTCAAAAGTGATGGCAATCAGCGATGCGATGGCGTTGTTGGTGAGCGGGCTGGTGTCGCCGCGCACCACCAGGCTGCCAATCGGCACATTGCCCAGCCGCACCACGCGCCGGCCGATGCCCATCTCCGCATCGTCGTCGGTGGTTTCAAAGTAGTAGACGTTCTGCGCCATCTCCTGTGGATCGGAGTTCCAGTACCCTGCCTGATACACCTCGTGCAAATCGGCATCGAAGATAGCCACAGCCTCGAGGTCGAATATCTCGTGCACCAGCTCCACCAGTTGTTGTCCCGGCTCAACGTGCAGGTTCATCTGCAGCGTTCGGCGCGTGAATTCGTATAGATCGTGCATCTGCCCGCCCCACGACTCGGCCTCGCGCGCGTGACCCGTCACGCGTGCAGAAAGCCGGCTCACCGTGAGCGCCACCAGCACAAAGACCATCACCTCGACGGTATTTGCCGGACTCGCTGCCTGCGACAGCTCGGGATGCCGCGCCGTGAGCCATGTCTGCACCACCACAGCCGTGAGAGAAACCACCACCGCCTGCCAGAATCCGCACAGCAGCGCGATGGGAACAACGATAAGCAGATAGAGCAGAACTGCTACGGGAGGCAGCCAGAGCGACCAGTGCGCCAGGGCCGCCACAACAATAATGGCCACCGTGCCCAGCGCGCACTCCAGCGCGAACTGCAGCACACGCATACCGGAGCCGCGCGCGCGTCCGCCTAAGTTGAAGCGCACGGGGATATAGCTCTGAGACAACCCTGACCAGCTTTCTTTTCTCAAATGGAATCCGGAAAGCAAGTCTCCGCCGCAGGAAGGTGCGCTGCTCTCACCATCCAACCTTCTCAAGTTCGCGGAGATCGTCTGCCGTGTCTAACTCAACCGGCATCAAAAGATAAATTCTAACAGGTTCTTTATTGCATCTTCATGCGCGCGATGAGGCGCACTCACCCTGACTGCAATAGTTGGTCCATGTCTGGCGCTGCATGCATAACAAGCAGAAAAAATCTGCCCTGTAAAAACTTTTCATAATCCTCATAAGTTCTTTATGCATCGTTTGACAACCTGATGCTAGCCAGTTTCGACCGGACCGACCTTAATTCCTCATTACGCGATTGCCAATCCTGACGTTGGAATCCATGCGTTCGTGTGCATGGTGACTGAAGCGCAGAAAAAGCGGACAGATCGCGACCGTAGTTGTGTGCGCGCCTGTCCGCGATTAGCAACTGATTCAAAGTCATAACAACCATCTTTTTTGGAGGGAAGTGCCGATGTATCTGAAAGTGACTCGTATCCTGCAAACCATGGCTGGAACGACCTTAGCTGCGGCTTTGATGGCCGGTGCGCAAACGCCTGCCCCGTCATCCGATTCCACGCCACCGGCTCAGGCTCCGGCAGCTGCGCCAGCAGCGGCTCCCACGTGGAGTGTCGGCCCCATGGACGTGAGCGGTTTCCTCGACGGCTACTACAGCTTCAACACTAACCGCCCCAATACGCAGGATGGCTACGACCAGGTCAATCAGCTCTACAACTTCAACGACAAGACTGACCAGTTCAACCTGAGCGCAGCCAAGCTCACGCTGAACCACGATCCTGATCCGATTGGCGCGCACGTCGACTTCATCTACGGGCGGACCAACGAAGACATAAACTCTGCCCCGACCAATAGCGACGGCGCCGATCAGCTCAAGTACATCGAGCAGGCATTCATCAGCATGAAGCCGCCCAAGGCCAAGGGTTTTGAGCTTGATTTCGGCAAGTTTGTTACCGCGGCTGGTGCTGAAGTCATCGAAGCCAAGGACGATTGGAACTACTCGCGTTCGCTGCTCTTCGTGAACGCAATTCCCTACTGGCACTTCGGCGCGCGCGCTTCCATGCCCATATCGAAGGCCGACACCATCGGCGTGCAGGTGGTCAACGGCTGGAATAACATCTCCAAGGCCAACGGCGGCGCCACAGTCGGTGTAACCAATGCTTTGGTTGAGCCGAAGTACTCGTGGTTCCTCAACTACTACGGTGGCCCTGAGAACTACAACACCACCAACGGCTACCGCAATCTGATCGACTCAACACTGTTGCTCACCCCCTCGGCGAAATTCAGCGCCTACATCAACTACGATTACGGCCAGAACCGCGACGGCCAGTACACCGTCGATACCGGTGAAGGCACCGAGACCATCGGCGATAAGAACCTTTATCACTGGCAGGGCGTAGCTTTTGCCGCGCACGGACAGGTCACCGGCACACAAGCGCTTACCGGCCGCTTCGAGTACTTCAACGACCCCACAGGCTTCGCCACCGGCACAGACCAGCACTTGTATGAGTTCACCGCGACCTACGAGTACAAGTGGGCTGCCGGTCTGCTCAGCCGCGTTGAGTATCGTGGTGACTTCTCCGACCAGCAGTACTTCCACAAGAACGCCAACGAAACTTCCGACAACCAGAACACGGTTACCATCGCGTTCATCGCCTTCTTCGGACCCAAGCGCTAAGGCGGCTCTTCGGGAGTTGGAACGACAGGCTGTACCTGCCAGCAGGTGTTTTCATAAAAGCATCTGCTGGCAACCTTCACTGTTACACGGCATCAGACCCCGCGAACAATTTGTGTTCTTTATTTCGTCCTGATGGGGTGGAGGCTACTCTCTCTCCATCGGAACAAAGCCCTCGGACCGGACTGCGTATCGTCAACGAGACAATGCCCGGACCGCAACGATTCACTCCTGCGGACAATTCGGCCCGCCCCCGAAAACGAAGGGTTCGCAGACCGCAAGATCGCATCGGCCCGGATTGGACAGCGCAGACGGGCAGGCATTCAAAAAAAACTCCCGGGACCCGCCACTGGGAGCAGCTTTAAGTAACCCAATTTTTCAGGAGAATGCTCATGGCAGATCAACAAGCACCTCAGATGCAGGCCACCCTGGGCTTAACCGGGTTGACCGCAAACGCAATGGCTCTCATCGCTCCCGGCGCGTTCCTCTGGCTCACGTTCTACATTCAGGCCACCACGGGAATCACCGCGCCGGCCATGTGGCTGGGCATCTTCGTCTCCCTGCTGCTATGCCTGGCTACCGCTGTAGCCTACGCCGAAATCTCCAAGCTCTATCCCGGCACAGGATCGAGCTACTACTACGCCGAACAGGCCATGCTGTCCAAGGACACGGCATTCAAGTATGCCCGTGTAGCCAAGTTCATCGTCGGCTGGGGCTCCCACCTCTACTACTGGGTATATCCCGGCGTCATGGTGGCCACCACCGGCATCTTCGTCGGCTATGTAGTTGGGTTCCTCGATCCCAGCTTCATCAGCGGCTCGAACCCCGGCCCCATCTTCATGGGACTCGTCGCCATTGTCTTCTCGTTCTTCGTGGCATGGATTGCAACCCGCGGCGCGGGCGCTTCGACGGCCGTGAACATCGCCATCAACATTGTGCAGATCTCGGCGCTGATCGTCTTCAGCGTGCTGGCTCTCGGCTATCGCGTCAACCACCCCGCCGGCGCGCCCGCCCTCCAGTACGACAACCAGTCGCTCGCCACCTACACTTACCAGTTCGCCACCAATCCCAAAGACGGCTCCATCATGCGCGACTCCAGCGGCGTTCCTCTGCCGCAGCTTGATGCAGCCGGCAAGCCGGTGCCTTTCACCGCCAGCTATCCCACCGCCGACTCGAACGGCAACTTCCTTACTCACGCCTCCGCTGGCTCGGTCATCGGCATCCACAAAATCAGTTGGGTCTTCATCCAGGCAACCGTTGCTATCCTCATTCTGGTCGGCTTCGAATCGGTCACATCGATGGGTGGTGAAGCTAAGAATCCCACCAAGCACATTCCCATCGCGGTCATCGCGTCTCTGCTCATTCAGGGATTGTTCTGCTACCTGTTCGAGTATTTCGCGGCCAACTACTTCCTCAACTCCGGATACACCATGCAGAACGCGGCCGGATCGGCTGCGCCGCTCGGCGACATGATGATCATCGTCGGCGACGTGCTGCTGGGCCAGGGCCATGGCAAGTACTTCATGCTGGCTGAAGCGTTCACTGTGTTCCTTGCGCTCATCGGCACCACGCTGAGCTGCATGAACACCGGCGCCCGTGTCACCTATGCCATGGGTAAGGATGACGAGGCCCCCGAGCACTTCGGTCTGTTGCACGCCGGCTCGCTTACCCCTCGGCGCGCCATCTGGACCTTGGCTGGTATCTCGGCCGTTGTCGGCTGCCTCGCCGTATCCTTCGTCTTCGCTGACGGCAGTGCGCTCACAGATGCAACCATCGCCGCGCTGCCGCATGGCCTCTTCTCCAGCGTCGGGTACCCATCGCATGATGTACTCGCCATGATGCCCAACTCGCTGCTGGCCATCACCCTCACATCCAACTTCGGCACGTTCATTCTCTACGCGCTGAGCTGCTTCCTGTGCATCGTGGCCTTCCACAAGAGGCCTGACTACAACGTCGTCAAACACCTGCTGATTCCAGGCTTCGGGCTGCTGGCCAATTTCGTCTGCATGGCCTTCTACCTGATCGCTCCACTTTTCGGACTGGGCACCACCAAGGAGCCGCTGCTAGCGCTCGGCATCTCGGCTGTCTGGGGCATTTACGGCGCAATTTACTTCCTCCGTTCCTCCAAGGCAAAGGGCAAGTCCATCCTGCTTACTGCAAAATAGGAACTGAGGCGGACTTTTCAACCTGACCGTAACTGCTGGGTGGAATCTCTGTTCGACCTCGTCAAGAGGCGGAATACGGAGAACCACCCAGTAGCGTTTTCATACGAACGCTTCATAACCATTCAAAGTGACGCTCTTCGCCCTGCGCGGAGAGCGCCCATGCGGCGGCGCATATGTTGGACGTACAGTTCGGCGCGGTAAGCGACTTCGGAAAAGTAAGAACCAATAATGAAGATGCTCTCGGGTCTTTTATTCCGGCCTCGCG
>DASZXD010000092.1:0-6019 GCA_035546015.1 Occallatibacter sp.
GAGATCATCCTGCCTGGTTTGCTGGGCTTCGCTGTTGGGGACCAGACGGATCAGATTTATGTTGCGGTGACGGACCGTAATCTGGTGTTCCGTTTCGATGCGCAGGCAGTTGGGGCTTTGTTGCGGCAGACGCGGGCTGAAAGTCCAGCTCCGGCAACGGTGGCTGCAGCCAACCTACCTGCCAAGCCGCCAGCGCCCCCGGTCTCACTGGACTGGTCCAGCCGCCAGCGCCCGCAGAGTGCAGTGGACAGCCATTTGACCATCTTTGCTCTGAGCCCCGATTGCGCCGACCCTACAAGCCTGGCGATGGACGATGCACACATGCGGCTCTTTGCTGCATGCAACAATCGCAAGTTATTGGTGCTGAATGCCATTACAGGAGACAGAGTGGCGGCGCTCCCGATTGGGCCGGGCGTGGAGGCGGTGGGGTATGACAACGAGCGCGGGATGCTCTTCACTGCCAATGGCGGAGCGGAAGGAAGCATGACGATCATCCGGCAGGATGTGACGGACTCGTACAACGTGGTACAGAC
The DNA here is from genome assembly GCA_035546015.1 of Occallatibacter sp. Classification (GTDB taxonomy): domain Bacteria; phylum Acidobacteriota; class Terriglobia; order Terriglobales; family Acidobacteriaceae; genus Telmatobacter. Next base: position 534 of record DASZXD010000092.1, read on the forward strand.
ACTGCCGACGCGGCAGCGCGCGAGCACGCTGGCGGTGAATCCGCAGAGCGGGGCGGTGTATCTGGTGACGGATTATCTGGGCGTGGACCTCAACAAGCCCGGTGGCATCGGCACACTGGTGCAGACGCCGGTGAAGGGGAGTTTCCAGGTGCTGCAGGTGGGAAATTGAAAAAGGCAGGAAACAGGGAACAGGTCAAGAACTCCAGAGCATTTTCGGAATGCACGTAGAATTTGTGAGAGCAGTGAAAGGTGGCTCTTTCTTGATGAAAAAGCCACTTGAGTGCGTGCTTTCGGTCTACAGCAATTCCGAAAAATCTATAACCACCTGAACTTCCTGGTCTTTACTTCTGCGGCGTCTGGCTGCCCGGCTGGCCGTTGGGTTGCGGCTGCTGGTTGTTATTCGTGATGTCCTGACCGTCGTAGATGATCTTTGTGGTTGAACCGAAACGCTTGTAGTCGGTGTACTTGATGACGTCGCGGATGTGCACGTCCTGAGACATATAACCGTAGCCGCCGCTGAAATGCAGGATGCCTTCGCCCTTGGTGTAGACCGGGAACCAGTAGTGGCCGTCGACCTGCTGGCGCCAGGTCATGAAGGGCGGATGCAGGTCCTCTTCGCCTTTCTTGGTGTCGTCGGGGACCATTCGGCCGTTGGTGACCACGATCTGCAGATCGGTGGAGTCAACCCAGATGCGGCCGTCGAGATAGCGCTTCTTCTTCTCAATAATCTTGGGGCTGACGTCGAAGACGTAGCAGTCGACTTCATCTACTTTCTGCCGGCCGACATACTTGATGTCGTAGGCGGGCAGATCGGCGGTGGTGAGCACGAACGGGTAACCGTGCTGGATGTCCTGCAGATCGGAGGGAGACATGCTGACGCGGGTGAGGGTGTTGGCCGGGGCGTAAACTACTTTTTCGGTACGGCGGCCGCCGGGGTCGAAGATGACATCGTCCACCTCGTACCACTCTCCGTCGACCTTGCCGTCATCATCAATGGTCTGCACGCGGGCGACGCGGCGATAGGTGTAGTGGTTCAGCGCGTCCTGAAACTCGGTCTCCTTGGCGGCGAATTTCTGGATGATCTGATCCACGGGCACGGAGGGCTGCGAGAGATCCATGCGGCCGAAGCCGGCGTCGAGCGGCATGGGTGTAAAGCTGTCTTTGCCCTGCGCGCGACCTGTAGCAGGCACAGCTGCCAAGGCGAGAAAAATGAGCGCCAACCAAAGTCGATTTCGCACGGTTTACGTCTCCTGCTACGTCCATCCTTGCACGATTTACCCGATTTGGACTTGCTTCATAAGAGCCGGGGCGACGGGTTTTCTGTCTCCCTGCAACTTTAGACGGACAGGCGGGCGTATGGGGTGATTGAAGAATGTAATGGCAAGACATCCAACCCACCATAGCCATTACACTCTTTGTCAGGGTGGACCCCGAAAATGGTCTCCGCTCAGGATTCCGGGCCCACATCTTCAAGCAGCATCATAGTAGTACAGGAGATTCAGGCAGCATCGAGCTCTCTGCAGTTTCTGCCAGTCGGAGGGAAAGGGATCCCCGTCCTTGATGCCTGATTATTACCAAGTTCCGGCGTTGATTCTCACCGCGCTCTTGCTCCCGGCGTTTGGGTATCTATATCTACGCTATCGCGACGCGCGGACACTTTTGTGGTTTCTGGGCTTTCTCTCCGCGCTGTTCAGGATGCTGAGCCTGCTTGCCGTAAGCTCATGGAACCTTTCCGGAGCGACGCGCACATGGACCATTGCGGCAGCGGAAACGGCCATTCAGCTCAGCGCAGCACTGTTTCTGGCCTCGCTGTCGCCGGTGCGTTTTCGAGTGGGCAAGATTGCGGTTCTTTACGTGGTTCCGTACACAGTTCCGCTATTGATCTGTTGCGTACTGTTCTACGGGGTTTTCCATGGGGTCGAACCAAGCTGGCCAGTGGGTCTCATCTTCCCATTTCTCGGCGCCATCAGCCTTGTCACAGTGCTTTTCTGGGGAGCGCGGAAACAAGCCATGCCACAGTGGCTCGATGTTTCAGCGTGCGCGGTGCTGGGTGCGATCGCGTTCTATGTCCTTTTTAAGCTTGGAACCGGCTGGGCACTGAACTTTGTCGAATGCGCGAACTTCCTGATGGCCGCGCTACTCATGGTTGTGACGTTTCGCCGCTTTACCCCCGGGCTATTGTTGAGCGTAGCGGGGCTGGTGGTGTGGTCGTTTAATATTCTCGAGGCTATTCCGGCAGTTGTTCATAACCCTATGCTTGACCTGATTTTGACCCGTGTCATCGTCATGGCCAAAGTGGTTGCGGCGCTGGGAATGATTCTGCTGACGCTCGAAGATGAGCTGGCCCTGAATAAAGCGGCTCGGGAACGGGAATTGCGCGCGCGGCGCGAGCTTGAGGCTTATTCAAAGCTGACAATTGCGCGGCGGCGTGTGGACGATTTCGATCGGCAGGCCACTGAGATCTGCGAGGTAGTGGTGGAGCATAGCCGCTTTGCGCAGGCGGCGCTGCTGCTGCACAGCTCGGGCCGTTACCGGCTGGCAGGCTCGGCGGGTCTGGATGCGGCGACGGCGAAGGCGCTGGCCGATATGGCGGCACGCATTCCCGCAACCGGTTTTCTGGCGCCTGGATCAGCACCGCCGGCGGTGGAGCAGAGCCAGACCCTGCGGCTGGACCTGACGCCGTGGCTGTGGCCGGGCGACGACCTGAAGCGGCTGCACTTTACCTCTGTGCTGGCTGTGCCTATGATCAGCCGCTCATCGATTGAGGGCGCACTGCTGCTCTCAGGTCTGCGACCGCTGGCGAGCAGGCGTTCCGGAGCAGAACCGGAGCCGCTTCGCGCCGACGACCTGTTACCCATTGAGCTGCTTGTGGGCCGGCTGCAGGCGACCCGCAACCAAACGATGATGTTCGAGAAACTCATCGACTCAGAGAAGTTTGCGCACCTCGGACAGCTTGCGGGCAACGTGAGCCAGCAGTTGAACAATCCTCTTACGGTGGTACTGGGCTACGCCTCGCTGCTGGAAGAGACGGCATCGCTCGAAGCGCAGGACCGCAAGGCGGTGGAGGCCATTCTGACCGAGGCGCGCCACATGCGCGGCACGCTGGAGAGCCTGGCGCGCATCTCGCGGCCTTATGGCGATGAGCTCGCAGCCGTTTCGGTGGCTGAGCTTTTGAGCGATATGGGGGAGCTGCACCGCACGGAGTTCCTGCGGCGCTCGATCGAGTTCCGGCTCAGTATTGCGCCGTCACTGCCACGCGTGCTGTGCAGCGCGCAGCAGTTGCGCCAGGCGGTGCGCCACTGCCTGCAGTTCGCCATGGATGCTGTGGATAGTCCGGCGCTCTCCACTGCGCATGAGCCCAAGACGATCCGCGTGGAGGCGGCGAGCGAGGGCAACCTGGTGCAGATTCTGGTGGGCCACTCGGGGCCGGGATTTCCCAATCCTGAGCGGGCCTTCGATCCTTTTGCCTCGGCCAACTCAGAGGGCGAAGCCAATAGCCTTGGGCTAAGCCTCTGCGCCACTATCCTGCGCGACAACAACGGGCGCGCGCTGGCGGTGAATCTGGAGCCGCAAGGAGCCGCGATCATTCTGGAGCTTCACGCGGCCTGAAGCCGCTCTCCATCTCAGGCGCGGCGGAGGCGGAATTCATTGCCGATGGTGCGCACGGTGTTGCGATCGAGAAGTTGTGCAGCCATGGGGAACACGACGCGCTCTTCAACTTGAATGTGCTCTTTGTAGAGCTGCTGAAGGCTCTGCGCACACGAGCTGAGCCTGGCGTAATCCTCTTCACTCAAAGAGCCTGCCGCTATCCATTTTTCGTAGAGAGATTCAGCGGTAGCGTGCAGGCCGTCGGCAGTCCGATGGTCGTGCTCAAGGCTCTCCAGGTTTTCGAGAGCGATGGCGGCACCTTCCTGCCGGAGCCGCGGAAAGAGAGATTCCTCCTCGTCGGCGTTGTGGCGCTTGCCTCCTACGCGGAAGTAGTGGATGGACGCTTCGACGGCGCCGATCTCCTCCTGAGAGAGTGAGCGGCCGCGTGCGCGCTCAACCACGACACAGAGAATGTTGAGGAAGTGCTCGATTCTGCGATGGCAGTCGGTGAGCATTCCGAGAGGATCGTCGAATCCGCTGTCCGGCTTTGCGCCGATCTGTATTCCCATGGGGCAGACTCCTCTCAGTATTATCGGAGATTTCGCGCTCTGCGATCCCACTGTGTGATGACAGCACCCGTTGCAAGAACGACACGAGGGCCGCGAGAGCGCAGCTCAGCAGATGCCGGCGTGGTGGGGATTTGCAAAAGTGTCCGACTGGTCTTCACCGGTTTCATCCAGGCAGGCAAAATCTTTTTCCACCATCAGCGAGAAGATGCGGCCGTTATTGTGCAGCTCTTTGTAGACGCCTACCCGGTCTTCCTGCGCCCAGATGTGCACATCGCTCGCGGCAAGCACGACAACGATTTCACCTTGCCGATAACACACGGAGGTTTCGTTGTTGCCGGTTGCAATTTCAAGAGCATAAGTGAGAGAAGCATTCGGCCCGGCGGGGAAATGGATGGTTTCTTCAATGCGGCCTGCTGTGAGCAGACGATCAAGTTCGGAGCGCAGCACGCGCAGCCGCAGAGAGTCGCCCTTGATGCGTATCTTCATGCCGACCTGTATCCATTATGAACGATTTCGGCTTCAATAGACATCGCGGTGATAGCGGTGGGAGTCCTTCATAGCGGCGACGTACTCTTCGGCGCCCTGGGTTGAGAGACCTCCCTGCGTTTGTACGATGGAGTGGAGTGCCGCATCGACATCCTTTGCCATACGCGAAGCGTCGCCGCAGACGTAGACGCTTGCGCCTTCCTGCAGCCAGCTCCAGAACAGCGGCGCCTGTTCCAGCATTCGGTCCTGCACGTAGATCTTGTTCTGCTGATCGCGCGAGAAGGCCGTATCGAGGCGCGTGAGATGGCCGTCGGCGAACATGGCTTCCAACTCTTCACGATAAAGAAAATCGGTAGCCGAATGCGGCGCTCCGAAGAAGAGCCAGTTGCGGCCCGTTGCTCCGAGTGCTCGGCGCTCATGGAGGAAGCCGCGAAAAGGCGCAATGCCGGTGCCGGGGCCAATCATGATGATGGGCGTGTCTGCTTGCGGGAGCCGGAACTTCTTGTTGGGCTGAATGTAGATGGGCAGCCGGTCAGCGATCTGCGTGCGGTCAGCGAACAGCGTTGAGCAAACGCCGCCGCGTTCGCGGTTATGCGCATTGAAGCGCACGACGGCGACAGTGGCGTGAATCTGGCCGGCATGTGCGGCCGGGCTGGAGGAGATGGAGTAAAGGCGCGGCGATAACTTCGGAAGCATGGCGACGAGGTCCGCCGGGTCTTCAATCACGCCGGGATACTCGAGAAGAAGATCGACGAGGCCACGGCCAAAGAGATAGGCGTCGAGCTCTTGCTGGTGGCCGGGGTCGAGAAGCGCCAGGAGCATTTTGAGATTGCCGCGCGTGGC
>DASZXD010000093.1:0-14059 GCA_035546015.1 Occallatibacter sp.
GTTATCTCTACCCTTTTATCAACTGCACCAACTGCGGCCCGCGGTTCACCATCGTGCAGAGCATTCCGTATGACCGCGCCGGCACCTCGATGGCCAGGTTTCAAATGTGCCCTGAGTGCCAGGCCGAGTATGACGACCCGCGCAGCCGCCGTTTTCATGCACAGCCAAACGCATGCTGGAAGTGCGGTCCGCAGCTCGAGTTCTGGAGCAATGAGGGCCAGCTTATCGACGCTGAAGATCCGATTGCGGCGGCGGCCGATGCGCTCCATTCCGGAAAGATCGTCGCCGTCAAAGGTCTTGGCGGCTTTCATCTCGCTGCCGATGCTCTGAATGCATCTGCCGTGAAGCTTCTCCGCGAGCGCAAGCGGCGTGTTGAAAAGCCCTTCGCGGTGATGGTTCCGGATCTCAATGCAGCAGAGGAGCTTTGCTACATAAGCACCAATGAATGCGCTGCTCTGCAATCGCTGCAGCGCCCGATCGTTCTGCTATGCAGGCGTGAAGACTGCGAAATTCCTGAACAGGTGGCACCTTTCAGCCGCGAGCTGGGCCTGTTTATGCCCTACACGCCGCTGCATCATCTTCTGTTCGCAAAGGGTGGATTCAGTGCGCTGGTGATGACAAGCGGCAATGCCAGCGAAGAGCCCATCGCTATCGACAACGACGAAGCACGCGAACGGCTCGGCGCGCTGGCCGACTTTTTTCTGGTGCACAACCGCGACATCCTGCTACGGTGCGACGATTCAGTCGTGCGTGTTGCCGGCAATCGGGCCACGCCGCTGCGCAGATCGCGTGGATTCACGCCTTCTCCGGTTTTTCTACACAAGGAAGTTCCGTCCATCCTCGCAGTTGGCGGCGAGCTAAAAAACACCGCGTGCCTCACCACCGGTAAGCAGGCATTTCTGAGCCAGCATATCGGCGATCTTGAAAATCTGTCCGCGTATTCGTTTCTAGACCAGGCTATTCACCATCTCGAACACATCCTCGAGATCGAGCCTGTGGCTATCGCGCACGATCTGCATCCGGGCTACCTTTCGACACAATGGGCTGTCGCGCAGCGCGATCTGCCGCTCGTTGGCGTGCAGCACCACCACGCGCACATCGCTGGCTGCATGGCGGAGAATCATCTCGATGGCAAAGTCATCGGGTTTGCGCTCGACGGCACCGGCTTCGGCACGGACGGCCACATCTGGGGCGGCGAAGTGCTCGTCGCCGATTACACTAGCTTCGAGCGGGCGGCGCACTTCACATACATGCCAATGCCCGGCGGCGAAGCAGCGATCCGCGAGCCATGGGGGATGGCCGTGAGCTACCTGGCACATCACACGGGCCGCGACTTCCTTGAGGCAGGACTTCCCTTTCTTGAAGCCATCGATCCTGCAAAGATCAATCTGGTTCTGCGCATGCTCGAACGGCAGATCAATTCGCCCTTAACCTCGAGTTGCGGACGGCTTTGCGATGCGGTGGCGTCTATTGCAGGCATCCGGCAAAAAGTAAATTACGAAGGGCAGGCGGCTATCGAACTCGAGATGGCCATGAACGATGCCACAAACGAGCCTGGCTACGACTTCGAGCTTATACAGGACGGTGAGATGATGCAGATTGGAACAGGCGCTCTGTTTCAGTCGCTCATCCGCGACGTCAGTTCTTCAGTCCCTGCGGGCATCGTCAGCGCACGCTTTCATCGCGGGCTCGTTGACATTCTGGCCAGAGTAGCGCATCTTTCTCGTGAGCGTACCGGACTCGACCGCGTATGCCTGAGCGGCGGCACATTCAACAACGTCTTCATCCTCAGAAATCTTGCGCAGCAACTCAGCAGCGGCGGGTTCCGGGTTTTTACCCACAATCTGGTCCCATGCGGCGATGGTGGGTTGAGCCTCGGTCAGGCAATGGTAGCAGCGCATCGTTGCCACGTTTAACCTTTCCCCTTCTTAGCTTTCTGCTACACTTCACAGATCGTGACCGGGGTCACTGTCGCGATTCAGTTCAAGAGACTAGCTTGGTTTTGAAGCAACTTTGAATCGATCCTTTGGTAAGAGGCACCTATGGCGACCTACGGATCAAAGCCTGCTCCACCCAACGCTGACAAGCGCTGGAAGCTCGTCGACGCCACCATGCGTAAGGCCGGAGGCCATGCCCGCGGTCTTATCGAAACCCTTCACACAGTGCAGGAGGCCTTTGGCTACTTAGACGAAGAGGCCCTGCGCTACGTGGCTCTGTCTCTGCGTGTCCCTTTGAGCCGCGCTTATGGAGTGGCTACCTTCTACCACTTCTTCACGCTCAAGCCAGGCGGCCGGCACACATGCGTCATCTGCCTCGGCACTGCCTGCTACATCAAGGGCGCACAGCATCTGCTCGATGCTATGAAGCAGACACTGGACATTGCTCCGGGCGAAACAACGCCGGACGGCGAGGTCTCGCTGCTCACGGCACGCTGTCTTGGATCATGCGGGCTGGCGCCGGCAGTGGTCTATGACCAGGAGGTTGCGGGCAAAGTCGAGCCCGCTTCCCTGCGCAATCATCTGCAGAAATGGGCTCACCATGACTCCTGAAGAACTGGAAGAAATCAAAGAGAACGAACTCGAGGCTCAGCAGAATGTTCCGCAGCAGATCCACGTGTGCGTCGCTGCCGGCTGCCTCTCCTGCCAGAGCGATACAGTCAAGGATGCGTTGACGCGCGAAGTGGAGCAGCATGGGCTGGGCGGCCGCTGCAAGGTCAAAGGCGTGGGCTGCATGGGCCTCTGCTCCGAAGGACCGCTCGTCTCCACGCACACCGGCCAGGTCTATCAGCATGTGACCGCTGCCGACGCCGGCGAGATCGTCGAGAGCCTCGATGCGCAGCCGGTGCAACGCCTGCTTATTCCCACCGATGTTCCGTTCTTTGAACGGCAGAAAAAGATTGTGCTTGAGAACTCCGGCACAATCGATCCTGAACGCATCGAGGAGTACATCGCGCAGGATGGTTATCGCGCGTTGATGAATGTGCTGACGGAGATGACGCCGCAGGAGGTGGTTGCCGAAGTGACGGCAAGCGGTCTGCGCGGACGCGGCGGCGCGGGATATCCGACCGGCCTCAAGTGGAGCACGGTTGCCAAAGCAGTCGGAACGCAAAAGTTCGTGGTCTGTAATGCAGACGAAGGCGATCCCGGCGCATTCATGGATCGCAGCGTGCTTGAGAGCGATCCGCATCGCATTATTGAAGGCATGCTGATTGCCGCGTACGCTGTTGGCGCATCGGAGGGGTACATCTACGTACGCGCCGAATATCCGCTGGCGATCAAGCGGCTCAAGACGGCGATTCGTCAGGCGGAGCGGCTCGGTCTGCTCGGGGCCGACATCTGCGGAACAGGCTTCAAGCTGCGCATAGACCTGCGGCTTGGCGCAGGAGCCTTTGTGTGCGGCGAAGAAACCGCGCTCATTGCCTCGATTGAAGGCAAGCGCGGAACGCCGCGCTCGCGTCCTCCTTATCCGGCAATGGAGGGGCTGCTCGGACATCCCACGCTGATCAACAACGTGGAAACGTTCGCCAACATACCTCCGATTTTGCGCAATGGAGGCGCATGGTACGCGGGCATCGGCACAGAAAAGAGCAAAGGGACAAAGGTCTTTGCGCTGGCAGGCCGTGTTCGCAACACGGGGCTGGTGGAAGTGCCCATGGGCATCACGCTGCGCGAGATCGTCTTCGACATCGGCGGCGGCATCCCCGATGGCAAAGAGTTCAAAGCCGTGCAGACGGGCGGCCCATCAGGCGGATGCCTGCCGGCTGAAGCACTCGATATGCCTGTCGATTACGAGTCGCTGGCCAGCGCCGGATCGATCATGGGCTCGGGCGGCATGATCGTGATGGATGAGAGCTCGTGCATGGTGGATGTTGCGAAATACTTCATGGACTTCTGCATGACCGAATCGTGCGGCAAGTGCATTCCCTGCCGCGTGGGCACCTATCAGATGCATCGCATTCTGAGCGCGATCACCAACATGACCGCAACCGAGCACGATCTGAAGAAGATGGAAGATCTCTGTGATCTGGTCAAGAACACGAGCCTGTGCGGCCTTGGGCAGTCAGCTCCCAACCCGGTTCTGAGTACGCTCAAGTATTTTCTGGCAGAGTACAAAGCGCACGTCCACGAGCATCGGTGTGTCGCGGGCGTATGCAGTGAGAAGGCGACCGTATGAGCCCAACCGATCAAGTAAAAACCCTCAGGATCGATGGCCGCGACTGCAGCGGTCGCGCCGGCGAAACCATTCTCAATGTCGCGCGTGAGAACAATATTCCCATCATGCGCCTGTGCGAGCTGGAAGGGCTCTCTACGGTTGGCGCATGCCGCCTCTGCCTGGTTGAGGTCAAAGGCTCACGAAAACTGCTGCCTGCATGCGCTACTGCAGTGGATGAAGGCATGGAAGTAACCACCAACTCCGAGCGTCTGCAGAACTATCGCAAGATGATCATTGAGTTGCTGTTTACCGAGGGCAATCACGTCTGCTCGGTTTGTGTGTCCAATGGCCATTGCGAACTGCAGACCCTGGCTCAAAGCGTGGGACTGACGCACATCGATCTTCCCTACCGCTATCCCAAGAAACAAGTCGATGCGTCCCATGAGCGTTTCCTGCTCGATCACAACCGCTGCGTCCTGTGTACGCGCTGCGTACGCGTGTGCGATGAGATCGAAGGCGCGCACACCTGGGACCTGATGGGCCGCGGCATCGACTCGAAGGTCATCACCGACCTTAACCAGCCATGGGGCGAGTCAGAGTCGTGCACGAGTTGTGGCAAGTGTGTTCATGTGTGTCCGACCGGCGCTTTATCTGAAAAAGGGCGCTCAGTGGCCGAGATGGAGAAACGCCGTCAATTCCTTCCGTACCTCACACTCATGCGTGGAGAGCACCAATGAGCAAGAAGAAACTGGCAACGGTCTGGCTCGACGGATGCTCGGGATGCCACATGTCGTTTCTCGACATGGACGAGCGGCTCATCGAGCTGGCAGACAAAGTCGATCTCGTCTACAGCCCGCTCGTCGATCGCAAGGACTTTCCGCCGGATGTGGACATTACTCTTGTCGAAGGCGCTGTGAGCAGCGAAGAGGACCTGCACAAGATTCAGCTCGTGCGCAGCCATACGCGCCTGCTGGTTGCCTTTGGCGACTGCGCGGTCACGGCGAACGTGCCCGCCATGCGCAATCCATTCCCTGTTCAGGCGATCTATGACCGTGCCTATCGCGAAAATGCAACGCTGGCCCACGGCACACCCAGCCAGGTGATTCCGCGGCTGCTGCCCTACGCGCGTCCGGTACATGAGGTTGTGACCGTGGACGTGTTTATTCCCGGCTGCCCGCCGCATGCGGACACCATTTATTACGCGCTCACCGAACTGCTGGAAGGCCGTCAGCCCGAGCTCAGCTCGAAAACCCGTTTTGGAGCCTGAGAAAGCCATGCCCGATTCAAGAACCATCATCATCGATCCCGTTACCCGCATCGAAGGGCACTCCAAGATCACGCTGCACCTTGACGAGCAAGGCAAAGTGCAGGATGCGCGCTTTCACGTGACGCAGTTCCGCGGCTTTGAAAAGTTCACTGAGGGCAGGCCGTTTTACGAGATGCCTTCGCTCATGGCGCGCATCTGCGGCATTTGCCCCGTGAGCCATCTCATTGCCTCAGCCAAGGCCTGCGATGCCCTGCTCGCAGTCCAGATTCCGCCCACTGCAGAAAAGCTGCGCCGCATCTTTGGCATTGCGCAGGTAGTGCAGTCACACGCGCTCAGCCTGTTTCACCTTTCGTCGCCCGATCTTCTGCTGGGCATGGACGCCGATCCGGCAGAGAGCAACATCTTCGGAGTGCTCGGCAAAAATCCTGCGCTTGCACGCGACGGCATTGCGCTGCGCAAATTCGGCCAGCAGATCATCGAGCGCCTGGGCGGCAAGCGCATTCATCCGGCGTGGGTGGTTCCCGGCGGTGTGAGCGAACCACTCAGCAGCGCAGACCGCGAGGCCATTCTGAAGACCATTCCTGAGGCCCTGGCCATTGCCCAGCGCAGCCTCGAGTGGCTCAAGAGCATAACTGCGCGATTCCGCAAGGAGATCGATCACTTCGGCAACTTCCCGTCGCTGTTCATGGGCATCGTAAAGAAGGACGGAGGCCTGACCTTCTACGACGGCAAGGTGCGCTTTGTGGATGCATCGGGGCAGATGATTGCAGACGGTCTCGATCCCGCGCGCTACTTCGAGTATCTTGGCGAAAAAGTTGAGCCATGGAGCTATCTGAAATCGGCGTATTACGTGCCAATGGGCTTTCATGGCGGCATCTATCGGGTAGGACCGCTGGCCCGGCTCAATATCTGCGACCGCTGCGGCACTCCGCTGGCGGACAAGGCGCTGACGGAGTTCCGCCAGTTGCAGGCCAATGCCGTACTCAGTTCCTTCCACTATCACCACGCGCGGCTGGTTGAGATTCTCTATTGCGTGGAGCGAATCGAGCAGTTGCTCAATGAACCGGATATCCTCTCCACGCATGTCCGCGCCATTGCACAGCCCAACGCGCTCGAAGGAGTGGGCATGGCGGAAGCGCCGCGGGGCACGCTGCTGCACCACTACAAGATCGACGAGCGGGGCCTCATTCGCTGGGTCAACCTCATCATTGCGACCGGCCAGAACAATCTGGCCATGAATCGCAGCGTGCTGCAGGTGGCGCAGCACTACGTGGACGGCGAAAAGCTCACGCATGGCATGCTCAACCGCGTGGAAGCCGTCATCCGCGCATACGATCCGTGCCTGAGCTGCTCCACGCATGCACTTGGCCAGATGGCATTGAAGATCCAGCTGGTAGCTGCCGATGGCGCCATCCTTGACGAAGTGAGCCGCGCCTGAGCGGAATGTGAAGGACACCATGCCGCATCGCATCCTGATTCTTGCTTACGGAAACCCGCTGCGCTCGGACGACGGGTTTGCCTGGCACGCCGCCGAGATGCTGCGTCCCGCTGCACAGAATCTCGCCGCAGAGATTCTATGCGAGTACCAGCTCACGCCCGAACTGGCTGCTACCGCCAGCACCGCGGAGCTTGTGATCTTTATCGATGCCGCGTGCAATGGCCAGCCGGGACAGATTGCCTGCACCCCGGTTTTGCCGCATCCCGAGCCGCCGCGCTTCTCGCATCAGCTTGCCCCCGAGCAGATTATCGCTCTATGCGGCGAACTGTACGATGCGCATCCACGCGCCTACGCAATCTCTGTTACCGGTGAATCTTTCGAGCATGGCGAAGAGCTCACTGCAACCGTGCGCGATGCTCTTCCCTCGTGCGTGAGCATTGCCGAAGAGCTTATGGCACGCTGCGATCAGCCAGAAGAACCGGCAAGCAAGATGGAAGCATGGTATGTAGTCCATTGCGACGGCCACGAGGCCGAAGTCTGGTAGCGTCAATCTCCTGAAGAAAGCGCGGTGTGACCGTCATCACGGCCTGCACCACCTTTCTGCGTGTCCAATATGGATAACAGCAGGAGGTGGAGAATGAACACAGAAACCCGCCTTCCCTTCCACACAGTTCTGGTTGCAGCAGACCTGACCCACGAAGGTTCGCGCGCGCTTCGTTACGCACAACAAATTGCCGCACTGCATCAGTCCACACTGGTTGTGGTGCACACGATAGACCCGGCCAGCTATGCGTTTCCTGAAGGTGTGCCGGCCGCGGCCGGGATCGATGAGGCCGGACGCGCCGGCCTTGAGGTGATTGAGGCAGAGACCCGCGCGCAGGGCATCCCGGTTCACTCGGTCATGGAGACGACAGTGGTTTACGACCGGCTCCTGCAGGCCGCAGCGGACAATCACGCCAATCTGCTTGTGCTGGGCACACGCGCAGCCACAAAGGCAGGCCGCACAGCGCTCGGCATAGCAGCACGGCGCCTGATCGCAAAAGCACCTTGCCCCGTGCTCACCGTTCCGCCTGATGCAGATGCCTTTATCGAGTCTCCGGGCCGCTGGCATCGCGTGCTTGTCGCCACAGATTTCTCAGCAACTTCGCTCTCTGCGGTCGATCACGCGCAGTGCGTCGTCGACAGCCATCTGGCGGTTATTCATGCAACCGGTCCGTCTACGGGCGAAGACCGCGACCGCTACCTGGAGCGCCTGCGCTTTCTGGCTCCTACTGAGGAGCCGCTTTCCTACCCGGTGGAGCATATTGTTTCAGCGGGAGAGGCGGGCAACGAGATTGTTCAACATGCACGCGAGTTCGAGGCGGACCTGATTGTGCTTGGTTCTCCTTTGAACGAGCCCACACCGGAAGATATTGAGCGCAGCACGATTCTGCAGGTGATTGCCAATGTGAGCTGCCCGGTGCTGTGTGTTCCTCCTGCACAGGCAGCCTCAGCGGCAGAGGTCGCGAAAGAGTTTGCCTTCTCGCATTGATGTCGCGTAGCCGGAGACGTCAAAACTGGCAAATCCGGCAACAAAAACGCTGGCCCCACTCTTGTGGTGGGGCCAGCGTTTTACGCAGAGTTCCGGGGGTAAAGAGGTTCTAGCAGGCTGAAAGCTCTTCAAGCACCTTGGGCTGCAACACTGTAAGCACTACGCCGCGCGTTGCAATCAGCTTTTCCTTGCGGAACCGGCCCAGGGTACGCGTCACGGTTTCGCGGGTGGTTGCGGTCATAGAGGCGAGTTCCTCGTGGGTCAACGGCATGGTGACGCAGGCGCTTGGTCCCTTCATCCGTGCGTCGGCCGCCCAGTCGAGAATCAGCCGAGCCAACCGCCCGGCAGGCGTTCCGGGCAGCGTAATGAGCCGAACCTCGTCAAAGGCTGCGCGATAGTCCTCTGCCAGCACGCGTGCCGCGCCCATGCTTGCGCCGGAGAAGTCGTGTAGCATCTGCGTTAGGTGCTGTATGTGCAACAGCCGCACCCGGCAGGGTTCCATGGCCTCAGCCGTCACCTCGTACTCATCTTTTGACATGGCCGCGCTCATTCCCAGCACATCGCCTGCACGGGCAATGCGCAGAATCAACGTACGCCCCTCGCGCGATGTAGCCGAAATCTTCACTCTTCCCGAGCACAGTACAAAGATGGCGCTGCACTGATCACCCTCGCGGAACAGGACATTGCCGCGCTGATACTCCATGGTGATCGAGTTGACTTCGAGGAAGGCGCGCGCGTCTTTGTCCAGATTGCAGAAGGCGTGTTTTCCGGCTTGCGGGCAATTCAAGCAGCTCAGCATATCGTTTGACCTCCCGGTCGTGCTTCGCCCTTTTATAAGGCAATCCACATGCCAAAGTGCCTGTCTTGTGATTTCAGCCACTTAGCTTGGGCTCGGCACACACAGGGCCTTGTGTCTGGGTGATATGGCGCAGCCCGCTGGGTCATTTCACGCACCTGTGCACGGCCCTGCTATTCGCTGATACCATTGAAGTTGTAAACAAGGGTCACCATGAACGAAGCCGTTCGCATTGTCGTCATCGACGACAACCCGGGCAGCCTGGAGCTGCTCTCAACCGCGCTTGAGCGTCAAGATGTTGCGGTGCACACGGCTTTAAATCCGGTCGAAGGCGTCGAACTCGTCCGCAAACTTCACCCGCAACTTGTGCTCACCGATCTGGTGATGCCCGAGATGAGCGGCCTCGATGTGCTGCAGCAGGTGGTTGACTTCGATCCGATGATCGATGTGCTGCTGATGACAGCGCATTACACCACTGAGACAGCCGTGGAAGCCATACGGCACGGTGCGGCCGACTATCTGCAGAAACCCGTCAAGCTGGCGCAGCTTCGCGAGCGCGTGGCCGCCTTGCTGGCTGCAGCAGCGCTTCGCCGCAAGGCGAATTCCGATCAGACAGACGCGCCGGAGTCCACGTTTGAAGGCATGATTGCGCGCAGTCCGCAGATGTGGGATCTCTTCGCGATGATCCAGCGTATTGCGCCACACTACCGCTCGGTGCTCATCCACGGCCCCACGGGCACAGGCAAAGACCTGGTGGCCAGCGCGCTCCATCGCCGCAGCGGCGTCGCAGGCAAATTCGTGGTGCTTAACTGCTCCGCTGTGGTTGAGACGCTGTTTGAGAGCGAACTCTTCGGGCATGTGAAGGGCGCGTTTACCGGGGCCGACCGCGACAAGATCGGTTTGCTTGAACTGGCCAACGGCGGCACGCTTTTTTTAGATGAAATTGGCGACATGCCGCTCTCTACGCAGGCCAAGCTGCTGCGCGTGTTACAGAATCGCGAGGTCCTTCCCGTTGGGTCGCTTTCTGTGCGCAGGGTGGACGTGCGCGTGGTGGCTGCCACGCACCGCGATCTGCGCGCGGCCATTACCACCGGCGCATTTCGTGAAGATCTCTACTATCGCCTCTCAATGGTTGAACTCACGCTGCCGCCGCTCAAAGATCGCATTGAAGACATTCCGCTGCTGGCGCGCCAGTTTGTACAGAAGTTCAGCCAGGAGTTTGGCAAGCCCGTGAGTGGGCTCACGCCCCGGGCAGCCATGGTGCTGCAGCGCTATGCATGGCCCGGCAATGTGCGCGAGCTTGAGCACGTGATTGGCCGCGCCTGCATGCTTACAGAGCACGCGATGCTCGATGTAATCGATCTGCCTGAGGAGCTGACCCAGCAGAGTTCTACGCCGAGTGAAGAACCCGCCAATGCATCTCTGCTGGCCGATCAGGAACGCCGCCTTGTAGAGGAGGCACTGCGCGAGTGTGCGGGCAATCAGTCCCAGGCTGCGCGCAAGCTGGGCATTGGGCGCGATGCGCTGCGCTACAAGATGAAACGCTACAATCTGGCCTAAACCGACTTCAGCACTTTTTCCACGCACTGTCGCAGCCGTGAAGGACCAATCGGCTTGACGAGATATGCGGCGAAGCCTGCGCGCGAGAGCTGTTCCGGAGCGGTCTGGGTGATAGCCGGCGTAAGTGCGATGATGGGTGTCCGCTCCAGCGCCGGCATGCGTTTGAGCGCAGCGGCGGTGGCATAGCCGTCCAGCTTGGGCGTCTGCAGGTCGAGGATCACCACGTTGGGCGTGTGTTCACCGGCCATTGCCAGCACCTGCTCACTGTCCCGCGCTTCGTCTACCACATAGCCGCCCGACTCCAGAATCGAGCGCAAAAGATCCCGGCTGCTGACGCCGTCGTCAGCAATCAGAACGCGCATAGGCACGGCCGAAATTTCGGTGCCGATCAACCTCTTGACCCCTCAGCCAGAGGTTAAAGGTCTACTCAGCCTTGCTCCGTGATGCGAGTCACAGTCGGTTGTGAAGGTAATGTGAAATGGAAGTGACTGCCTTTACCAACCTCGCTCTCAACCCAGATTCGCCCGCCCTGCATCTCGACGAGTTGCCGGCAGATTGTCAGTCCAAGCCCAGTTCCCTGGCGCACGCCCACAGTTGTTTTGCCTACCTGGTAAAACTTGTCAAAGATGCGCTCGTACTCTTCTTTGGCAATGCCCACGCCGGAATCGGATACCGTAATGCGGATCAGCGCCCCCTCAGGGGCTGCAGTCACTGCCACTTCTCCGCCTGCCGGCGTGAACTTCACACCATTACTGAGCAGGTTGTACAGGATCTGCCGCAGCCGAAGCGGGTCGGCCAGCACGTCGACTTCGGGAATCTCGCCTTCACGCACCGCTACCGATCTTGCGGTGGCAAAGGGACGGATTGCATTGACGGCCTCTGAGATTGCCATCTGCAGCGGCAGAGTCTCGGTGCGCAGGGTGAGCCCTGATGCCTCAATCATGCTGAGGTCAAGCACATCGTTGATCAGGCCAAGCAGATGCTCTGAATCTGTCTGGATGTGGCGCAGAAACCGCCGCTGCTTCTCGTTCAACGGCCCCTCGCCTTCTTCGCCGAGCAGTTCGGCAAAGCCGATGATGGTGTGCAGCGGCGTGCGCAATTCGTGGCTCACGCTGGCGATGAACTCGCTTTTCAGCATGTTGAGCCGCTCGGCTTCCTTGTGCCGGTTTTCGAGCTCAGCCATGTAGCTCTGCTGCAACGACTGAATCTGTTGCTCCGCGCGTTTTCTCTCCGTCACGTCGCGAATCACCGCTGTCACTGTGACACCGCTCGCTGTCCGTGTCGGGCTCAGGCTGATCTCGACGGGAAACTCCGTGCCGTCTTTGCGGCGCGCATACAGTTCAAGCCCCAAACCCATGGGCCGGCTCACGCCTGCAGCAGCAAACTTCTGCCTGCGTGCCGCATGATGCTCCCGTGCTCCTTCCGGCACCAGGGCATCTACGCCGGCGCCAATCAACTCCGCGCGCGTATAACCGAAGAGTTGCTCCGCCGTGCGGTTCGCAATCAGAATCTTTCCATCTGAGCCGACCTGCAGAATCGCATCCGGCGCGTTCTCGATCAGCTCGTGAAAGCCGCGCTCGGCCAGTGCCTCGGCGCTTGCCAGCGCCTCGCGTTCCACGAGTTTCTTATGCTCGGTTACGTCACGCGCAATCTTCGAGATGCCGGTGATCGCGCCGCTCGCATCGCGAATGGGCGAGATGCTCAGCGAGGTCGTAATCCTGCTTCCATCTTTGCGAACCCGCGTGGTCTCTATGTGGCTCAGCCGTTCGCCGTCGTTCAGCCGTTGCAGAATCTGCTCTTCCTCCAGCCACAACTCCGGCGGAATGATGATGGCTATCGGCTTGCCGATGGCTTCAGCCGCCGTATAGCCAAAGATGCGTTCGGCCGCGTCATTCCAGCTTGTAATAATGCCGTCCAGCGTCTTGCTGATAATTGCGTCTTCCGACGACTCCACGATAGCGGCAAGCCAGCGCTCCGCATCCAGGCTCTTTGCCGAGTCAGCGCCACCGGGAGGAATTTCCATAGGCTTCCTTATCGCAATCAAACAGGTTTATGAAGCTACTTCATTTTAGCCCCAGGCATGCATCGACGCAGCAAGTAGGCGCACTTGAGCAGATTGGCTGCGCAAAATGATTCCGCTCCAGCACAAGCGCCGCGCGCAGCGCTGTCTCTGAGCTGGTTCAACTCTCTGCATGTAGATTTTCTTTCGCTTCAAATCCTCGCACTGCGTATCTCGAATTTTTCGCGCTGCCGCGATCTTCTACAAACCCCTCACAAGCGCGTCGGTCTCAATCTCTTCAAGACTTTTGCCTTTGGTCTCAAAGAGTCTCCTGGAGAGATAAACCACGCCGGCGAGGCAGATGCCCCCATACGTCCAGAATGTTCCGGAAGCGCCAAGCGATGCATTCAACAAAGGAAACGTATAAGTGAGCAGAAAACACGCCGACCACAGAGCTGTAACCGCAATCGACATGGCGCCGCTGCGCACGCGATTGGGGAAGATCTCGGCAATGACCACCCATGTTGCAGGGGCCAGCGACATGGAGTAACACGCAATGGCCGCCAGCACCAACGCCAGCATTGGCACGCCATGCGTATGCAGCCGATAGAGCAGTCCCAGAACGGAGTAAATACATACCAGCCCTGATAGCCCTGCAAGCAGCAGGAAGCGCCGCCCCAGCCTGTCAATTGTAAAGAACGCGACAAACGTAAAAATGACATTCACAGCGCCGGTGACAACAATGTTGAACAAGATGTCTGAAACCTGATAGCCCGCAGCCGCAAAGATCTCCTGTGCGTAATTGAAGATCACATTGATGCCGCACCACTGCTGGAGAACTGCAAGCAGAACGCCGAGCAGTAGAATCCTGCGGAAGCTCTTAAGTTTAAGCTCGCTCCACAAACCCTGCTCTGCCTGCGACTGGCTCACAACTGCAAACTCGGCGAGCACACGCTCCGCATAACTGCGCCCGCCCAGCCGCGAGAGCACTTCGAGTGCCTGTTGTGTCCGCCCCTTTGTCGCCAGCCATCGCGGGCTTTCCGGCACAAGAAGCGAGGCGAACAGAAACAGCAGCGACGGAATGGCGGTTACCGCGAACATCCATCGCCAGCCAGCCTGGCCGTTCCACGAGAGCAGAATCTGTTGCGCCGTTGCGCCTGCAGGCACAGGCCGAGCAATCATCCAGTTCACCGTCTGCGCCAGCAAAATGCCAAATACGATTGCCACCTGGTTGAGCGAGACCAGCCGGCCACGTAGCCGCGGCGGCGAAATCTCTGAGATGTACATGGGCGAGATGCCGGAGGCAAGGCCAATAG
>DASZXD010000094.1:0-21276 GCA_035546015.1 Occallatibacter sp.
CGAACAGGTACGCGAAGAGCTGGGCCGCCCGCTGAAGGATTCGACCATCCGCACGGTGCTGAGACGCCTGGAAGAAAAGGGATACCTGACGCACAGCGTGGAAAACCGCACATTCTTTTACCGCCCGGCCGAGTCGCGGCAGCGCGTGGCGGGCCGTGCCGTGCAGCGCATTGTTGACTGGTTCTGCGAGGGATCAGTAGAAGCGCTGCTGGTGGGCATGGTTGATTCAAAAGTGCTTGGACGAGCTGAGTTGCAGCGGCTGGCCGAGCGGATTGCCGCAGCCAGCAAGACCGGCAACAAAAAGGAGGCGAAGTGATGATTCCTGACGCCGTTCCTGTTCTGGTGGAGGCCGCGCTGCGTGCGCTGGCGGCGGCCGTGGTGCTGTGGGCCGCGATGCGGCTGCTGCGCGTGGAGAATGTACTGGCGCAGAAGGCAGCGTGGGCTCTGGTGCTGGCGGCGGCCATGACAATGCCATTGCTGATGCGTGCACCGCTGCTGCCGAAGTGGGCGGCGGTAAGGATTCCGGCGGTGGCGTGGCACAGGGAGTCAAAGGCCGCGCCAGCAGACACTACAAAGAATGCGGCAATGCCAGCGGCCGTGGTCCCGTACAAGCCGAAGCCGCATGCGGCACATGCCAAGGACGATGTAGACAGCGTGGCTATGCCCCTGGGCGACACCCGGCCATACGATGCGATGCAGTACGACGCCATGCAATACGATGTTCAGCCGCGCGATGTGGCAGAGACAGCGATGGCTGCTGCGCCGGTGAAGCCCGAGAGTGGGCAGAAAGTTGCAGGCAATCGGAACTGGCTGGCGCTGGGCGCGTGGATCGCTTACCTGTGTGTGGCGGGAGTGCTGCTGCTGCGGCTGCTGATGGGGCTGGCTTCGTCGATGCGGCTGTGGATGCAGGCGCATCGGGTTGACGCGGCGTTCGAGTCCGAAATGCCGACGGGGGTTGCAGTACGCATAAGTGAGCGTATCGCTTCTCCGGTGAACATCGGATCGGGGATTGTGCTGCCGGCGGATTACGCAAGCTGGGACGAGGAGAAGCTGCGCGTGGTGCTGGCGCACGAGGGCTCGCATGTGCGGCAGAGAGATTTTTATCTTCAGTTCGCAGCCGGCTTGTATGCGGCGGTGACCTGGCTCAGTCCGCTGGGATGGTGGTTGAGGCGCAAACTCAGTGAACTGGGCGAGGCGATCAGCGACCGGGCAGGCCTGGAGGCGGCAACGAGTCCTTCAGCCTATGCACAAATGCTTCTTGAATTCGCGGCGCTGCCGCGACCGGCTTACACAGGAGTTGCCATGGCACACTCAAGCAATCTTTCGGAACGGATTGAGCGGCTGCTGAACGATTCGAGCTTCCGCAAGGCATTTACAGGCGGCCGCCGCGCGCTGCTGGTAATGGTCCCGGCAGTGCTGTTTGCGACCACAGCGCTGGTACATGTTCAGGCAGCAAGAGTGCTGGCGCAACCGGCGGGCACCGTGAGCAGCGCGGCGCCGACACAGACTGCGGCACAGCCAGTGGGATCTTCATCCAGCTCGGCGACTTCTGATTCGCAGCGCTCGGGGCAGTCGCATCCGGACGATGTGCAAGTGACAACGGATGAAGCCCCGGCGCCGCCGCAGACTCCGGCCGCACCACAGGCTGCGCCTGCACCGAGTCCGGCAGCAGCTCCGAAGGCTGTGCCTGACGAGGATGAAGCGCCCGAGATCATCGCCATCGCGCCCGCTCCGCCCGCCCCGCCAGTCGACATGGTAGTGCCGATGCCGCCCATGCCGGCAGTTCATATCGAAATTCCAGAGCAACTGATGGCGCAGGCCAGGCACTATGCGTATTACTCAGCCTTTGGCGATGCATACGCGATTGTGGGAGATCCCGGGACCAAGGTGCACTATGCGGGCGACTGGGACGGCGACCGCGCGGCAGATGTGGAGAAGGCACGTGCGCAGGCGCATGGGCACTTCCTGCTCTTCCGCCATGACGACAAGGTGTACTTCATCGACGATCCGGCGACCGTAGAGCAGATTGAGGCTATGCAGAAGCCGATGGAAGACCTGGGCAGCCAGATGCGCGCACTGGGCAAGCAGATGCGCGACGAGAGCCAGCAGGATCGCGAGGCAATGCGCGAAACCATGCGCAAAGCCCGCGAGGCACAGATGAACATTCCTACGCCGGACCTGACGAAGGAGATGGCCGAACTGAACGAGGCAGTAGCCGCACTGAAAGATAAACAGGGCGGCACGGTGACGCGCGAGCAGCTTAGTGAGATTCAGCGCAAGATTGGAGAACTGCAGCGGCGCCTGTACAGCTCGGAGTTCAAAGTCGACGTGCATTTCGACACCGGCGCGATGAAACAGTTCAACGACACCTATAGCAAATATGGCAAGCAAATGGGCGAACTGGGCAAACAGATGGGCGAGCTCGGCCGCGAGAACAACCAGAAGATCAAAGCGATCATTGACGAGAGCCTCAAGAATGGGAAGGCAAAGCCGGTGCAATAGGTTTCGGCTTTCAATTCGGTGAGGAGTGAAGTTGCGCAGGGGTGGGCTAGACCGGATTAGGAATTGACGCAGGGTATTAGGCAATGCTCAGGCGCCATTTTCTTGAAGAAAACGGCACTTGAGAGCATCAACTCACCTTATACCAATTCCTAAGCCGGTATAGTCTTCAGCCCCTGTTTTACGTTAATGCGCGATTTACCGAGCACGAGCTAGAAGAGATTCAGATTGCGCGGCGTGTCAATGTGAAAGGGATCGTTGACGCTCGTGCGTGGGGCTACGCGGCGGGAGAAGCAGCGGCTGCGCGACGCGAGGCCTGTTGCGTAAGCGCGGGTGACGTGCAAACGATCCATGATGACGTAGCGGACCCGCAGGCCATCAATGACATCGGGAAGCTGCGCCGGGATGTTGCGGCGATCAACGAAGATGACGAGCGCGGCTTCCTTCGGGTTGTCCAGACTCTGGCCGATGCCTACGCCAAAGAAGGCCGGAAACTGCTTCATGAGCGTGTGCGCCATCTGCTGTTTTGTGGCGATGGCACGGTTAAGAACTGCGGCCGAGAGCGCGGGGGTTCCCGTCTCCTGCGGAGTGCGCGGCGCAACGCCGAAAGCGACGGACTCAGGCGTGGCGGGAATAACGATGGTGCGCACGCCGTTCAACGTATCGGGAACAACCGGGTTCATGCTGGGGTCAACGTAGACGATGACGGCGCCTTCTCCGGCGTGGTCGCTGCTCTTGCCTGCTGCAATGGCGAGAATTCCTGTGGAGGGGCTGACGAGTGCGCGGGCAGGCGTGAGTGCGTCATCGACGCGAGCGGTTTCTGCCTGAGTGAGCGTGCGAGCCTGTGCAACGGCCGCGGTGGTGTCGCCGTAGTTGAGACAGCTCACAGCGTGATCGGCGGTGCCGACGAATGTATAAGAGGTGCCTGCCTGGGAGCCAAGCTCGCTCAGCACATCGGAGACAGGGTTGGCGACGCCGATAGAAACGTTGTTCTGGTCGACGCCGCCAGCAAAGAAAAGGCCGACAGGCTCGGCGTTGCTGGTGTCCACGACCAGCGAGCCGGAGTCGCCCGCATCGCTGAACTGGTTACCCGAGATGGCAATCTGGTTCGAATAGGTCTTGGTGTAGTAAGGCTCAGTCTCAGCACAGTTGGAGAAGTAGGAGACCTGTACATCGAGACCGACAGCGGAGACAGCAGCGCATGTGAGGCCTGTGGTGCGGCCGCTCTTGGCGACTGCCATATTGAGCGAGGCTGCTTCCCCTTTGCCGCCGGTGGATGAGATGCCGGGAGGCGCGGCAGCGAGCGTGCCATTGGACTGACGCGCGCCGAGTTCGAGGATGTTGCCGCTTGCGTTGACCACGCCGGAGCTGACCTGTGCAATGGCAGCGTCGGCATTGGTTGAGGTAGCTTTTAACGGAAGGAAGCCCGTGAGCACGCCGACGGGAGTTTCTGTGCCGCCGTCGTTGTAAGGTGCGCAGTTGTCGTCAATAAGGCCGGGCTGGATGATGGACTCGCCAATGGCGGCCTGATCACTGCGAGCAAGCACGTGATTATTGCTAAGTAGATATTGCGTGCCGTTTGAGTTCTGAATGAGCGAACCGAGCGTTCCGCCACAGCAGTCGGAGACGACGGTTTGACCGTTGCGGTTGGTGGAGTCGTAGTCATCGTTGTTGCCGCCCGAGCTGCCGAGTGCGATCGGGGTAGCGAGACGTGCCTGATGCGTGGCCGGATTGCTCTCCACGCCGGAGTTGTTGAGCAGCACTACTGCTGAGGTCTTTGATGAAGAAGAGCCTGCTGTAGCGACGACATAAGTGGCTGCGGTAGAGGCAACAGCGGTGGGCGCGGTGTAAGTGACCGTACAGGAGGTGAAAGTCTGCGGACCACGGGTGCAGATGGGCGTGCCAAGTGTTCCCTGCCCTCCTGCTGTGCCCGTGGGAGTAGCCGCTACAGAAAAGTTGATGCCTGTGGTGCCGCCAGCTTCAGCCAGGTAGCCGGTGATGGAGAGCGTACCGTTGGCGCCGAGGGCTGCGTTCTCCGGCGTGAGCGGCTGCAGGAAGCCAGGCGTGATGGTCAGCGTGGCGCTGGCGGTCTGCGTGGTGTTCGAGGCAAGCGTGGCGGTGACGGTGACCTTCTCACTGTCGGCGGTGAGATAACCGGGCGGCGTATACCGACCCGCCGACGTGATGGAGCCTGCGCCGCTGGGGCTCACAGACCATCTGACTGAGGCAGGCATGCCGTTTGCCAGAGTGGCACTGAACTGCTCGTATGCGCCCGAGGCGCTGCCTGCGTTGCAACCGGTGCAGTTGGTGTCAATGGCGGACGTGGATGGCGAGATCGAGAAGGAGCCATTCGGTGAAACAGAATTTGTGCCAGGATTCGATGCGGTACCAGCCGAGACGCCTCCGCCGCAGCCGGCCAGAACAAGCAGCGCGGGAACGAATACAAGCGGAAAGGCACGCAGCGCGGCTTGCGGCAGGGTGAGGCGGCTCCTGCGCATGATTGTGGATTTTCCGCCTGCGGTCAAATGGGTTCACTGCCCTTCTGCACATGCCGGTGATGAGGTTTGGACGCGCCTGTATCTGCACGGTTACAGGGCAGTGCGCCTTTATCCCCGGTTCTGTTCATTTTAGACCTGTTTAGCGTTGGGAATGTTGCTTTTCGGTGCAACGGTGTTACCACTGGCAGGGCAGTTTTCCCCGGAAATTTACAAAAAGCACGACGGACCGATGTGGGAAAGACGCCATGCCACGAGACTCAAAAGGCTTGTTTCATTTTGCGGGAAATGCATGCGGACACAACGCATGAATGGGCTAACCGTATGTGCGCTGCGCCTTACACTTGAGGTGAGGAGTAACGATGGAATACGTCAACTTTGGGAATACGGGGCTGAAGGTTTCGCGCATCTGCCTTGGTTGCATGACTTATGGGAGTCCGGCGACGGGGCCGCTGCTGCCAGGACGACAGCCGTGGGCGCTGAGTGAGGCCGAGAGCGTTCCGTTCTTCCGGCAGGCATTGGATCTGGGAATCAACTTCTGGGATACGGCCAATGTGTATTCGGGTGGCGACAGCGAAGTGGTGGTGGGGAATTTTCTCAAGGCCAACACGAAGCGCGAGACGATTGTGCTGGCGACCAAGGTGAATGGGCCGATGAGCAGCGATCCGAATGGACGCGGGCTCTCGCGCAAAGCGATTCTTCATGAGCTTGACCAGAGCCTGAAGCGGCTGCAGACCGATTATGTGGACCTTTACCAGACTCATCGCTGGGATTATGAGACGCCGATTGAGGAGACCCTGGAAGCGCTGCACGACGTGGTAAAGGCAGGCAAGGTACGGTATATCGGCGCGTCGAGCATGTACGCATGGCAGTTTGCCAAGGCGCTGTACATTGCGAAGATGAACGGATGGACACGGTTCGTTTCGATGCAGAACCACATGAACCTGATCTATCGCGAAGAAGAACGCGAGATGGTGCCACTGTGCATTTCAGAGGGCGTTGCGGTGATTCCGTGGAGCCCGCTTGCCCGCGGACGATTGGCGCGGCCGTGGAAGAGCGAGTCGACCAAACGCACGGAGACGGACCAGTTTGGCAACAACATGTACGCACGCACAGAAGAGGCCGACAAAAGAGTTGTCGACCGGCTGGGCGAAGTGGCTGCAAAGCGGGGGATTCCTCAGGCGCAGGTAGCGCTGGCGTGGCTGCTGGCGCGGCCGGGAATCACGTCGCCTATCGTGGGCGCAAGCAAGGCGCATCATCTGGAAGATGCCGTAGCCGCGCTCAGCGTGAAGCTGACAGCGGAGGAGAGTGCGATGCTCGAGGAGCCATACATTCCGCATCCGGTGCTGGGATTCAGCTAGACGCTGATTCCTGCTCGATGCTGGACACGGTTTCTACTGGAATCATCCGACCATTGAAACAGAGGGTTACTCGAAAGTAATGTAGTGGAACGCTGGAACGCGGCCGGCCGCCTTAAAATAACGGCACAGCCAGGTCATTTCTGGGAGGCTTGCCATTTCAACTGCATTGCGTTTAGGCGATCTGCTGGTCCGCGGAAAACTGGTCACGGTGGACGACATCAACCGGGCGCTGGAGCACCAGGCTCAGCACGGCGGCCGGCTGGGCGAAAACCTGATCGCGATTGGCGCCATTACCAAGGCCGCACTGGATGCGTTTCTCTACAAGCTGCCGACCGAGCCCAAAGATATTGCAGCGACCGGCATCGACGGGCCAGACCTGATGGGTCTGCTGCTGAAGCTGATCTACACAGACCGGCTGGAGACAGTACGGCAGTTTGCCAACGCCATCAAGCTGCCGTATCACGTTGTACTCGACCTGGTGCAGATGGCGATCGACCGCAAGCTGCTAATCAATCTGGGCTCGCGCAGCGACAGCGCGAGCATATCGGACATGAGCTACATGTTCACCGAGGAAGGCCGGCGGTGGACTCTGGATGCGCTCAATCGTGTAGGCTATGCGGGGCCCGCGCCGGTAACGCTCGAAGACTTTACCTATCAGGTAAACCTGCAGAAGATCACCAACGAGATCGTGACATTCGAGCGCATTCGCAAAGCGACGGCGGCTTATACGGTTGACGATTCATTGATCGAGCAATGCGGGCCGGCGCTGAACTCTGGGCGCGCAATCCTTCTCTACGGGCCGCCAGGCAACGGGAAAACCTCTGTGGCGCAGTGCCTGGCCAACGTGTTCAGCGACGTGATCTATGTACCCTACTCGATCATCGTGGAAGGCCAGATCATCCGCGTATTCGATCCCAGCATTCACATACCGCTGGAGCAGGCGGAGGTGACTGAGGACGAATCGTTCTCACTGGTGCGGCGCGAGGTCTTTGACGCGCGCTGGGTCGCGTGCAAGAGACCGTTTGTCCTTACCGGCGGCGAGCTCACGCTCGATATGCTCGACCTGCGCTACGACGAAGCCGGACACTTCTACGAAGCTCCGCTGCATGTGAAGGCTCTGGGCGGGTGCTTCATGATCGACGACTTCGGACGCCAGCTCGTTTCGCCAACCAACCTGCTCAACCGGTGGATTGTGCCGCTCGAAAGCCGCGTTGATTTTCTCAAGCTGCATACGGGCAAATCGTTCAGCATACCGTTTGAGGAGCTCATCATCTTCTCAACCAACCTGGAGCCCGAGGACCTGATGGATCCGGCGTTTCTGCGCAGGCTGCCGTACAAGATCGAGGTTGGGCCGCCGGGGCTGGACAGCTATCGCGAGATATTCGAGAAGGAGTGCGCCAAGCAGGGCTTCGAGCTGCCCAAGGAAGCTTTCGAAACGATTGTGTACAAGATGAAAAACGAGAAGGAACTCGACCTGGCGTGCTATCAGCCGAGATTCATCGTGGAACAAGTGGTGGCGAGTTGCAGATTCATGCAGCAGCCGCCGCGGTTCGAGCCACGGTTTGTGAACAATGCGCTGAACAATCTGCGCGTGCACCGGCAGTCGAAGACGGCAGCTAAGGTTTAGTTCTTATCTGCCGCTCTGTCTTTGAAGTAACGATACAGATCCTGCTGGCTTATCTCGGATAGCCCTGCCAGAGGTATTCCAGGGCTTCGGCAAGGGTTTGCCGGCGGACGGCGCGGTCGACGTGGCCGGCATTTTTTGCGAAGACAAACTGATAGTGGTAGTGCTTGCGCGCCAGGACGCGAGCCATGTTTTCGTTGGCCAGGACCCAGTCGTGCATGTTGTCGCGCATGACGTTGGGGTTGAACAGGTCGCGGTCGCCAACTTCCATCCAGAGACGAATGGGCTTGCGCGGCGTATTGGGGATGAGATGCTCATGGAACTCCCATGCACCGTGCGGCGTGACGGGATTGGAGGGCCATTGCTGGTTGATGTAGGTGCCGGAGTAAGTCAGGACGCGGTGATACCACTCGGGGTGATACCAGGCCATGATAAGCGCGCAGGAGCCGCCGGAGCTGCCGCCCATGGTGGCGCGGCCGTTGGGATCGCTCGTCAGCTTGACGTGATATTGGGACTCGACGAGCGGAAGAACCTCGGTCTCAACGAACTCGGCATAGCGGCCGGACATGGTATCGTACTCCAGGCCGCGCTCGCTGCCTTGCGCGTCTCCGCTGCCGTTGCCGATGGAGATGGCGATCATGGCGGGAACTTTGCGCTCGGCGATGAGGTTGTCGAGGACAGTGAAGAGCAGGCGGTCAGGGCCGTCGGCACCGACGATGAAAGGCGCGGCCGTGCCTGGAACGTATTGCGCAGGCACGTAGACAGCGACGTGGCGGGTGTAAGGCGCAGGGTGGCTGGTGGCGACGATGAGTTTGGCTGGATCGACGGGGTCAGGCGTACCGAAGGTCCCGGGATCGCGCGCGATGCCGGGATAGAGCTTGCTGTCTGCCGAGCTCATGGTGAACTCGTAGACCTTGCCTTTGGGCACGCCTTCGTGCTCGATAGCCTCAGGCGCGGGACTGTGCGTGGGGCCAAGAATGAAGTTGCCGTCGGCGGTGGGTGGAGCGTTTTCACCGTCGGGGAGTTCTTTGGCGGAGACGTAACCGGGCGTGTGCGGATCGCGTGTGGGCGGGCTGGGGCGCGGCGTGGTTGGCGCGGGTGTTTGTGCCACCAGCATTGCGGTTGCGAGGAAAATGAACGCGGCGGAAGAAAGAGATTTGTTCCTGACTGACAGCGGGATCATTGAGGTTTTTGTTTCCTCGCGAATGGAGATTTGGAGCGCAACGAAGCGAGGCAATGATAGAACAGCCGGCGCGTTGGATGGATTGCAGAAAGGCCCGCGGCTGAAACAGCGTCTCAAAGCGACGGGCTTCAGCCGCCAGAAGGGCACTGCTCTCTCCGATTTACCGAGTTGCATCCGGCGGTTTACGCGATGGTGAGAACGAGCTTGCCGAAGTGGCTGCCTTCTTCCATGCGTTCGAGGACCTCCCGGGCCTGGGTCCAGTGAAACTCTTCGCCAACGGGACGTAACTCGGCGAAGGAGATGGCGCGGTTCATCTCGATGAAGTCGCGGCGCGAGCCGACGTAGATGCCCTGAATGCGCGCGACCTTATGGAGGATAAGCGGAATACCAAACATCTCGGCTGCACCGGAAAGTACTCCAACCTGGGCGATCACCCCGCCGGGGCGGATAGCGCGGAGCGAGCGGCCGAGGGTACCCATGCCTCCAACTTCGACCACGAGATCGACGCCTTCACCACCGGCCTGCTCTATGGCCCAGCGGTCCCAGTCGGGGTCTTCGCGGTAGTTGTGCCCGGCGTCGAGGCCCATCTCGGCGGCTCGTTCGAGTTTTTCATCACTGCTGGAGGTACCAATGACGCGCGCGCCGCGGAGCTTGGCGAACTGCAGCGCAAAGATGGATACACCGCCGGTGCCCTGAATGAGGACGGTAGAGCCGGGCTTGACATCGCCGGCTGAGAGCGCGTTCCAGGCGGTGACGGCGGCGCAGGGTAAGGTGGCTGCCTCCTGAAAGCTGAGGTGGTCAGGAATGTGGACGAGGCCGGTTTCTTTGAGGATTACGTAGTCGGCAAGCATGCCGTCGATATCGCCGCCGAGTGCGCCTTTCATCTTGGCGGCAGTAAGCGTGCCATCCTGCCAGTTCTGCATAAAGATGCCTGCCACGCGGTCGCCCGGCTTGAAGGTGGTCACGCCCGCACCGACGGCGACGACCTCGCCTGCTCCGTCAGAGCATGGAATGCGCGGGAGGGCCAGCTTGGGGTTGTAAAAACCCTTGATCATGAGCAGATCGCGAAAGTTATAGGAGACGGCGCGGACGCCGACAAGGACCTCTCCGAGACCCGGAGCGGGGGTGGGACGCTCAATAAAATCAAGAGAATCAATACCAAATGCAGAGATCTGCCAGGCGCGCATGAGGCAACACTCCGTTATTTTCTAGTGAATCCCGCTTCAGTGAGTGAGATGCGTGGAGCCGGATTGCACATAAAATGAAGATATGGCTCGTGGCTGGGAAAGTAAATCGGTGGAGGAGCAGATGGCAAATGCACTGGGCGATGCGGGAGCGGACCTGACGAACGGCGACCGGAGACAGGCAGCGCAGGATCGGGCTGCGCGGGAGCGCCAGCGGCAGTCGCTGAACCTGCAGAGGGAGAACATCCTTTCGCAGCGGACGTCGAATCCGGCGCGGCGCCAGGCACTGGAAGCGGCGCTGGCGCAGGTAGAAGCGCAGATCGCGGCCATCGGCTAGAGAACTCTCTTCCCCCGGGAACAGTTTTCCACCGCCGCGCAGGTCAGGCCTCGCGGTGGACAAGCAGTGTATTGGCCTGATTGACGGAGCTGAGCGAGACGCGCGCAATGTTGACGTGCGCGGGACGCGTAACGGCCCAGTGGATGACATCGGCGATGTCTTCTCCGGTGAGCGGGGCGATTCCCTTATAGACGTTGGCGGCGCGTTCGCGGTCGCCGTGGAAGCGGACCATGCTGAACTCAGTCTCGACGAGGCCGGGATCGACGCTGGTGACGCGGATGGGCGTACCGAGCAGGTCTTCGCGAAGGCCATCATTGATAAAGCGCGCGGCGGCCTTGCTGGCGCAGTAGACTGCGCCGTTGGGATAGACAATTTCGCCGGCCATGGAGCCGAGCGTAACGATGTAGCCGCGGTTGCGGGCGACCATGCCGGGCACGACGGCTCGGGCCACGTAGAGCAGGCCTTTGACGTTGGTGTCGATCATCTCTTCCCAGTCATCGATGCTGCCGGCGTGGAGCTTGTCCATGCCGCGGCTCAGGCCAGCATTGTTGACAAGCACCTCGATCTCAGACCACTCGGGCGGAAGCGCGGCGATGGCAGAGGCGACAGCAGCACGGTCGCGCACGTCGAGTTCGAAGGTGTAAACAGCTTCGGCTCCGCGTTCGAGTGCCCACGCGGCTACCTCGGCGAGTTTGTCGCCTCGGCGGGCGGCGAGCAGCAGGCGCGCACCGTCAGCGGCGAAGGCCATGGCGGTGGCTGCGCCAATGCCGGCGCTGGCTCCGGTGATGAAGACGATTTTCCCTCTGAGGCTCATGGTTCCATCCTAAAGCGGCTCAGGTGTTGAGAATGCCGCGGCGCTGCGCCATGCGGTACTGGCCAATGGCCCAGTCACCATTGCCGAGGCCGATCTTTTGCGCTTCAGCGAAGATTTCGGCCATGCTGTCGGCGAGGCTCAGCCGCGTATTTCGCGCGGCGGCGGCTTCACGGAGCAGACGGATATCCTTAGCGCCGAGATCGACTGTTGCGCCTACCTGCTCAGGAGGATGGAGAAGGATATTGGCGTAAGCGGCATAGAACGGCGACTGGAACAACGCGTTGTTGACGGCTTCGAAAAATACTCCGGGGTCGATACCTTGCTCCTGTGCGAAGACAAAGGCCTCGCTGAGCGAGTGGGTCATGGCGCTGATGAGGAAGTTGCCGCCGAGTTTGACGGCATGCGCCATGCGCGGCTCGGTACCAACGACGGTTATGCCGCGGGACATGGGCTCAAGTACGGGGCGTGCACGGTTGATGGCTGCGTCAGTGCCTGCGGCTACGATCCAGAGGCGGCCGTCAGCAGCGACATTGGGACGGCCGAAGACGGGAGCGGCGACGAAATCGATGCCGCGGCGGGCGTGCTCGGCTGTGAGCCGCTCGCTGAGTGCAACACTGATAGTGCTGCAGGAGATGTGCAGCGAGCCGGGCGAGAGCGCGTCCAGAAGCCCGTTGGGACCGAAGAGCACAGCTTCATGCGCCGAGTCGTCAAAGAGCATGGTGATGACGGCGTCTGCGCCGAGTTCGGCCTCGGCTGGCGTGCCGGCGGCAATTGCCCCCTCACGCAGCAGTGGTTCAGTTCGCCCTTCAGAACGGTTCCAGACAGCGAGTTCGTGGCCGGCGGCAAGCAGGCGCAACGCCATGGGGATTCCCATCTTGCCGGTTCCTATAAAGCCGATTTTCATGCAGAGATCCTTTCCAGTTCAGCTTAATTTAACGCGCGGCCGCATCGAATGCAGTATCCGCAACACAGAGATGCCGCAGTACAGCTTTCTGTGCAGAAAAAGCGCGTGGCTGGCGCAGGTAGACTGAAAATATGACGCTCTGGAAAGTGATCTTTCTTGCCATCATTCAAGGACTAGCCGAGTTGCTGCCTGTCTCAAGCTCGGCCCACGTTGTGGTTGCCGAAAAACTGTTGGGCCTTGATCCTTCTTCACCGGAGATGACGCTGCTGCTGGTGATGCTGCATACGGGCACGATGTTTGCCGTGCTCGTGTACTTCTGGAAGACATGGAAGAAGGTGTACTTCTCAAGCCGCGATGCTTTCCGGCGGTTCGCGATTCTGACGGTGTGGGCGACATTGCTGACGGGCATTGTGGGCGAAGTGCTAAAAAAGATCATCGAAAAGACGCTGTTTCGCGGAGCGGCAAAGGCAGAGATCGAGCTGCTGTTCAGCCATCTGGAATTGATTGCGCCGGCCCTCGCAGCGGCGGGCGTGCTGATCGTAATTGCGGGACTTGCCGAGAAAAACCAGCAGAGTCGCGTGGTGATACCCATTCGCGGCAATGGCGAGGGAACCCTGACGCTGAAGCAGGCGGGATGGATGGGGCTGGTACAGGGGCTGGCGCTGCCGTTTCGCGGGTTTTCCCGGTCAGGATCGACGATTTCTACAGGGATGCTGACAGGCGCAGCGAAGGCTCCGGCGGAGCGGTTCAGCTTTGCTCTGGCAGTGGTGCTGACGCCGCCGGTGGTGGCGATGGAAGCGGTACGGTTGCTGAAAGCCTCGCATGCGGCAGCGGCGGCTGGTACGCCGATCGATCTGCATGCGGCGCTGCTGACATGCCTGCTTGGTGCGGTGTTCGCATTTTTTGCGGGGCTGGCAGCGTTGAAATGGTTGAGCAGTTGGCTCGAGTCGGGCAAATGGCACTGGTTCGGTGTCTATTGCCTGGTGGCTTCGGGCGTGGTGTTTTATCTGCACGCAAAGGGATTTTGAGTGTAGTGCTTTCGCGGGTCCCTGAAGCGGGACCTGCGGCACCCATTTCCGTGCTGCATCCGCACTTTGGGTTTGAGAAACCGTACACTTGATTTCGATGCCGCACACTGTGAATGCTACGCGTTATGTGCTGCCTCTGCGCGAGGGCGGGTCACTGCCTGCAATTGTGGAGGCGGACGATCTTGGACTCTACGTGGTGAAGTTTCGTGGCGCGGGGCAGGGCTCGCTGGCGCTGGTGGCGGAACTGATTGCGGGTGAGATCGGGCGGGCGCTGGGGCTGAATGTGCCGGAGCTTGCGTTTGTGAATTTCGATGCGGCGCTGGGACGCAACGAGCCGGATTACGAGATTCGCGAACTGATCAAAAAGAGTGATGGGCTGAACCTAGGGCTCGATTATCTGCCGGGTTCAACGATGTTCGACCCAGCGGCGCGGGATAAGGCCCCTGCGGACACGGCATCTATGGCGGTGTGGTTCGATGCGTTCACAATGAATGTGGACCGCACACCGCGGAATGCAAATCTTCTGGTATGGCACAGGAAGCTGTACTTTATCGATCACGGCGCAGCGCTTTACTTTCATCACAGCTGGGAGACGCGAACACAGAAGGTCGAGTCTCCGTTTGCGGAGATCGCGCAACATATTCTGCTGCCGTGGGCAACGGAGATTGAGAAGGCGGCGGCACGAGCGCGTACGTTGCTCACGGAGCAGAAGCTGGCGGAGATCGTCGCAGTCGTGCCGGATGCTTGGCTGGAGCCGATTGCGCATGACGCGAACATGGAAGAGATTCGCACAGGGTATCTCGAATTTCTTCGCGCGCGGATGGCAGCCTCTACTATTTTTGAACAGGAGGCGATTCGCGCTCATGCCCGCATCATTTGATTACGCTATTGTGCGCGTGGTGCCCCGCGTGGAACGCGAGGAGTTCATCAACGCGGGTGTCATCGTCTTCTGCCTGGAGAAGCGGTATCTCGATGCACGCATCCGGCTGGATGAGTCGCGGCTGAAGGCGCTGTGGCCGGAGGTGGATGTGGCGCTGGTGCGCGAGCATCTGTCGGCAATTCCCCGGATCTGCGCAGGCGACGCGAGCGCGGGGCCGATTGCAGGGCTTTCGCAGCGTGAACGGTTTCACTGGCTGGTGGCGGCACGGAGCACAATGATCCAGACTTCGCCCACGCATACGGGGTTATGCGAGGGAACGGAGGATTTGCTTGACCGGCTGGAAAAGCAGTTCTTAGCGAGTCGGCTAGTAGGCGAGTCAGCAGGTTAGCAGGCCGGCTGCTTACATCTTCTGCAAGAGGATCGTTCCCTGCTCTGCTCCCTCGATGACGCCGCGCAGGACGACTTTCTGGCCGATGGCGGTCATGGTGAGGATGAGCGCGTCGTGTGCGGTTGGATCAGCATGCACATAACGCGGAGCAGACGCGCCGTCGAGCAAAAGTTCTGTGTTTTGAATTGACGTGACAGTCCCATTCGCGGAAACAAAGCGGACGCGGTACTGCGTAGCTTCCTTGATCTTGTCTGTAAGATCGACTTCGAATTTGTGGTCCTTCCATTCGCCGGCGGTGTCGGCTGCCCAGACTTTTGTAGATGCATCCCAGGTAGCGGGCGGCGTGGCATCGGTCTTCAAGGCTGCCACGCGGCGGATGCGCGGGCCGCCGATCGATTCGATGATATTGAGGCGGAGGGCGCTATATTCGGCGGGCGCAACGGGGACGATGCGCTTGTGGCCGATGGATGAGCCCTCGTAGAGCGTGGCCCATCCCGTGGTAGCAAGGCCTTCCAAGCGGAAACGGAGCACGCGCTGGCCGTAGCTGCAGTCTTCCTGCAGGATCACGTGGTCGACGCGCGCGGGCTTTGCAAGTTGCAGTGTGAGGCGCTCGCCGTGGCCCTGTGTTTCTGCGATGGGCTTGCTGAAGCGCCGGCGGATTTCGTCGCCAAACTCGCGAGCGCGCGCGAAGTCTTCAGGAGGCATGTGACCGGTGCGATCCGCGGGGATGTTGAGCAGAAGCTGCGCGCCACGGCCGACCGAACGGTAGTAGACCTCGATGAGTTGATCGAGAGTCATGAGATGGCGAACGTTGGTCGTGCTCCAGAACCAGTTAGGGCGGCGGATGGAGACATCGCACTCGACAGGAATCCATGCGTCGCCGTCCGGGTCGCCATGCATGGAGGTGGAGACGCCGCTGGTTGCGTCGGCCTTCGATTCAGCATCCCAGAGAGGGTAGGGAGCAAAGCCGTTTTCATTGCCGACCCAGCGGATGGTTGCGTCAGGACCCTGGAAGATGGCGGCGTGTGCGGCGTATTTGCGCACGAGGTCGGATGTGGGCACAACGCTGGAGCCGTCAAACCAGACTTCGACCATCTGACCGTAACGAGTCAGGACTTCGGTGAGCTGTTCGCGGTACATAGCGTTGTAGGCAGACTGTTTGCTCGGGTCTTTGCAGACCCCGCCGATGCCCGCACCGAAGTAATCGTCGCGCGGGGAGAGATAGACGCCGAGGCGCAGGCCATGCTTTCGGCACGATGCATGGAGGTCAGCAAGCACGTCGCCGTGGCCGTTTTTCCAGGGAGTGTTGGCGATGGAGTATCTGGTGGTCTGCGTCTGCCACATGCAGAAACCGCCCTGGTGCTTGGCGACGAAGACGATGTAGCGCGCGCCGAGGTTGACAGCGCACTCGGCCCAGTTGTCGGTGTCGATGTCGGGATTGATGGCCGAGAGCGGCGTGGAGAGATCGTCGCCTTCCTTGTCCTGAAAGGTGTTGGGAGCAAAGTGGACGAACATGCCGATCTCGAGGTCTTGCCAGGCTAGCTGGTCAGGAGTTGGGAGGGCGCGCGGCGGTCGAGTCTCGATTGACGGCAGGCGGTCCTGAGCCACGAGCGGGAGCGCGGTTGCAGCGGCAGCGCTGCAGAGGAATGTGCGGCGATTGATCGTGTTTGCTGGCATGGTGGTCAGTTTCGATTTGTGCTTACCCATCCTATCCGCAAAGATCCGCCGCGGCGGACGGTAAGAGTGGAGTACCCGCCGATTCTACTGAAAATGATTCACATTTAGTTTGGGGTGCCGGTGAGTTCGGTCGCGGCAAGCTGGCACTCGGTGCACTGGCACTGGCGGCGGAGGTACTCCCAGGAATAGATGCCGGCGGAGTGACCGTCTTGCCAATTGATCTGGATGGCATAGCGGCCCACGGCGTGTGCACTGGCGGGCTTAGGGGGCGGCGTGTACATAGGCAGCACGGCGGCGGGTTTAGGCTTGGGCTCGCCGGGTCTGCGATTTTCGAGGTTGCGCTGCTCGACGCACGTAGCACAGGGGCAGGCCTCGCGGAGCCAGGGAAAGGTCCAGGCGCTCTTGTGGCCGTCGGCCCAGTCGATCTCAAGGCCCTTACCCTCGGTGATGAGGACGCGCACCTTCTGAGGAGTGACGGCTTCACGCGCAAGCGGGCGGTTTTCCCGCTCGGTGCGGGCTTCTTCGTCTTTGCTGACGAAGCGGATGCCTTCGTGACTCATGGTTCTATTTTACAGGGATCAGAGATCAGGCTTCAGGGGTCAGTTGTCCGTGAACAGCGGACAGCGATCAGTTTTTCGTGCCGGGCCTGGAACCTACCTCTGCCATTGAGTATTCACTGAATTCTGTTCCCTGTTCACTACTCCCTATGCCTTGCTCTACCTGTTTTTCCAGAAGAACCATGCGGCCATGGAGAGGCCGATAACTACAACCAGACCACGGAGGACGGGTTGCGGGACTCGACGGGCCATGCTGGCAGAAAAGTAGCCACCGATGGCCGCGGCGAACATGGCGGCGAGACAGAAGCGCCAGACAACCTGACCGTCGACGATGAAGATGGTGAAGGCGATGCCATTGGCCAGAAGATTGGCGATGACCTTGAGCGCATTGATGGCGTGGATGTCCTCGTAGCCAAAGAGCGCCAGCAGAGTCATAAAGAGGAAGCCGGCGCCGGCGCCGAAGTAGCCTACGTAAAAGCTGACAGCAACGGCGGCAAAAAAGAGCGGGAGGCGCCGCGGCGCGTGGACCTGACCGGCTGCCTTTTCGCGGCGCGCGGTCTTCAGCTTTTCAAGCCACCGGGCGACGGGCCCGCTGATAGCAAAGGTGCAGGCCGCGCCGAGCAGGAGCCAGGGCACGAGATGAAGGAAGGTTTTTTGTGGGGTGTTCAGGAGGACGATCGCTCCTGTGGTACCTCCGATGAGGCCCGCGGAGCCCATAAGTATGGCAGAACTGAGATTGCGGCGCACATCGGGCCAGTAGGCGGCGACAGACGTCAACTGGCCGGGCCATATGGCGACTGTATTCGTGGCGTTAGCCTGCACGGGCAGCATATTCAT
Organism: Occallatibacter sp.; assembly: GCA_035546015.1. Lineage (GTDB taxonomy): Bacteria > Acidobacteriota > Terriglobia > Terriglobales > Acidobacteriaceae > Telmatobacter. The sequence goes on from DASZXD010000094.1 coordinate 17,769, forward strand.
ACCGAGCAGGGCGGGAAAGGAGAGAAACGAGCCGCCTCCGGCTACGGCATTGAGGACTCCGGCCAGGAAGGCGGCGATAAAAAGCCATATCCACTGCCAGGTGGTGGGAGGAGCTAAGAGGTGAGTCATGCGGGTTTTATTGTAGAGCGCGCTGATGCCGGACAGACCGCGATGCGGGCTGGGAATTTACTGCGTGGCAGGAGGCTCGGTCTGAGAATGTCCGTGAGGGCACAGAGGCGCCAGGGGAGGATAAATCTCTCTAATCAGATGAAAACAAAAGCGCTTATCAAATTTTTCAAAATATTAGCCAATTACACTCATATTTTATGAATCTTTTATGCTATAGTGCCATCAGATAGATTGAGCGGCCGGGACACAGGTTCCCTGCCCGAGATCAAAAATCTTTGCAATGTATCAGGAGGAATCAAGATTATGGCAATCACTCGTTGGGACCCCTTCCGTGAAGTTGTTGCTCTGCAGAACCGTTTGAACTCGGTATTCCGCGACTTCAACGAGAGTGCGGATAGCCCGCTAACGACTGCCAGCTTCGTTCCCGCAGTCGATATCTATGAGGACACCCAGAAGGTCGTTCTGAAGCTCGAGGTTCCGGGCATCGAAGAGAAGGACCTGGATATTCGGGTGGAGAACCACACGCTGACCGTCAAGGGCGAGCGCAAGTTCGAAAAGGAAGAGAAGGAAGAGAACTTCCACCGGATCGAGCGCCGTTACGGCAGCTTCTATCGGGCTTTCACACTGCCTTCTACTGTGGACACCGAGAACGTGGACGCGAAGTACAACGCAGGCGTGCTGAAGCTTGAGCTGAAGAAGAAGCCCGAGGCGCAGCCGAAACAGATCAAGGTGAATGTGGCAGCCTAAACCGCCACAAGGAAATAGGGATTAGGGAAGAGGAGCAGCTTCGAGCGCTTCGGAGGTGTGGATTACCCCGAGGCGCTCGCTGATCCTGTCGAACGGGTGGCAATTCAATGCGCCCGTTTTTTTCTATTCCAAGTTTTCGTTTGCGGGAATCTAATTAACAATCGAGGCAATTATCCATGGCAATTCGTTGGGACAAGTTTACGGTCAAGTCGCAGCAGGCGGTGCAGCAGGCGCAGGCTCGCGCGACCGAGTTCGGCAATGCCGAACTGCAGCCAGTACACCTGCTGCTGGCGCTGGTGGAGGATCGCGAGGGTGTGATTCCGGCGGTGCTGGAAAAGATCGGCGTGCCCACCGAGCGGCTCGAACATGATTTGCACCAGATCGAGGAGCGGCTGCCGCGTGTAGCGGGGTCGACGAATCAGCCGGGGATCAGCCAGGCGCTGAATCGCGTGCTGGAGCAGGCGTTTAAGGAAGCAGCGAACTTCAAGGACGAGTATGTCTCGACCGAGCATTTGCTGCTGGGCGTTGCACGCCTGAAGAACGACGCGGCACACGATGCGCTGGTGGCGCTGGGCGCGACGCATGAGGCGATTTTGAAAGCGCTGACCGCGGTACGCGGATCGCAGCGCGTGACGGACCAGAATCCCGAGGGCAAGTTTCAGGCACTGGAAAAATATGCCAAGGACCTCACCGAACTTGCGCGGCGCGGCAAGCTCGATCCGGTGATCGGGCGTGACGAGGAGATTCGGCGGGTGATCCAGGTGCTGAGCCGCAGGACGAAGAACAATCCGGTACTGATTGGCGAGCCCGGTGTGGGCAAGACAGCGATCGTTGAGGGGCTGGCGCGGCGCATTGTTTCCGGCGACGTGCCGGAGAGCCTGCGCGACAAACGCGTAATCTCGCTCGACCTGGGCGCTATGCTGGCCGGCGCGAAGTATCGTGGCGAGTTTGAGGACCGGCTGAAGGCGGTGCTGAAAGAAATCGAGGAATCGAATGGCGAGATTGTGCTGTTCATCGACGAACTGCACACGCTGGTGGGCGCGGGCGCAGCAGAGGGCGCGATAGACGCGAGCAATATGCTGAAGCCGGCGCTGGCGCGCGGCGAGTTGCGCGCGATTGGCGCAACCACGCTGAACGAGTACCGGAAATACATCGAGAAGGACGCGGCGCTGGAGCGGCGTTTCCAGATTGTGTATGTGGGCGAGCCGAATGTCGAAGATACGATTGCGATTCTGCGCGGGCTGAAGGAGCGCTACGAGGCACACCATAACGTGCGCATCAAGGATGCCGCGATTGTGGCGGCGGCGACGTTGTCGCACCGGTACATCAGCGATCGATTCCTGCCGGACAAGGCAATCGATCTTGTGGACGAAGCTGCGGCCTCGCTGGCGATCCAGATCGGCTCGGTGCCGACGGAGATCGATCAGTTGGAGCGCGAGGCGACGTCGCTCGAGATTGAGCGCGCGGCGCTGAAGCGCGAGACGGACCAGAACAGCCGTGAGCGCCTTGAGGAAGTGGAGCGCGAGATTGCGACGCTGCGCGAGCAGATTACAGCTCTGCGTGCGCGATGGACGAGCGAACGCGACGCGATCAGCCGCATCAGCGAGTTGAAGAAGAAGATTGAGGCGCTGCGTTTTGAGTCTGAAGAACAAACGCGCAAGGGGCAGCTCGAACGAGCGGCTCAGATTCAGTATGGCGAGTTGCCAAAGCTCGAAGCGGAACTCAAGCAGTTGAATGCTGCACAGGACGGCGCGCAGAACGACGGCGGCGTTCAGCGCATGCTCAAGGAAGAGGTGGACGAGGAAGACATTGCCAAGGTCGTAAGCAAGTGGACCGGGATTCCGGTGTCACGCATGCTCGAAGGCGAGGTGAAGAAGCTCGTCCAGATGGAGGATCGTCTGCGCGAGCGCGTGGTGGGTCAGGATGCCGCGCTCTCCGTGGTTGCGAATGCGATTCGGCGTTCGCGCGCGGGGTTGAGCGATCCGAAGCGCCCGATCGGTTCCTTTATCTTCCTGGGGCCAACGGGTGTGGGCAAGACGGAGACTGCACGTGCGCTGGCGGAGTTTCTTTTCGACGACGAGCAGGCAATGGTGCGCATCGACATGAGCGAGTACATGGAGAAGCACGCCGTGGCGCGGCTGATCGGCGCGCCGCCGGGATATGTGGGCTACGACGAAGGCGGGCAGTTGACCGAGGCCGTGCGGCGCAGGCCGTATGCGGTGATCCTGTTCGACGAGATCGAGAAGGCGCATCCGGATGTGTTCAACGTGCTGCTGCAGGTGATGGATGACGGGCGGCTGACCGACTCGAAGGGACGCACCGTGGACTTCAGGAATACGGTGCTGATCATGACGTCGAACCTGGGCGCTGCGATGCTGCAGGCAGACGCGCTCAAGACAGAGCATGATTTCGACATGGTGCGCGAATCTGTGATGCGTGTGCTGCGGGAAAACTTCCGTCCGGAGTTTTTGAACCGGGTGGACGACATGGTGATCTTCAAACCGTTGGGGCATGCGCAGTTGAGCGCGATTCTGGATCTGCGGCTGGCCGAAGTGGGCAAGCTGCTGGAAGACCGGCAGATTTCGCTGGAGCTGACGGAACCGGCACGGCAACTGGTGCTGGCAGCGGGATC